>DASTGO010000278.1:0-5137 GCA_035719045.1 Kineosporiaceae bacterium | reverse complement strand
CCACCCGGTCCACCCAACTGGACAACTCCCACGCCCAAGCCTCGACCTGCGCTACCACGTCGCCAAGGATCGCATCGCTCACGCCAGCGCGAACGCCCTGCCCTCACAGCAAATTCCGTGATCCGCAGCTGTAGTACCTGGCCCCGGAGCAGTCGCCTGGGCAATCCGTGTAGTCTGCGCAGGCGTAGGCATGTGTGGGAATCAGTCTGTGCACCCCTGTCATGCCCCGATTCCGATCAGTGGCGTGATGGCGCGACAGGTGCCGGAAAGGGTGTGCTTCGTGTCTGACGAACAAGGCGAGTCTCAGCCCGAAGGCCCCCGCGGTCGCGCGGGCCAATCCATGACGGCAGTCGGCGTGGCGGGAGTGGGACTCCTTATCCTCATCCTCACGGGCGCTGGGGTGGACGCTCACGCAGTGGCGATGGCAGTCGGACAGTCACTTCTCACGGCGGGAGCCATTGGGGTCGTAGTGCACCTCGGGCGAGACTAGCCGGGGTGACGCTCGGTCCCGACGTGCTCGATCAGTGCAGTGCCCGCTGGATCCGGCTCTCCCGCCGGACGGCCACCAAGGCCGCCGCGACCCACAGGGCCCCATCCGGTGAGAACGGACCGTTCACCTGGGTTGTCGAGCCTGTAGAGCGGACCCTGCGCTACAGCCTGCCGGGACTGAACGCTCCAATCTGCCGGATCCCTCGTGAACGGGAACCTGCGCGGCCGACTGGCCCGCGCCGCCCCCTGACACCGTCCAGCCCGCCCGACCGCGTCCCGGTGCGGGGAGAGAGCGTCGCCGTGGAAACCGTTCCGGTGACGTGCCCCCTGAACCACAGGTGAGCCAGGAACTTCCCGATTTCGCGAGTTTTTGTGCCTGGGGGGCCAAGAACTTGCCGGAACCGTGGAGTTCTGCGGCGGTACTCAGAACCGGCCCAACCGTTCCCGCAGCACGGCGGCGCCGTCCCCGGAGAGGTCCTCGACCGCGCTGACCCGGCCCATGAGCATCATCAGCAGGGCCTCGCCCGCACCGTTGACCACCGGGCCGTCGCCGCGGGACCAGTCCAGGTCGGTGGCCTCCCAGCGGAGCCCGGTGAAGGCTCCGGCACGGGCGGCGGCCGGAACGGGAGCCTTCCGACCGGGGCGGTCAACGGCGGCGTAGGCGAAACCGAGGCAGACCTGCAGCCGTTCCGGGACCAGTTCGGCGCGCAGTCCGAGCGGCCGGCGGATGTCCTGCTGATGGACCAGCAGATCGGTCAGCGGGGCGGCGTGGCTCATCCCGGGCGGCGCGAAGGGGTGCTCGGCGTGCGAGCGCAGTCCGGCAACGATCTCCTCGACCGGGCGCCGCGCGACGACGGCGGTCATCCGCCGGTTGGCCCGGTCGAAGTCGAAGCCGCTGCGGACCATCGCCAGGGCGAACCGCGGCATCGGCGTCACCAGGGGCACCAGCAGGTGGGCGGCCACGTCCTGCACCGTCCACCCCTCGCACAGGCTGGCCGTGGCCAGTTGCTGCGGGCTGAGCCCCTCGATCAGGCGGGCAACACTCCGCCGCTCGTCGGCGATCCAGGGCAGCAGGTCCACCGGACCACGCTATCGGCACCCGGCGGCACCCGCCGAGGACGGGCACACGGCGCCGTCGGGCCTCGCTCCGGGGCGGGAGTTCGCCGGATCGACCGCGCCCGGGCCGTGGGATGACCCGGTACGGTCAACCGGCCGGGGTCACGGGCAGCACAATGGGGGCCGTGACGACCCGGCTCGTGCGCCATGACACGGACACCCCTGTGCTGAGTGGTCCCGCCGCCAACGAACGGCTCACCGGCTGGGCGGGCGGAGCGATCTTCGTCCTGCTCGCGGCCGAAGGCGTCACCGTCCTCCTCATGCACGAACTCCTCGTCCCGCATGTGGTCATCGGCCTGCTGCTGATCGGGCCGGTCCTGCTCAAGCTGGCCAGCACCGGGTACCGCTTCCTGCGCTACTACACCGGCGATCCCATGTTCCGGGTGGCCGGTCCGCCGATGATCGTGCTGCGGGTGCTCGCGCCCCTCCTCGTCGTCGCCACCGTCCTCCTCCTCGGCACCGGCAGCTGGCTGCTGTACGCCCCGCCCGCGCTGCGCGACGTGGTGGTCTTCCTGCACAAGGCGAGCTTCGCGATCTGGTTCCTGCTCACCGCCGCCCACGTCCTGGCCTACGTGTGGCGGGTGCCGAAGCTGCTCGGGGCCGACCTCCGGCCCGGCTCCGGCGCACCCTCCCGCCGCGGAGCCGGTGCCCGGCTGGCCGCCCTCACCCTGTCGATCGCCGCCGGTGCGCTGCTGGCGGCCCAGCTCGCCCAGCGGGCCGAGCCCTGGATCCAGATCCTCCGCCAGCACCACGAGCGCTGACCGCCGACGGGTCCGGCGACCTCCCCGCGGAACCACCGACGCCCCGAACCGCTCCGTCGCAAGGGATCGGCCAGGCCGGAACAGACCACCGGTCCGGCCCGTCGAGCGACAGGCCGGACCGGTCAGGCTGCTGGTCCGCGGACGTCCGGATCAGATGCGGACGTCCCGATCAGATGAAGATCGCGGGATCGACGGCGAACTCCTCCGGCGGGGAGGCCGGCGGCCGGATGCTGACCTTGCCCGGAACCCCGACGACCACCGACCCGGCCGGGACGTCCCTGACCACGACGGCGTTCGCCCCGATCTGCGCCCCCCTGCCGACCGTGATCGGCCCCAGGACGCGGGCCCCGGCGCCGATGGTCACCCCGTCCTCGACGGTGGGGTGCCGCTTCACCTTGGCCAGGCTGCGCCCACCGAGCGTGACGTCGTGGTACAGCATCACGTCGTCCCCGATCTCGGCGGTCTCCCCGATGACGACACCCATCCCGTGGTCGATGAAGAACCGTCGGCCGACGGTCGCCCCGGGATGGATCTCGATCCCGGTCATCGCGCGCGTCCACTGGGACAGCAGCCGGGCGACCAGCTTGTGTCCCCGGATCCACAGGACGTGGCACACCCGGTGCGACCAGATCGCATGCAGTCCCGGATAGCCGAGGACCAGCTCGGCCCGGCTGCGTGCCGCCGGGTCATGCGTCATCGCGGCCTGCAGGTCCTCCTCGAGCCGGGCCCGCCAGCCCAGCCGCCCCGGCACCGGGACCACCCGGGCCGGGCGCTGTCCGGTCATGGTCGACCTGCCCTCGTCATCCGCGCGCAACACGATGTCGATCAGTCCATCAGGTCGGAGTAGAGGACGGTGGACAGGTAGCGCTCACCGTAGGACGGCACCACCACGACGATGAGCTTGCCGGCGAACTCCGGGCGGTTGGCCACCTGGACCGCGGCCCAGATCGCCGCCCCCGAGGAGATCCCGACCAGCAGGCCCTCCTCCCTGGCCGCCCGCCGGGCGTACGTCAGGGCCTGCTCCGTCGGGGCGTCCAGCACCTCGTCGTACACGCCCCGGTCGAGGACCTCCGGCACGAAGTTGGCGCCGATGCCCTGGATCGGGTGCCCGGCCGGCTGCCCGCCGTTGAGGATCGGGGAGGCCTCGGGCTCGACCGCGAAGATCTTGACGTCCGGGTTGCGCTGCTTGAGCACCTGGCCGACGCCGGTGATCGTCCCACCGGTGCCGATGCCCGAGACGAACGCCGCGACCTGGCCGTCGGTGTCCTTCCAGATCTCCTCGGCGGTCGTCCGGCGGTGGACGTCCGGGTTCGCGGCGTTGGCGAACTGGCGGACCAGCACCGCGCCCTCGGTCGCGCCGATCTCCTCGGCCTTCGCGACGGCGCCCCTCATGCCCTCCGCGGCCGGGGTCAGCACCAGCTCCGCGCCGTAGGCCCGCAGCAGGGCCCGGCGCTCCTTGCTCATCGACTCCGGCATGGTGAGCACGACCCGATAGCCACGGGCGGCACCGACCATGGCCAGCGCGATGCCGGTGTTGCCGCTGGTCGCCTCGACCACGGTCCCGCCCGGTGCGAGCTCGCCGGACGCCTCCGCCGCGTCGATCATGGACACGCCGATCCGGTCCTTGACGCTGCTGGCCGGGTTGTAGAACTCCAGCTTCGCCACCACCGTGGCGGGCGCGCCGTCGGTGATCCGGTTCAACCGGACCAGCGGGGTGTTGCCGACGAGCTGGGTGACGTCGTCATAGATCGGCATCGGAGCAGGTCACCGCCTTGTGTGAGGGTCGGCCGGGTAGGCGCGGAGGGCCGGCGGCCGCTTTTCTGAGTGGGTCGGACAGGTCGCACGTCCTGCGGGCGGACAAGACCCCGGCCGCCACCGGAGTGGCGCCGCGGCCGGCTACCGCATCGCAAGCGGTGAAACCGTGCGGGAGCCGTCCCTGTTCCTGGCGAGATCCCGGCCGGCGGCCGGCACGTCCGTCCGGTCAGCAGGCGGGCACCCGCGGCGAATTCTAGACCAGTGCGGTCCAGTTCTGTCTCCGGGTCGCGGGCCGAGGCCGGCCCCGCGAACCCGCCCGTAGGGGTCCGGACCGGGAGGCACTTGATCACCACCGGGCCGTCCCGGGCATACTCCCCCTCGTGCTGCCCACTGTGCTGCGCCCACATCTGCTGGCGGAGACCGCCGTGCCGCCACGCTCGACGCTCGGGCGGACACCCACCGGGAACTGGACCGTCACCGCCGGTGGCGAACTGACCGTCCTGGACCCCGGACTGCTGATCGCCGCTCGCTTCCCCCTGCCTGCCGGGGGCTCCGGCACCCATGCGGTCGCGCCCGACACCTCCTGTGCTGCCCTCGCCCTGCCCGACCGGCTGGTCGTGGTCGGGCCCGGCGGGCGAACGCGCTGGGAGGTCCACCATCCGGCCTGGGGTGAGGGGGAGAGCGGCTCCGCCTGGATCACCGGCGCCGGGACGGTCTGGGCGGTGGTCCCCTCGGCCGACGGACCGGGCGCCCCGGACCACTGGTGGATGCTCGACGCCGGGACCGGTGCCGCGCTGCAGGACTTCGCGCTGGACTGCCACTCCACCGGCTCGGACCCGATCCCGTACCCGGACGGCCTGCTGCTCGGGCTGTCCTCGGCGGACCAGGCCGGCCAGGGCTTCCGGGTCTACGCGGCGACCCTGACCGGGCCGCCCGGCGTGCGCCGGCTGCCGGGGACCCGGCGGGCGCCGGCCGACGTCCACCCCGCCGGGGACCGCTACCTGACCACGACCCAG
>DASTGO010000277.1:0-2429 GCA_035719045.1 Kineosporiaceae bacterium | reverse complement strand
TGGCGGGCCGACGTCGTCCTGCTCGCCGCAGCACTGGGCTGGCCGACCTGGAAGTGGCTGACCGCCCGCAAGCCCGCCAAGGCCAAGCTGTCCGCCGCGGCGGCCGCGCTGGTCGCGGCCTGGGCCGACCAGGTCGCCGGGCCGGCCGGGCCACAGGCGCTGCGCGGGTCAGTCGTAGTGCCGGGGTCGGTGGAAGAGCCAGTCGAGGGCGGGGCGGCGATGGTGGTGCGCCTGGACGGCGTGCACGCCGCCAACGCCACCGGCACCCAGGTGCGCCGGGCGGTGGAGGTGGCGATGGGGCTGCCGGCGGACACGGTGACCCTGTCGGCGCTGCGCGACGATGGCCCGGCCGACCGGCTGCAGGTCCTGCTGGCCCCGGGCCGGACCCTGGAGAAGGCACCTACCGCCTGGCCGGGTCCGGTCATCGACGAGGACGGGGCGCTGCCGGTCGCGCTGGACGCTGCCGCCGCCACGGTCAAGATCTACCTGTTCAACAAGGACGGTGTGGAGCACGGCCTGATCTCGGGCACCTCGGGGTCGGGCAAGGGCGGCACCACGGTCGTGGTGATCGTGCCGGGGGTGCTGTCCGGCCGGTCGGTCGTGCTGTACGCGGACGGCAAGCACGGCATGTCCGCCCCCGAGCTGCACCCGCTGGCCACCCGGCTGGCGCTGACTCCCCAGCAGGCGGGCCGGGCGATCGACATCGCTCATGCGGTGATGTGCGCGCGGGAGACCCGCTATGGGGCGGCCAAGCTCAAGCGGTTCGTCGCCGCCGGACCGGACGCCAACCCCGACCCGATCCTCACCCTGCTGCTGGATGAGGCCACCACCCTCAACCGGATCCTGCCCGCCTCGAAGATCCGCAAGGTGTGCGAGATCGCCGAGCGGGGCCGGGCCTGCGGGGTGCAGCTGATCCAGGTCTCCCAGTCGGTCCGCTCCGACATGATCATCGGCGGGGTGCCGGTGCGGGACCTGCTCACCGGCGCCGGGTTCTCCATCGCGCACAAGCCCGGCGGGTCCAGCGCGGCCCGCCTGGCCAGCGACGGAGTCCAGGTCGCCGGCCTGGTCGAGGCACTGAAGTCCCTGCCCGGCGGCAAGCCCGGCATGGCCGTGATCACCCGCCGCGGTGAGGTGCTGTCCACCTCGTGCCGGGTCTTCGACGCCGAGCAGGCCGCTCTGGCCCTGGTCGAGCAGTGGCTGGCCGACGGCGGTCGGCCCCGGGAGCTGACCGGCGCCGACCTGGAGGCTGCCGGTGACCTGTACACCAAGGGCTGGGACGACGACCCGGCCGCCGACGCCAGTGGTGACGGCCTGGCCGGGGATGACCCAGTCGACCCCGACAGCGAGGAAGTCGCCCAGGAGATCGGGGAGCTGGTCTCGAGGACTTGGGTGTTGGAGCAACTGCGCGACCACGGCCCCATGCAGCTCGGCCAGCTCGACGAACTCGCCCAGCCGCTAGAGCCCGACGGCCCCCGGCGCGGACCGTCCCGCAAGACCATCTCTAATGCCCTCAACGACCTGACCGCCCGCAACCTGCTGCTCAAGCAGGGCCGCACCTACCACCTGGTGGACGACGAAGCCGGCGACGACGAAGCCGAAACCGGTGACCCGGCATGAACACACACCAGGCAAGCACGGAAGTGGCGCCACAAATCTTGGACTTGGTCGGCGCGGCGGCTCGAGGTTTGGTGCCACATGGGGCTTGGATTTCGAGCCATGGCAGGACGGGCAGGACGACAGCGGCGTGCCAACGGCGTCGGTCGCAGAGCAACCCGGATCAGTGCCCGGTTGCTCCCGGAGTCGCTGGAGGTCGCGGAGAGAGCAGCCGAGGCCCTGGGTGTCACACGCGACGCCTACCTGGACATGCTGCTGGCGATTGAGCGCGAACGGCTCGACGAGACCGGTCGGCCCACGTGGTGGACAGCTCCGGTGCCGGGGGATCAGAAGGAGCTGCCGCTGAGCCAGTCGGCGTAACCCCACAACAAAACGGAGAAGCCCGCCCTTGGCGGGGCGGGCCCTCCACGCTCAAGCCCCTCGCGCGCATTGGTTTGGCCGCCACCCGCGCGGTGGGCTCCGTTCCACACGCCCATTGAGCGCGGAAGGAACTCACTTGTGAGAGTACCTGGGCGCGGCGACAACGGCCACCACCAGGCCTTGTTTCCGTGTGTTGCGAGGCACGAAGTCGTCCAAATGGACGGCAGTAGGACGTCATTTCGACGGCGTCTCGTGCCAGTTGAAACGTCCGTGGCCTCGTGACCGCGGCGCCTTTGGCGACTGAGCTGAGTGGTTGGGCTGCTGTCGCCTACGTGTCACCGCGGCCGCGTGTGCGTGTGGCCGACGTCGACCCGGCCACGGGTCGGCCCCGCAACGTGTATCCCACGACGGCGGCGGTCACGAAGGTTGAGCCGTCGCTGCCGTACGCGGTGTAT
>DASTGO010000276.1:0-6615 GCA_035719045.1 Kineosporiaceae bacterium | reverse complement strand
CTACGACGGGATGGCGGTCGAGGTCGGCCCGCTGGCCCGGGTCGCGATCGCCTACGCGCGCAAGGACAAGCGGTTCACCACACTCGTCAACGACTCCCTCGCCCAACTCAAGGTCGGACCGGAGGCACTGTTCTCCACCCTTGGCCGCACCCTCGCCCGCGGCCTGGAATCGGTCGTGCTGGCCGAGCACTCGATCACCCTGCTGGACAAACTGCAGGCCAACATCGCCGGCGGCGACCTGCGCATCCACGACGACCGCCTCTGGGACCGCTCCACCTGGCCCCGGAAAGCCCAGGGCGTCGGCTTCCACGAAGCCCCCCGCGGCGGCCTGTCCCACTGGATCGTCATCGAAGACGGCGAGATCGCGTACTACCAGGCCGTCGTCCCCACCACCTGGAACGCCGGTCCGCGTGACGCCGCCGGCCACCCCGGCGCCTACGAGGCTGCCCTCGTCGGCACCCCCCTGGCGGACCCCAAGCAGCCGTTGGAGATCCTGCGCACCATCCACTCCTTCGACCCCTGCATGGCCTGCGCCGCCCACATCCTCGACGCCGACGGCAACCCCGTCACCGAGGTGAGGGTCCAGTAGGACGTGGCTGTCTCAGCTCAGACCCGCTTGAGCCGGGCGGAGGCGTGCGGGCCCAGCGGATGACCCATCGCGGCCATCTCCATGACCCACATCAGGTCCCCCTCGACCAGGCCGTACATCCGACTGGCCGCCGTGTACTCCTTGGCCGTGGAGGTACGGGCGACCAGGTCGGTGGCCAGTTCGGCACGGGCCCCGTCGACCCGGCCGATGTAGATCTCCACGACCCCGGTCGGGTGGGTGAGCAGCACCTCGACGTCGTTGGCGTCCCGGTCGCCGGGCCCGACCCGCCAGTAGCCGCTCTCACTGGCCAGCGGCTTGACCTGGTTGCCCTCCTCGTCCAGCAGCCAGGTCCGGGAGGTGTAGCTGAGGAACGGACGGCCGTCGTGGGAGAACACCACCTCCTGCCCGAACCGCAGGTCGGAGTCCATCGACGGGTAGCCGATCACACCCGCACCGGCCCAGGTGCCGATCAGCCAGGCGACCGGCATCAGCTTCGGGTGCAGGTCCGCGGACAACTCGATGGGCACGTGATCCTCCCGGACGACCGTCGGTGATTACCCCCCGGGGAATGCTAGCCGGGGGGCGGGCGGGTCAGCGCCCGGACGACCGCAGCCGGGCGATGACGAGGTAGAACTCGCAGCCGAGGCACAGCCCGAACGCGGCATTGAGGAAGGCCGCCACCAGGGCCACCGCCGCGGACACCAGGACGGCCCCGCCGACACCCGCGACGGCCAGCAGCAGCCCCGTCCCGGTCACCAGCAGTCCGACCCCCTGGGCGAACCGCGGCGGGCGGGGGTCCTCCAGTTCCGCGGGCGGGGCCAGCCGGGGCCGCAGCAGCCGGCGGAAGGCTACCCCGTAGGGCGTGGCCTGCGCCCCGGCGAGGGCCCCGACCGCGAACACGGCGGTCTGGGCGGCCAGCAGCCCGAGGTTCCCGGTCAGCACGGTCAGGGCCAACACGATGGTGGTCAGGGTGGCGGCGAAACGAGGCCCCCGGGGATCGATCCCGGCGGGGGCGGCGACAGTGGTGGCGGTCATGGTCGGCTCCGGAAGGTGCGGGCCCTGCCCGGTGGACCCGGGTGGTGAGGCCACGGCAGGGCTTGGCTGATGGGGGGGGGATCGCTGGGGGACGGGCGGCGAGGGACGTCCGGGACAGTCGACCGGGATCGCCGGGGCCAGCCCGGGATCAGCAGCGAGGGTCGGGCGAGAGGAGCCCGGGCCCGGTCAGCCGAGGCGACAGGCGCCGGAGGTCCGCCGGCAGTGGTCGACCACGCGGCGGCAGGTGAGCAGGAGCGGGCGGGTAGGCAGGGGGCGGGGCCGCAGCGGGTCCCGGCGGAGGTCAGCCACGCAACGCCCCGGCGCAGATCCCGTCCAGTGTGGCCACCAGCTCCGCCCGGTCCGGGACACCGACCGCCCGGCCGCGGACCCGGCCCTCGGCGTCGAGCACCAGCACGGTCGGCGTCCGGTGGACGTCGAGATCGCGGACCAGATCCAGGCGCCGAGTGGCGTCCACCTCGACATGGCTGACCCCGTCGAGGTCGCCCGCCACCTGGCCGAGCAGCCGCTGGGTGCTGCGGCAAGGGCCGCAGAACGGACTGGAGAACTGCAGCAGAGTGGCCCGGCTGCCCAGCTCGGCACCGACCTGGACCGCCGTGAGCACCGGCGGTCGCGGGGTGTCGAGGCGTCGCGTGCGCCCGTCGCGAGCCCGGCGGAACAGGCCGAAGGCGCAGCACAGTGCCAGCACGGCGACCAGCGCGGCGGCACGGGCGAGCGTCACGTCCACGGGAACAGAGAACAGGTGAGGTAGGCCTCCCGCATCCCTGTGTCCAACATGTGAGACGGAACTGTCACCTTTCGGGACAGGCTGGATGCTCCGCCGGGCCCGCGGTCAGCCGGCCAGCATCCGGATCGCCGCGTACCCCACCATGCCCACCCCGGTAGCCGGTGCCGCCGCGCCGGCGATCATCCCGAGCCTGGTCCGGGCGGCGGGCAGGTCGGCGATCACGTGGTCCAACGCGGCCACCACAGCGGCGACGGCGACGGCCGCACCCACCCCCGCGGCCAGCAACGACCGGGCCAGCACGGCGGCCACCGCGGCACCGGCTCCCGCGCCGAGCAGCAACTGCGCCCAGCGCAGCACCCGCTGCGGGAGGGGAACGGCCGTGACCAGCCGGGCCAGCGCGAGGGCGGCGGCGGTCACCGGGACGGCTGCCCGGTCGGCCGCCGTGTCCGGGAGCAGCACCCAACCTGCGCCGAGAACTACCACCACCTGCCCCGACAGCGTGCCGGTCACCGACTCGACCAGCTTGGCCCGGCCCTGACCACGCAGCAGTTCATGGGCGAAGGCGAGCAGGACCGCAGCCGCCACCACCGCGGTGAAGACCGCCAGCGGCCGGGCGTGGGTGCGGTAGAAGGCGGCCACGCCGAGTGCCGCCCAGCCGCTCACCAGGATCACCGCGGAGCTGCCCCGGACATCCGGCAGGTCGAGCAGGACGGCCCAGCCGATCGCCACCAGGAGGACGGCCAGCGCCACGGCGGCCACGGCCACCAGCCCACCGCCGGCATACCCGGCCAGCACCATCAGCGCGGCCAGCACCACCGAGACGATGGCGGCGAGAACGGCGTTCACGCGGGCATCCTGGCAGACCGATCCCCGGGATCGGGGGTGCCGGGACCGGGAGGAACATCACCACCGCGTCCGGCAGGTCCAGACCGGGACACCTCAGGACCGGACGCGGCGGGACGGGACACGGCCGGGGCGACGCCGCGCGCGGACCCGTGGACCCAGGCTGCGATCCGGGCGATCAGCTCCGGGGAGGCGGCGTTCTCGGCATGGCCGAACCCCGGCTCGACCCACAGGTGCGCCCCAGCCCCGGCCGCCCGGGCCAGCCAGCGGGCGTGGTCGAGGGGGAAGAACGGGTCCGCATCGCCGTGCACCAGCAGCAGCGGGACCGGGGCGATCCGCCCGACCAGGGCGTCGGGGGGCTCCGGCGGGGGCTGCCACCCGCTCGCCACGATCCGGGTGCCGAAGAAGGTGGCGGTGACCGCGCGCCCGGCCCAGGTCTCGATCGCCAGGTGGACCAGCCGCATCGCCGGGGTGCTGCGGAAGTGCCAGCGGGACGGCCCGCTGACCGCGACCACGGCATCCACCCCGCGCAGCAGGGCCGCCTGCCGGATCGCCACCGCGGCGCCCATCGACCAGCCCACCGTGGCCACCCGGGCGTACCCGAGCTCGCGTGCCCAGCGCACCGCGGCGTCCAGGTCCTGGATCTCCAGATCACCCACCGTGCTCAGCCCCGCGGACCCGCCGTGGCCACGGAAGTCGAAGCAGACCACACCGCCGGACCGGCGAAGACCGGACACCACGGCCTGGACGTCAGGGCGCCGCCAGGACCCGGTGAACCCGTGCGCGACGACGAAGGCCAGGTCCGGCGACCCGGGACCGGCCGGCTCATGCCGGGCGCTGAGCCGGACACCGTCGGCGGTCACCAGGGGGCGGTCCGGCAGGTCGACGGCCCGGCGGCGGACAAGAGTCGGCACGGACTACATCCTCTCCTCCCCCCGGGGCCCGCTCGGGGTGGCGTGGAGGAACGGGCCCGTCCGCCCCGGGCACGGTGGCACCTCGTGCCCGTCTTCCGGGCGCTATGTGCCACCGTGCCCGGAAGGGGTGGGCCGCGCGAGGGGGGAGGGCGCCACGGGGGTGACCTGTGTCTCACGGATGTCGTGACCCCTGCTGGTAGCCCCTTGTACGCTGAACGCTTACGTTCCCGCAACGGCGCGGCTGACGACGCCGGAGCCCCGGCGCCGTGATCGCTCACCGATCAGGCGCCGCGGGCATGACTGCGGGAGGCATCTCGTGGCTCAGCTGCTGCTCCTGACGAACGCCCTCGCCCCGTCCGCCGAGGTCCTGCCCGCCCTCGGCCTGCTGCCCCACCAGGTCCGGGTGCTGCCCGCCGAGGCCGCCGTCCTGGTGGACGCCCCGCCCGCGGACGCGGTGATCGTGGACGGCCGCCGGGACCTGGCCGGTGCCCGCTCGCTGTGCCGGCTGCTGCGGACCACGGGCCTGTCCTCCCCGCTGCTGCTGGTCCTCACCGAGGGCGGGATGGCCGCGGTGGCCGCCGACTGGGGCGCCGACGACGTCCTGCTGGACTCCTCCGGACCCGCCGAGGTCGAGGCCCGGCTGCGGCTGGCCGCGGGACGGTCCCGGCTCGCCGAGGCCGCCCGGGAACCGGAGACCTCGGAGATCCGCGCCGGGGACGTCGTGGTCGACGAGGTCACCTACAGCGCGAAGGTCCGCGGGCGGGTACTCGACCTGACCTACAAGGAGTTCGAGCTGCTGAAGTTCCTCGCCCAGCATCCGGGACGGGTGTTCACCCGGGCCCAGCTGCTGCAGGAGGTGTGGGGCTACGACTACTTCGGCGGCACCCGGACCGTGGACGTCCACGTCCGGCGGCTGCGGGCCAAGCTCGGGCCGGAGCACGAGGCGCTGATCGGGACGGTCCGCAACGTCGGGTACCGGTTCGTGCCACCGGGCCGGGACCGCGCCACGGCCGAGGAGACCGTCGACGCCTGACTCCGGTGCGATGTCCGGCCCGGTGCCCCGCTGCGGAGCCCGCCGATCGGCGTCCGGCCCGGGCCCGCGCCTAGGGTGAAGACGTGAGCCAGCCCCAGCCGATCCCCCCGGTCCCCGCTGACCCGAAGCGTGCGGACCGGGAGCGTGCCGATCAGGAGCTCCCCCGGGTGGAGATCAGTCCCAGCCTGCACCCCACCGACGTGGCCGCGGTGGCGATGCTGACCGAGGCCGCCACCGAGGCCGACGGGGTCCGCCCGCTGAGCGAGCACGTCAGCCTGCACCTGCGCTACGGCGGGGAGGGGCCCGACCGCCACCTCCTGCTCCTGCTGCCCGCCCCCGACCCGTCCGGCACCGGCTCCGGCGGGCTGGGGCTCGGGCTCACCACGACGACCGGCGAGATCGTCGTCGGCTACGCCCACCTCGACCCGACCGATGCCGTCGCGGGGTCCGCCGCCGAGGTGGTCACCCATCCGGCCTACCGGGGGCGCGGCTTCGGGCGGTTGCTCGTCGAGGCGGCGGCGGCACAGGCACCGGACGGACGGCTGCGGCTGTGGGCGCACGGGGACCATCCGGCGGCCCGGCAGCTGGCCGAGTCGCTGGGGTTCCGGGTGGTCCGGCGGCTGGAGCAGTTGCGGCGCTCGCTGTACTCGCCCCTGCCGGGCCTGCACCTGCCGACCGGGGTCCGGCTGCGCTCCTTCCGGCCCGGGCAGGACGATGCGGCCTGGCTGGAGCTCAACGCGCGGGCCTTCGCCGGACATCCGGAGCAGGGCGGCTGGACGGCCGGGGACCTCCGGGCCCGGATGCAGGAGTCCTGGTTCGACCCCGAGGGCTTCCTGATCGCCGAGGACGACGGCCCGCAGGGTCCGCGCATGGTGGCCTTCCACTGGACCAAGATCCACGGCGGGCATCCCCGGGACCGCGGGGCCGGCCGGGACGGCGACCTGCCCGCGCCCGGCCCTCGTCATGCGCGGGAGGACGACGTGGAGGAGGCCGAGGAGGCGGCCCACGGGCATGACCCGATCGGCGAGGTGTACGTGGTGGGGGTGGACCCCGAGCACCAGGGCCGGGGGCTCGGACGGTCGATCACGGTGGCCGGACTGCGCTGGCTGCGGGCCCGCGGGCTGCCGCAGGCGATGCTCTACGTGGAGACCGACAACGAGCCGGCGCTGGCGGTGTACCGCAGCCTCGGGTTCACCCACTGGGACACCGACGTCATGTTCTACCGGGGCAGCCCCTCGGACGGCTGACCGGCGCCGTCCGGGTGCCCGTCGATCATCGGGCTCAACCGGCGGACCGGATCGTCCGAGGTGAGGATGACGGTGACGGCTGCAGGGCCAGGCACCGTGTTTGCGCCGCGTTCACGGAAGCGTGACAGCATTGACCGATATGACGAGCCCCGCCGCGACCGACCTTTCTGGCGCGCTCGCCCGCACCCGCCGGACCCGCTCGCCGCGCC
>DASTGO010000275.1:0-27307 GCA_035719045.1 Kineosporiaceae bacterium | reverse complement strand
CCGACCACGGCGTCCCAGCGGCCGATCACCCCGCCGACCGCGACCGGCGCCGACCCTGATGCGGCGGCTGGCCGAGGAGGTCGGGGAGTCCACGGTGCAGAAGATCGTGGTCCGGGGTCCCTCGGCGCCCTCCTGGCGGCGTGGTCCCCGGGTGGCTCCGGGCAGCCAGGGTCCGCGCGACACCTATGGCTGACCCCGCCGGCCCCGGCGACCGCTCTGCATGGGCACCGTTCGCGGACATTCCGCCCATTTCGCAGAGATCATCGGGGTCTTGCCGGCCGCCCCTCCCTCGACGCTGTGAGCCGACGCCCACCCGGGGGGCGTAGGGGGAATCGACCAGGGGCCCTTCGGCTCGCCACACCCCCCTTCACGGGCTGTGGACGGGCAGGTGGACACCCCTCCGCGGGGTAGACTTTCGCCTGGAGAACAGTGGTCCCCGGCCGTCTGCGGCGAGGGCCGCCCGACCGTGCTGGTCCTGGCGCGCTTCCGGTGTGCCGCAGCAGCAGCGGCCGCCGTCCACGCGGTCGCACCCCGAACGCACAGGAGCCGTGCACCACGTGAGCGAACAGACCATGACGCCACCCAGCGGCGGGTACGACGCCAGCAACATCACCGTCCTGGAAGGCCTGGAGGCCGTCCGCAAGCGGCCCGGCATGTACATCGGTTCGACCGGCGAGCGGGGTCTGCACCACCTGGTCTACGAGGTGGTCGACAACTCCGTCGACGAGGCGCTGGCCGGGTACTGCACCGCCATCGAGGTCACCCTGCTGCCGGACGGCGGGGTCCGGGTGGTCGACGACGGCCGCGGCATCCCGGTCGACATCGTCCCGTCGGAGGGCAAGCCGGCCGTCGAGGTCGTGCTCACGATCCTGCACGCCGGGGGCAAGTTCGGCGGCGGCGGTTACGCCGTCTCCGGCGGTCTGCACGGCGTCGGGGTCTCGGTGGTGAACGCACTGTCCACCAAGCTCGCCGTGGAGGTCCGCCTCCATGGGCGGGTGTGGCGGCAGAACTACACCCTCGGGGTCCCGGACGCACCGCTCGCCGAGGGAGAGGCGACCGACCAGACCGGCACCACGGTCACCTTCTGGCCCAGCGCGGACATCTTCGAGACCACCGTCTTCGACTTCGAGACGCTGCGGTCGCGGTTCCAGCAGTACGCCTTCCTCAACAAGGGCCTGCAGATCACCCTGGTCGACGAGCGGACCGACCACGCCGACGAGGACGGCACCGCCCCGGCCGTGACCTTCCGGTACGACGGCGGGCTGGTCGACTACGTCAAGCACCTCAACGGCTCGAAGAAGTCAGACCCGGTGCACCCCGAGGTGATCGACTTCGAGTTCGAGGACGTCGAGCGCAAGCTGTCGGTCGAGATCGCCATGCAGTGGACGACCGCATACTCCGAGAGCGTCCACACCTACGCCAACACGATCAACACCCATGAGGGCGGCACCCACGAGGAGGGCTTCCGGGCCGCGATGACCACGCTGGTCAACCGCTACGCCCGCGAGAAGGGGATCCTCAAGGAGAAGGACGAGAACCTCGCCGGGGACGACATCCGCGAGGGCCTGACCGCGGTCATCTCGGTCAAGCTCGGCGAGCCGCAGTTCGAGGGCCAGACCAAGACCAAGCTCGGCAACACCGAGGCGAAGGCCTTCGTGCAGCGGGTGGTCACCGAGCAGCTCTCCGACTGGTTCGACCGTCACCCCACCGAGGCCCGGGACATCATCCGCAAGTCCATCCAGGCCGCCGCCGCCCGGATGGCCGCCCGCAAGGCCCGGGAGGCGACCCGGCGCAAGGGGCTGCTCAGCGGGGGCGGGCTGCCCGGCAAGCTGTCGGACTGTCAGTCCACCAACCCCGACGAGTGCGAGATCTTCATCGTCGAGGGTGACTCCGCCGGCGGTTCCGCCAAGAGCGGCCGCGACCCGCGGACCCAGGCGATCCTGCCGATCCGCGGCAAGACCCTCAACGTCGAGAAGGCCCGCATCGACAAGGTGATGGCCAACCAGGAGGTCCAGGCGCTGATCAGCGCCTTCGGCACCGGGGTCGCCGAGGACTTCGACCTGTCCAAGCTGCGCTATCACAAGATCATCCTGATGGCCGACGCCGACGTCGACGGCCAGCACATCCGGACCCTGCTGCTGACCCTGCTGTTCCGGTTCATGCGGCCGCTGGTCGACCACGGCCACGTCTACCTGGCCCAGCCCCCGCTCTACAAGATCAAGTGGAGCAAGTCCGAACCGGACTACGCCTACTCGGACCGGGAGCGGGACGCACTGGTCGCGGCCGGGCACGCCCTCGGCAAGAAACTGCCGAAGGACGAGGGCATCCAGCGCTACAAGGGTCTGGGTGAGATGAACGCCAGCGAACTGGAGGACACCACGATGGACCCCCGGCAGCGGGTTCTGCTGCAGGTGACCCTCGAGGACGCCGCCGCCGCCGACGAGATGTTCGCCGTCCTGATGGGCGAGGACGTCGAGAGCCGCCGCGCCTTCATCCAGCGCAACGCCAAGGACGTCCGCTTCCTCGACATCTGAGGCCGGCCGGCCCGCCTGGTCCGGCCACCGGTCCCGCACCGTCGGGTCCACCCGCCCGATCGACCGCACCCGCAGCACCCGTACCGAGGCGTCCAGCCCGGGCCGTCCCCTGATCGTCCGGCCCAGCACGGCGCCGACAACCCCGAAGGACTTCCGTGACCGAGCAGCCGCCCACCCCGCCGACCTCCTCCGGGGAACCGCCGACCGGTGGCCGGGTCGACCCGATCGACCTGCAACTGGAGATGCAGCGCTCGTACCTCGACTACGCGATGAGCGTGATCGTGTCCCGGGCGCTGCCGGATGTGCGGGACGGTCTCAAACCCGTGCACCGCCGGGTGCTGTACGCGATGTACGACGGCGGCTACCGGCCGGACCGCGGGTACTCCAAGTGCTCGCGCGTCGTCGGCGACGTGATGGGCCAGTACCACCCGCACGGTGACTCGGCCATCTACGACACCCTGGTCCGGCTGGCCCAGCCGTGGTCGCTGCGGTACCCCCTGGTCGACGGACAGGGCAACTTCGGCTCCCCGGGTAACGACCCGGCCGCCGCCATGCGGTACACCGAGTGCCGGCTGGCGTCCCTGGCCATGGAGATGGTCCGGGACATCGACAAGGCCACCGTCGACTTCGCGCCGAACTACGACGGGCGCACCCAGGAGCCGACCGTCCTGCCCAGCCGGTTCCCGAACCTGCTCGTCAACGGCAGCTCCGGGATCGCGGTCGGGATGGCCACCAACATCCCGTCGCACAACCTGCGCGAGGTGGCCGAGGGCGTGCAGTGGCTGCTGGCCCACCCGGACGCCGACGACGAGGAGCTGCTCGGTCAGCTCCTGCTGCGGATCAAGGGCCCGGACTTCCCGACCTACGGGATGATCATGGGCACGCGGGGGATTGAGGACGCCTACCGGACCGGGCGTGGCGCGATCACCATGCGGGCCAAGGTCGAGGTCGAGGAGATCCAGGGCCGGACCTGCCTGGTGGTCACGGAGTTGCCGTACCAGGTGAACCCCGACAACCTGAAGATGAAGATCGCCGAGCTGCACGACAGCGGGCGGGTGCAGGGGATCGCCGACCTGCGCGACGACACCTCCGGCAAGACCGGCCTGCGCATCGTCATCGTGCTGAAGCGGGACGCGATCGCCAAGGTCGTGCTGAACAACCTCTACAAGCACACCCAGCTGCAGGACACCTTCGGCGCCAACATGCTCGCCCTGGTCGACGGGGTGCCCCGCACCCTGTCCCTGGACAAGTTCGTCCGGTACTGGGTCGAGCACCAGATCGACGTGATCGTCCGCCGTACCCGGTACCTGCTGGCCGAGGCGGAGCGGCAGGCCCACATCTACCGTGGCTACGTCAAGGCCCTCGACGCCCTCGACGCGGTCATCGCCCTGATCCGCAACTCCCCGTCGGCGGAGGGCGCCCGCGAGGGCCTGATGGCGCTGCTCGACGTGGACGAGGAGCAGGCGCTGGCCATCCTCAACCTGCAGCTGCGCCGGCTGGCGGCCCTGGAGCGCCAGGAGATCATCGACCGCCTGGCCGATCTGGAACGGCAGATCGCCGACTACCTGGACGTCCTCGCCTCGCCGGCCCGGCAGCGCCAGATCGTCTCCGACGAGCTGGCCGAGATCGTGACCCGCTACGGCGACGAGCGGCGCACCCAGATCCTGCCGTTCGACGGCGACATGGACGCCGAGGACCTCATCCCCGAGGAGGAGGTCGTCGTCACGATCACCCGGGACGGCTACGCCAAGCGCACCCGGTCCGACGCTTACCGGGCGCAGCGGCGGGGCGGCAAGGGGGTGCGCGGCGCCCAGTTGCGCTCCGACGACGTCGTCGAGCACTTCTTCGTCACCACCAGCCACCACTGGCTGCTCTTCTTCACCAACCTGGGCCGGGTCTACCGGGCCAAGGCGTACGAGCTGCCCGACACCGGCCGGGACGCCCGCGGCCAGCATGTGGCGAACCTGCTGGCCTTCCAGCCCGGGGAACAGATCGCCGAGGTGCTGGACATCCCCGACTACCAGGCGGCGCCCTACCTGGTGCTGGCCACCCGGGAGGGCCGGGTGAAGAAGACCCGGCTGGAGGAGTACGACTCCAACCGGTCCGGCGGGGTGATCGCGATCAACCTGCTCGAGGAGGACGAACTGGTCGCCGCCCGGCTGGTCGACGACGGCGCCGACATCGTCCTGGTCTCGCGCAAGGGGATGTCGGTCCGGTTCACCGCCGACGACGCCGCCCTGCGCCCGATGGGACGGGCCACCTCCGGGGTCACCGGGATGAAGTTCCGGACCGGCGACGCCCTGCTGTCGATGGACGCGGTCCACGACGACGAGGCGTACGTCTTCGTCGTCACCGAGGGCGGCTGGGCCAAGCGGACCTCTCTGGCGGAGTACCGGGTCCAGGGGCGCGGTGGTCTCGGGATCAAGGTCGCCAAGCTCACCGACGAACGGGGCGACCTGGTCGGCGCGATGGTCGTGGGTGAGGACGACGAGGTCCTCGTGGTGATGGAGCGCGGCAAGGTGGTCCGCTCCGCGGTCGCCGAGGTGCCGGCCAAGGGACGGGACACCATGGGCGTGGTGTTCGCCAAGCCCGACGCCGGGGACCGGATCATCGCCGTCGCCCGGAACACCGAGCGATCGCTCGGCGGGGAAGACGAGGACGACGAGGCGGGCCCGGGCAGTGACGGCGGACCCGATGGTGCGGCACCCGGAGCACTCGCCGACGGCACCGGCTCCGGGGCAGGCATGACCGGGGCACCGGCTGGGCAGACTCCCGGCATGGACGGTGTCTCGGCCGGGTCCAGCGACGGGCAAACCGCCGGTGACCAGGACGATGGCCCGTCCCTGCCGACGGAGTGATGGTCCGCCAGGTACCATCGGGCGGTCAGCAACATCACCCGCGGGTCCCGGTGATCGCAAGATGACGGTGTGGGGGGTCCCAAAGGCATACCGTCAGCCGCGTTCGACGTCCCGGAGGTCAATGTGAGCCCGAGCTCGTCTGAGCAGGTCTACCAAGGCGCCGGCGCCCCGAGGGTCGCATCGCGTCCGGGCTCCGGCTCGAACGCGGATACCCCGCGGGTGACGGCCACGCCCAACGCGAAGCCGGCTGCGGCCACGGCGGGCCCGGCGTCCGCTGCCGGCGCGACCGGCACCCTAGGCTATGGGGCGCCCGCCCGGCCGTCAGCCGCAGCCGTGCCGACGGGCACCGCGGCAGCAGCACCCCGCAAGGTCCGGCTCACGGTGGCCCGGGTCGACCCGTGGTCGGTGCTGAAGCTGTCGTTCCTGCTGTCTGTGGCGATGGGCATCGGGATGGTCACCGCGTCGGTGATCCTCTGGGAGATCATCAACTCGATGGGCGTCCTGGACCAGATCAACAAGATGCTGCAGGACATTGCGGGGAACGGCGCGAAGTTCGACCTCTACTCCTATGTCGGGCTGGGCCGGGTCGTCTCGCTGTCGACGTTCGTCGCGGTGATCAACATCATCATCATCATGGCGCTGTCGACGCTGGGGGCCTTCCTCTACAACATCGCGGCGACCCTGGTCGGCGGGCTGCACGTCACCCTGTCCGACGACTGACGGGGAGTCGGTTTGGGATATGCCGCACGGCTGAGATAGTCTCATCCGGCGCCGTGCGTGAGGGCCTATAGCTCAGTCGGTTAGAGCGCTTCCCTGATAAGGAAGAGGTCAGTGGTTCAAGTCCACTTAGGCCCACGGACGTAGCAGACCAGAGGGTGTCTCCCATGCGGGAGGCACCCTCTCGGTGCTCTTCGGCTCACTGTCCCCGTCGGTTCGGGCCGGGCCGGGCTCCTCCTCCTCGGCCGAGGAATCGGGTCGTGCGGTGGTCTCCCGGCGCTCTTCCGGCGCGGTCTCCCCTTCGGTCGAAGCCTCCTTCCCCGTGCTGTAGAGTCCAGCACTGGGCCTGGTACGCAGGTCACTGGTTCATCTCCGGTCGGGCCCACGGATCGCGGGGGCGGGAGCTACTGGCCCCGCCCCGATCTTTGAGGTCGGATCGGTGCAGGCCGCCTACCCGGCTCGGGCCGGGTGTCGCCGGGTGGTCGCGGGCCGTGTCCCGCCGGGGGCGGGCTGGGAGGGAGATCGTCGTGAAGAAGCTTCTCGTCCTCGCTCTTCTGGGCCTCGCTGGTTTCGCCATCTGGCGGAAGGTCGAGGCGGACCGGGCCGAGCAGGCCCTCTGGGCCGAGGTGACCGACCCCGTCGCCTGAGCACCGGTCGACGTCCCCTGGACGTCACCACCCACGTCCTGTCACACGTGACCGGACGACAGGGGGGCGTGGCGCAACTGGCAGCGCACCTGCTTTGCAAGCAGGGGGTTGAGGGTTCGAGTCCCTTCGCCTCCACCCCTGGTCAGGGGCCCTCTCCGAGTCTCGGAGAGGGCCCCTGATGCTATGGGCGGAGGGCTGACCGGGTCGCCGTCGCCCGCTGACCGGCTGGGCCGCCTGCCGGCCCGGCCACCCCTGCGGCCACGGTGGGACTCAGGCCACGGTAGGACTCAGACAGCGTCCGACGGTGGCTGCGGAGGCAGGTCCCCGGTCTGGGCCGCGCCGTTCCCCGAGCCGCCCGCCTCGGGGCCGGCCTCCGCAGGCCCGAGGGACGAGGTCTGCCCGGTGGCCGGGTCGGCGAGCCGTTCGGGCAGCGCGTCCGCGGGCGCCGTCGACGTACCGGTGCCGGGGAGGTCCTCCGCAGCGGTCTCCCAGGCCTCCTCGGTGCGGGCCCGCCGCCAGGCCGCGACGCCTGCCACCGCACCGGCCCCGACCGCCACCGCGCCGGCCCCGACCGCCGCCACCGCCGTCATCCGGATCCCGCGGGCGGCTCGCCGTCGCGACTTGCTGCCGCTGATCACGGCCGCGCGGTCGGCCGCACCGAGCAACCCCTCGCGCGCTCGCCGGGCACCGACCTCCGTCGCGTCCTCCAGCCGTCGCCCGGCGACCTGGCCTGCCGCCGCTCCCGCGGCGGCCGCCCTGTTCACGGCCTCGACCAGCCGGGGCAACACCTGCTCGATGATCCGGTCCCGCATCGCGTCCACCGCGGGGACGGCCCGTTCGGCGGCCGCCTCGATCCGCGGGGCCGCCGCCTTGATCCCCCGGTCGATACCGCGCTCCACCCGCGGACCGGCCCAGTCCACAGCAGTCACGATCCAGGGGGTCGCCCACTCCCGGGCCTGTCCTGCAGCCTGGACCGTCTGCGCGCGGGCGAGCACGGCCTGCGCCCTGGCCAACTGCGCGGCCCGCTCCATCGCCGGAGTCACCCGCTGCCGCAACTGTGCGGCCCGCTCCACCGTCCACCCACCAGCATCCGGCCGGGTGCCGTCGCTCTGCGTCCTCACGTCTGTGCCCTCCCACCTCAGCGTCGATGCGGACGAGCCGTGGCCGACCGGGCCGGCAACAGGGTCCGCGTCCGGCGTTCCTTGCCCGGTGCCGGCGGACCTATGCGGGAGATGCCCGCCGCCGGACGGTCGCCGCCGGGGCGTGGCCGGTGGGGGAGCGACGGAGGCGGTGGGGCCCGATCGGGGCGACCTCCGGTTCGTCCCCGGGGCCGGCGTGAAAGACTGACCTACCGCCGCGATGCCGCCCGGACACGCGGGGCCCCGGCGCCGCCGGGGTCTGGACAATCGCCGGCCCCGCCGGCCTGGTCGAAAGGTCTCCGGTGACCGAGCCCCTGCCTGCCACGCTGTTCGCCACCCTCCACACCAACCGGGGTGACATCCGGCTGCAGCTCTTCCCGAACCACGCCCCCAAGACGGTCCGCAACTTCGTCGGCCTCGCCGAGGGCACCCTGGAGTGGCAGGACCCGAACAGCGGCCAGACCCGCACGGACCCGTTCTACGACGGGCTGACCTTCCACCGGGTGATCGCGGGGTTCATGATCCAGGGCGGCTGCCCGCTCGGCACGGGCACCGGCGGCCCCGGCTTCGCCTTCGACGACGAGATCCACCCGGAACTGTCGTTCACGAAGACCTACCTGCTGGCGATGGCCAACGCGGGCAAGCGGATGGGCCGGGGCACGAACGGCTCTCAGTTCTTCATCACGGTGGCCCCGACCACGCACCTGCAGGGCCGGCACACCATCTTCGGTGAGGTGGCCGACGAGGCGGGCCGCAAGGTCGTCGACGCGATCGCCGCCACCCCCACCGACCCGCGTGACCGTCCGCTGGAGCCCGTGGTGATCGAGCGTGTCACCATCGAGCGCGGGTGAGCGTTCCGCCACCGGCGGATCCCGGGGCTGCCGCGGGCGTTCCCGTCTGCCCGCGGCACCCCGACCGGGAGTCCTACGTCCGCTGCCAGCGCTGCGAGCGGCCGGTCTGCCCGCAGTGCCAGCGGCAGGCGGCGGTCGGGGTGCAGTGCGTGGACTGCGTACGCGGCCAGGGCCGGACGCCTGCCGCGCGGACGGTGTTCGGGGGACGGGTCGGCGGTGAGGTCCCCTGGGTCAGCTACGGCGTGATCGCCACCTGCGTCGGGGTGTTCCTGCTCCAGATGCTCGGCGTGGATGACATCACGGGCCGGTTCGCCTACGCGCCGAACACCACGCTGGCCGAACCCTGGCGGATGGTCACCTCGGCCTTCCTGCACTCCCCGTCGTTCCTGCTGCACATCGTGTTCAACATGTACGGGGTGTGGCTGCTCGGCCCGGCGCTGGAGCACCTGTTCGGCCCGATCCGGTTCGCGGCTCTGTACCTGCTGAGCGCGTTCGGCGGGTCTGTCGGCTACTTCGTGCTGGCCAGCCCGCACGCGAACGATGCGTGGTACGGCGGGGTCGTGGGTGCCTCCGGGGCGCTGTTCGGGCTGTTCGCCGCCCTGGTCCTGGTGAACCGGCGGCTCGGCCGGGACAACGCCCCGATCATCGGGGTCATCGTCATCAACGCCGTCCTCGGACTGATCCCGAACTCCGTGGTGAAGATCGCCTGGCAGGGACATCTCGGTGGCCTGCTCGCCGGGGCCGCGGTCGCCGCCGTGATCGTGTACAGCCCCCGGAGGAGCCGGTCCTGGCTGCACCCGCTCGGCCTGGTCTGCGTGCTGCTCCTGCTCCTGCTGATCATCGCGGCGAAGGTGGCCAGCATCCCGCCGGGAATGCTGGCGTCCCAACTGCTCGCGCCGGTGATCCAGTAGCCCCGCCACCTGTTCAGGCCGTGGTGCGATGGCCCGGTGCGTCCTCCGGACACCCGGGCCATCGGCTTCATCCACAGGCTTGTCCACCGCTGGGGAGAAGAACAGGCATGTAATTCCACATCTGTGTTTAGCGCTGTGCATGACACCCGGAACGTCTCTAGAGGTCATTCCCGGGATAGGCGAACAGCCTGTGGAAAACCTTATTGATCTGTGGATAACCTCGGATCATCCTGGGGAAACTCGTCGCGGTCCCTGTGGATGAATTTCTGCTGAGCGGGGGCCTCCGTCATTCGGTCGAGCCCTCGCCGCCGAATGGCGGAAATGATCTCGCCGAACTGCCGAAGGTCAATTGGGACATAGCTTGTCCACAGGTTGGGTGGCAGCACATGGACGAGGGGTCCGGTGGCCTCACGGCCGCCGGACCCCCCGATGAGAACTGAACTCAGCGCCAGCGCGTCGTCATCCCGAAACCGGTGAGCATGATCCCGAAGCCGATCGCCAGGTTCCAGTACCCGATCCCCGGGACCGGGTACTGGGTCTGGGTGAGGTAGAAGACGACGATCCACAGCAGACCGCTGACCAGCAGTGTCAACATCAGCGGAACGAACCACCGGGCGTTCGGCTTCGGTGGCCCGCTCTTGGCGGCTGGCGGGGTGAACGCGGACTTCCTCCGCACCCTCGACTCGGGCATGGCGCTCTCCGTTTCCTGGCGATCGTCCCCGCGGAGGGCCAGGTGTGGACCGAAGGCCAGACGGGCACGCGACTTCGTCTAGCGTAGTCCGTGACGATGGCAACTGGCGGCCTCGGCTACAGGAGGGGCAATGGTTCAGGGTCTGCGGGCACGCGGACCGGTCGCGCCCGGGCATCATCGCCGCCGCCAGTCCCCGACCGCACTGCTCGGGGAGTTCGTCGTCCTCGCGCTGGCCGGTTTCCTCTTCGTCACCAGCGCCACCACGGCGAACGGCACCCAGTTGCGCAGCGACCGGGCGGACGCCGCCGGCCTGCTGCGGGCCGAGCAGTCCCGGTACAACGCCCAGGCCGACCGGTCCGCCGCCCTGTGGCAGGAGGTCCAGGCGCTGACCACCCGGGCCGGGGCCGGCGACAGTGCGGTGGCCGCCCTGCAGGAGAAGTCCCAGGGGCTCATGATGGCCGCCGGGATGGAGGCGGTGCACGGTCCGGGGCTGACCATCACCCTCGACGACTCCCCGCGAACCGGCCCGCTGCCGGCAAACGTCCGCCCCGACGACCTGGTGGTCCACCAGCAGGATGTTCAGGCGGTGGTCAACGCCCTGTGGTCCGGGGGCGCGGAGGCGATCCAGCTGATGGACCAGCGGGTGATCGCGACCAGCGCGGTCCGCTGCGTCGGGAACACGCTCATCCTCCAGGGCCGGGTGTACTCGCCGCCCTACCGGGTCACGGCCATCGGGGACGTGCCCTCGATGCTGCGGGCACTGGGGAACTCCCCCGAGATCGACATCTACCAGCAGTACGTGCAGGCGCTCGGGCTGGGCTGGTCCGTCGTCCAGCACCCCAGCGTGACCGTGCCGGCCTTCACCAGTTCGCTGGAACTGCGGTATGCCCGGGTGCCGGGAGCCGACGGCCCGACCGGTACCGCGACGGTCACCGGATCGACGGCCACCGGAACGACAGGGACGGGGACCGCCCCCGCCGGGACCGGCCCCGGGTCCATCTCGACCCGCCGCGGCGGATCCGCCACGGTCACCCCGCCGGGGGCGGGGACCACGAGCCCCTGACCCGGGCATGCGACGATCGGGGCGACATCCGCTCGACATGAGGTGGGGAATCCGGTGGCGACCCGCATCCTGGTCGTGGACAACTACGACAGCTTCGTCTACACGATCGTGGGCTACCTCGCCCAACTCGGGGCCGACTGCGACGTCCGGCGCAATGACGCTGTGACCGTCGCCGACGCGGCCGGCTACGACGGCATCCTGCTCTCCCCCGGCCCCGGGATCCCGTCCGAGGCGGGGGTCTGCCCGCAACTGGTCCGGCACTGTGCGGATCACGCCCAGCCGATGCTGGGGGTCTGCCTCGGCCACCAGGCTCTCGGTGAGGTGTTCGGTGCCACCGTCACCCACGCCCCGGAGCTCATGCACGGCAAGACCAGCCTGGTCCATCACGACGGCGCCGGGATCCTCGAGGGACTGCCCTCGCCGTTCACCGCCACCCGGTACCACTCCCTGGCCGTCGTGCCGGACACGGTGCCCGCGGAGCTGGAGATCACCGGGACCACGGACAGCGGGGTGGTGATGGCGTTGCAGCACCGGACCCTGCCGCTGTTCGGCGTGCAGTTCCACCCCGAGTCCGTGCTCACCGAGGGCGGGCACCGGTTGCTGGCCAACTGGCTGCAGCGCTGTGGGGACACCGAGGCCGTGCGGCGCTCAGCAGGGCTCGCTCCGCTGGTCCGACACTGAACCGGTGCCCGGCTGAACCGGTGCCCGGCTGAACCGGTGCAACGACGACGCAGGGGCCCGGCCTCATCGGCCGGGCCCCTGCGTCGTGCGGTCCGACCGTCAGTGCGAGGTGGTCGGGCTGGTGGTCGGGCTCGTGGTCGGGCTGGTCGTCGGTGAGGTGGTGGGCGACGGGGTCTGCGTCGGCGCAGCACCGGTGGACACGGTCAGCGTGACCGCCGAGCCCTGGGCGACGCTGATGTCCTTGACGTTCTGGTCGATGACCTGGTCCTTCGGCTGGTCACTGGGCTGGTACTCGGTCTTCACGTCCAGTTGGAGTTGCCCGCGCAGGACGTCCAACGCCTGCTTCTGCGTCTGACCGATCACGTTCGGCACCTTGACCATGCCCGTGGAGGTGACCAGGTTGACCGTCGCCCCGCGCGGGGCCGTGGTTCCGGCCTGCGGGCTGGTCGAGATGACGTTGTTCCGCTGGACGGACGGGCTGTCCTTGGAGGTCACGCTACCGATCTTGAATCCCTGGTTGATCAGGTCCTGCTTGGCCTCGTCGAACGACTTGTTCGTGACATCCGGGACCGTGGCGCTCGTCGACCCGGTCGAGACGGTCAGCGTGACCAGAGCCCCCTTGGTCGTCTGCGAGTTCTCCGCCGGAACCTGCGAGATGACGAAATCTGCCTGAACGTTCTCGCTGGGCTCCTGTTTGACGGTGAAGGTCAGGCCGGCGGTGGTGAGCCGGGTCTGGGCATCCGCCTGGGTGAGCCCCACCACCCGGGGGACGGTCACCTTGGTGCTCTGGCCACCGGAGGTCTGCCCGAGCACGTTGGCGACGATGAACGCCACCAGCGCGAACACCACGAGCACCCCGAGCCCGAGCAGCAGGTACCCGCCGGTGCGGCCGCTGGGCCGGTCCTGGGGACGCTGATCCCGGCTGCCGGCGTACTCGTACTCGTAGTCCCGTGCGGGGTCGGGTGCCCCGGGCAGCATTCCCCCGCCGCCCGCTCCCGGACCCAGCCCGGTACCGGCACCTGCGCCCTGTCCCTGTCCGGCGGCACCCCGCCCCGGTGCGTAGTACCCGGCCCCGGCGGCCGGCGGCATCGCCGCCGTGGCGGCGGCGGCCGGAGCCGACGGCAGGTACTCGGTGGCGGCGCTGCGGTCCACCGCGGGCGCGGCGCTCACCCGGCGCCCGGCCCGGGCCGCCTCGACATCGGTCCGGAACTGCGCGGCGGACTGGTAGCGGGCCTCCCGATCCTTGGCGAGGGAGTGCAGGACGATCCGGTCCACCACCTCGGGCACGGCCGGGTTGTACGTGCTCGGGGGCCGCGGATTCTCCCGGACGTGCTGGTAGGCCACCGCCACCGGGGAGTCCGCGACGAACGGCGGCCGGCCGGTGAGCAGCTCGAACAGCAGGCAACCCGCGGAGTACAGGTCGCTGCGGGCGTCCACGGTCTCGCCGCGGGCCTGTTCGGGTGACAGGTACTGGGCGGTGCCGATAACCGCCTGGGTCTGGGTCATCGTCGCGGAGGCGTCGGCCAGGGCGCGGGCGATCCCGAAGTCCATCACCTTGATGTCGCCGGTCGGAGTGATCATGACGTTGCCGGGCTTGATGTCCCGGTGCACGATCCCGGACCGGTGGCTGTACTCCAGGGCGGACAGCACCCCGGCAGTCACGTCGAGGGCCTGGCCCGGCTCCAGGGGCCTGCCGTCCAACAGGTCCCGCAGGGTCCGGCCCTCGACGTACTCCATGACGATGTACGGCAGGGCGGTCGTCGTGCCCGTGTGATCGGTGACCACCTCCTCGCCGGTGTCGTACACGGCGACGATCGAGGGATGGTTCAGTGCCGCGGCGGACTGGGCCTCGCGCCGGAACCTGGCCTGGAACACGGGGTCCCGGGCGAGATCGGTGCGTAGCAGCTTGATCGCGACGGTCCGGCCGAGACGGGTGTCCCGTCCCAGGTGCACCTCGGCCATGCCGCCACGACCGAGGAGGTCCCCCACCTCGTAGCGGTTGCCGAGCACGCGCGGGCTCTCGTTCACCAGTTCCATCCCTGTGGTTTCAGCATGGCCGTCCGGACCGCCGGTGCCTGCGTCCAGGCTCCAGCATCGGGCCGGGGTGGTCCGTCGGGCGTCCCCGGCACGCCGCGGAGTGCCGGGTCGGTGGGCTCAGGTCCCGGGTCGGCGAGTATCCCGACCGTAGACGCCGCAGCGGTCCGGGAGGTCATGGCAGCGGCGGACCCGGCGGACCCGGCGGATTCGGACCGCCGGATGCCGAGATCGGAGGGGTGGAGCTCGAGGACGGCGGGGGGCTGGTGGGACCGGTCGTCGTCGTGGTGCTCGGGCTGTGGGTGGTGGTCACGGTCGTGGTCACCGTCGCCGTGACGCTCGGGACGAAGGACCGGCTCCGGGCGGAGGACGGGTACTGCGGATACGACGAGCGTGAGCTGGAGGACTCGGACGGAATGCTGGCGGTGGGCACCGCCGCGCCGCCCGTCGACGTGGTCGGTTCGACAGTCGGGGCGGAGGGCACGGTCGGGTTCCCGGCCGTCGAGTCGTTGCGGCTGAGCAGTTGCACCGCCGCCCCCACCGCGACCAGTGCGACCAGGGCCAGCAGGGCCAGCAGCGGCCCGCTGAGTACCTTCCGCCGGGGCTGCCGTCGCCGGCCGTCGCTGCCCGACCCACTCCGGGGGCCGTCCCCGCCGGACATCCCGTGGCCGTAGGCGTCCAGCGGGAGGGCTGCCGTCCCCGTGCTGCCGGGCCGCCCGGGCTGACCCGGCCGACCGGGGGTGGCAGGTCCGCCCGGCGTGACCGGACCACCGGGGCCGTACCCCGGGCCGTAGGGCGTCTCGCCGCTGGGGTACCCCGTCCTGCCGTAGTGCCCGTTGCCGCCGGGACCGGCCATCCGCCCGCCACCCGGCCCGTCCGCACCGGGGTAGGCCGTGGTCGCGGCGTACCCCGGAGTCGGCCCGGACGTGGCCCGGCCCCGCCCGCCGGGGGTCGGTGGACCGCCGGCACCCACTCCCGGCACCGGACCGCGGACCGCCCACACCGGCGGAGGGTCCCCGGCTGCGAGCCGGAACCGGACCAGGTCGCAGACCTCCGCGAACGCCTCGGCGCTGACGAACCGGTACGACGGGTCCTTCTGCATCGCCGTCATGATCACCCGGCGCAGGTCCGGGGGCAGGGAATCCGGCAGGGGCGGGGGGTCCTCGGACAGGTGGGCGGTGGCCACCGCGACCTGGTTGTCCCCCTCGAACGGCCGGTGACCGGCGACGCACTCGTAGGCCACGACGCCGAGGGCGTACACGTCCGACAGTGGGGTTGCCAGCTGGCCGCGGGCCAGTTCCGGGGCGAGGTAGTGGGCGGTGCCCATCACCTGGCCGGTCGCGGTCAGCGGCTCGTGGTCCTGCGGGCGGGCGATCCCGAAGTCGGTGACCTTGACCCGCTGGTCCGGGGTGACCATGAGGTTGGCCGGCTTGACATCCCGGTGCACCACCCCGCGCTGGTGGGCGGCGTGCAGGGCCCGGGCCGCCTGGGCCACCAGGTCCAGCGCCCGGATCGGGAGCAGCGGTCCGGAGTCGGCGAGGATCCCGGACAGTGGTTTCCCCGGTACCAGCTCCATGACCAGGTAGGACACCTCGTCGCCGCGGGACCAGTCGCTGTCTGCGTCCCCGAACCCGTCCCGGCCGGTGGGGCTGCCGGCAGGGGTGGCCGGCGGGACCGGTGCACCCTCCCCGTAGTCGTACACGGCCGCGATACCGGGGTGGTACAGGCCGCCCGCGGTCCGCGCCTCCTCCCGGAACCGGCGCCGGAACGCGTCGTCCCGGGCCAGTTCGGGGCGCAGGATCTTCACCGCGACCGCCCGGCCCAGGACCTCGTCGACGCCCTGCCAGACCTCGCCCATCCCGCCGAACGCGAGCCGCTCGGTGAGCCTGTACCGCCCACCGAGCCGGGCTCCCGCACGCGCCGCCGTCATTGCCCTAACACCGCCTGGATGACCTTCTTCGCGATCGGCGCGGCCACCTGGCCGCCCGTCGCACGCTCGTTGAGGCTGCCGCCGTCCTCCACGACGACGGCGACCGCGACCTTGGGGTTGTCCGCCGGAGCGAACGCCGTGAACCAGGCGTTCGGCGGTTGCCCCGGACCCTGCTGTGCCGTACCCGTCTTGCCGGCGACCTTGACGCCCGGGATCTGTGCCCGGGTTCCCGTCCCATTCTCGACGACGGCCTGCATCATCGTCGTCAGTTGGGCAGCAGCGTCGGAGGAGATGGGCTCGGCCAGCTTCTTCGGCTGGGTCCGGCTCATCACCTCCAGGTTCGACCCGACCGTGGCCTCGTCGAGGTACGGCTTCATGAGCACGCCGTGGTTGGCCACCGCGGCCGCGATCATGCACACCTGCATCGGCGTCACACGGACGCTGAACTGGCCGATCGCCGACTGGGCCAGCGAGGACTGGGGGAGGTTGACCGGGAAGACGCTCTCGCTGACCCGCAGCGGGATGCTCAGGGGCTTGCCGAAGCCGAACGCCTGGGCCTGCTGTTGCAGGGCCTGCTCGCCCAGGGTCATCCCGAGCGAACCGAAGGCGGTGTTGCAGGAGATCTGCAGGGCCTCCAGCAGACTGATCTGACCGCTGGGCGTGCAGGGTCCGTCGAAGTCGTTGGGGAGCGGGACGGTGCTCTGCGGCAGCGGCAGCTTGTCGGGTCCGGGCAGCAGGGTGTCAGGGGTGTACTTGCCGCTGGACAGCGCGGCAGCCGAGGTGACCACCTTGAACACCGAGCCGGGGGCGTACTCCCGGCCCGCGATCGCCCGGTTGTCCATCGGGCGGGTGGTGTCCTTGTTCAGGTCCGTCCAGGACTGTTTGACGACTTTGGTGTCGTGCGAGGCCAGCCTGTTCGGGTCGAAGCTCGGCTTGCTGACCAGGGCCAGGACGGCGCCGGTCGAGGGATCCATGGCGACCACGGCACCGCGCTGGTCACCCAGGGCGTCCCAGGCCGCCTGCTGCGCCTTCGGGTTGATGGTGAGCTGGACCGACGGCGGCTGCGGGGTCCGCCCGGTGATCAGGTCGCCGATCCGGCGGTAGAAGAGGTCGTTGGAGTTCCCGGACAGGGTCGGGCCTGCCGCGCTCTCCATGCCCGAGGTGCCGTACACGACCGAGTAGAAACCGGTCACCGCCGCGTACTGCGGACCCGCCGGGTAGCGGCGCTGGTAGCCGTAGGAGTCCTTGACCGGGACCGACTCGGCGACCGGCTGCCCTGCCACCAGCAGCGCCCCGCGGGGCTGCCCGAACTCCTTGTAGAAGCTGCGGACGTTGTCAGCCCGGGAGTTGAGGCTGCCCGCGGCGACGAACTGCACGTAGGTGGTGCTGGTCAGCAGCGCGGCGAAGAGCAGGGCGGCGACGATGGCCAGCCGCCGCAGGGGGGCGTTCACGCGGTCACCGCCTCGGTGTCCGCGAGGCCGACGGCCGGCTCGCTGTCGGGGGCGGGGCGGCGGGCGGAGTCGGAGATCCGCAGCAGCAGGCCGACGATCATCCAGTTCGACAGCAGCGACGAGCCCCCGTACGCCAGGAACGGCAGAGTCAGGCCGGTCAGCGGGATCACCCGGGTGACGCCACCGGCGACGACGAACACCTGCAGCGCCATCGAGAACGCCATCCCCCCGGCGAGCAATTTGCCGAACCCGTCCCGGACCCCGATCGCCGTCCGCAGGCCCCGTTCCACCAGCAGCGCGTAGAGCAGCAGCAGCGCGAACAGTCCGGTGAGCCCGAGTTCCTCACCGATCGAAGCGAAGATGAAGTCGCTCTCGGCGAACGGGACGAGATTGGGCCGGCCCTCGCCCAGCCCGGTGCCCAGCAGGCCGCCGTTGGCCATCCCGTACAGACCCTGCAGCAGTTGGTAGGCGCGGTCCTTGTTGTGCGGGTCGAACGGCTGCAACCAGATCGCCACCCGGACCTGCACATGCGCGAACAGCTGCCAGGCCACCAGCGCGCCGCCGAGGAACAGGGTCAGGCCGATGACGATCCAACTGGTCCGCTCGGTGGCCACATAGAGCAGGGCGACGAACAGACCGAAGAACAGCAGTGAGGTCCCCAGGTCGCTCTCGAAGACCAGGACCGCGACGCTGGCCAGCCAGGCGACCAGGATCGGGCCGAGGTCGCGGCCCCGGGGAAACTGCAGTCCGAGCACCTTCCGCCCGACCAGGGACAGCGAGTCCCGGGCGGTCACCAGGTAGCCGGCGAAGAACACAGCCAGCAGCAGCTTGGACAGCTCCCCGGGCTGGAAGGACATCGGGCCCACCCGGATCCAGATCCGGGCCCCGTTGATGTTCTGGCCGAGCCCGGGCACCAGCGGGAGCAGCAGCAGCGCGATCGCCAGGGCCATCGCGGTGTAGGTGTACCGGCGCAGCGGGCGGTGGTCGCGCAGCAGCACCAGCACCGCCGCGGCCGCCGCGATGCCCAGTGCCGTCCAGATCAGCTGGCGGGGGGCCTGAGCGACTCCGAAGCGCTGGTGGCGGCCCATGTCGAGCCGGTGGATCATCACCAGGCCGATCCCGTTGATCGCGGTCGCGATCGGGAGGATCACCGGGTCGGCGTAGGGGGCGCGCAGCCGGATCACCACGTGCAGGGCAACGGTGAGCAGGACCAGACCGCCACCGACCGCACCGATGTCCGCCGGGACCCCCTCCCCGGAGGAGATCCCGACCAGTGCGTAGGCGCCCAGGGCCACGGCGAACGCCAGGATCAACAGGAGCAACTCCACGTTGCGCCTGGTGCGCGGGACGATGGACGTCACCAGCGCCATCAGCCGAAGCCCGTCACTGGTTCAGCCCCCGGCAGTCGGCCGCCCCCGGGGACGTGGGCGCGGTGGTCGGTGCGATGGTCGCGGTCGACGTCACGGTGGTCACCGGGGACGACGGGGACGTGGTCGCACCTGTGGTGACGGTGGCGGTGGGAGCGGGGACAGGGGCACCCGCGGTCGCGCTCGGAGTCGCCGTGACGGTCGTCGTGTTGACGGGGACGGTCGTCGCGGAGGCCGAGGCCGTCGGGTTGAAGTCCGACGGTGCCGCCCGGCAGGCGGCGGCCTGGTCGCGGAGGTTGCTGACGATGGTCAGCGCCTGGGCATGGGTGTCGGCCCAGATCCCGTTGCGGACCCGCTCCCGGGAGTACTGCGGCAGGTCGGTCACGGGGATGTTGAGCACCTCGTCGACGGAGGACAGGTGCACCGGGCCGACGTCGTCGGGGATGCCGTGGAAGATTGCCACGCTGCCGTCGTGCGCACCCACGAAGTACTGCCGCATCACCCAGCGCCAGGCGGTGTACACCCCGCCGGCGAGGATCGCGACGACCAGCAGCCCGCCGAGCAACCGGCGTGCGGTCCGGCCGGGGCGGTGAGGTGCAGGTGCCGGTGAGGCCTCGTCGTCACCGTCCTCCAGCAGGGTGGGGGCGGTCAGGGCCGCGGCCCGCTCGGCGGCGCTGCCGTTCGGGCCGGGTGCCCGGCGCTGCTGGCGCAGGGTGGCGGCGCCGACCACGGCCGGCGAGGAGTCGGTCGGGGATCCGGCGGGCACCACATCGGCGACGATGCAGGTGACGTTGTCCGGGGCTCCGCCACGGCGGGCGAGAGCGACGAAGGCCTCGCAGGTGCTGGCAGGGTCGCTGCCGGCGTCCAGGGTGTCCCGCAGGGTGTCGTGGCTGACCACCCCGGACAGGCCGTCGGAGCAGAGCAGGTAGCGGTCGCCGATCCGGGCCTCGCGCATGGACAGGTCCGGCTCGACGTCGTCGACCACGTCGCTGAGCACGCGCATGAGGACCGAGCGCTGCGGGTGCTGCTCGGCCTCCTCCTGGGTCAGCCGTCCCTCGTCCACCAGGGTCTGCACGAAGGTGTGGTCCCGGGTGATCTGGATCAGCTCGCCGTCACGCAGCAGATAGGCCCGGGAATCCCCGATATGGGCCAGGGCCAGCCGGCCGCCGGTCCGCAGCAGGGCCGTCACCGTGGTGCCCATCCCGGTCAGTTGCGGTTCCTCGTGCACCCGCTCCAGCAGTTCCCGGTGTGCGGCCATCACCCCGGCCCGCAGGCGTTCCAGGGCATCGGCGCCGTGGCTCTCGTCGTCCAGGGGGGCCAGTTCGCCGATCGCCAGGGACGAGGCGACGTCACCTCCGGCGTGCCCGCCCATCCCGTCGGCCACGACGAGCAGGTGCGGTCCGGCGTAGGCCGAGTCCTGGTTGTTCTGGCGGACCAGACCGACGTCGGAGCGGGCCGCGTAGCGCAGCGCGATCGCCAATCCGGCTACCTCCGCAGCTCGAGAACGGTTCGGCCGATCCTGACAGATACGCCGGGTTCGACCGGGGTCGGGGTCTCGATCCGGGACCGCCCGAGGAACGTGCCGTTCGTCGAGCCGAGGTCCTCGATCATCCAGACACCCTGGTTGTACGTGAACCGTGCATGCCGGTTCGACGCGTAGTCATCCTCCAGCACCAGCGTGCACTCCGGGGCACGTCCGATGAGGATCGTGGCTTGGCCCAGTGCCAGGGTGGTGCCTTGCAGTGAACCCTCCGTGACCACCAGGGTGCGGGGGGTGTCGCGCCGTGGTTCCTGCACCGGCCGGTCCTGGGGCGGGGGCGCCGGCCGGGCGCTGGGCCGTGGTGCCACCGGAACCGTGGCCCGCCGGGTGACCCGGGTGCCGTACAGGTCGCGGCGCAGGACGGCCGCGACCGAGATGACGAACACCCACAGCAGCGCCAGGAAGCCCAGACGCAGCAGGGTGAGGGTGAGGGCACTCATCGCCGGGCGATCACCACTGACCGGAGTGGAAGACGATCCGGGTGCGGCCGACGGTGATCGTGCTGCCCTCGTTCAGGTCCCCGGCGTGCACCCGTTCGCCGTCGACGAAGGTCCCGTTGGTCGAGCCGAGGTCGATCACCCGGGCACGGCCGTCGATGAGGTGGATCTCCGCATGCCGGCGGGACACCCCGGGGTCGTCGAGCACCACGTCGGCGTCCAGGGCACGGCCGAGGACGGTGACCTGCTTGGCGAGCTGGTGCGGCTGGCCGTCCACGTCGAGAGTGGCCAGCTGACCGCCCCGGCTCTGCCCGGGCCACGCTGCACCGGCCGCCGGGTGGCCGCTCTCCTCCGGGGGGTACCCGGCGTACCCGGACTCGGCGGGGTAGCCGCCCGGGTAGGGCTCGGGCTGGGCGGGGGCCTGCGGGTAGCCCTCACGGGCGGCGTAGGGGTCCTGTTGGTAGGCGTCCCGCTGATAGGGGTCGTTGTTCTGGTACGGCTGACCCTGGGGGTACGCCGTGGGCGCCTGGCCGGCGAACGGGCCGCCCGGTCCGTAACCGGGAGCGGGGGCCTGGCCGTACCCGGCGGGCTGCCCGCTGCTGTACCCGGTCTCACCCTGGGGTCGGCTGGTGGCACTGCGCACCCGGAACACCCCGGTGTCCAGGTCGTCGGCCTGCTCGAAGGTCACCCCGACCGGGCCGACGAACGCATACCGCTGCTGGCGGGCGTGGTCGTGGACGACCGCGGTCAGTTCGTCGCCGAGGGCGTCCTTCCACTCTCCGAGCCGCTCATAGTCGGCGGGTCCGAGTTCGACCACGAAGTTGTTCGGCGCGATCGTCCGGTCCCGCCCGACGATCGAGGACCTGTCGTCACACTCCCGCCGCAGCGCGCTGGCGATCTCCACCGGCTGTACCTCACTTCGGAACGCCTTGGCGAAGGCTCCGTTCACCGCGCGCTCGATCCCCTTCTCGAAGCGATCGAGAACTCCCACGGCCGACCTCCCTTCGCCCCGCGTCCGTGGCCGGTTGCCACCGGGTCCCCCCGCGGCCGGCCGACCGTCCCCGGGCGCCGCCGGACCGTCGGCGCCGCCCTTCACCGGTCGATGCACTCGCCAGGGTAACCGTCACCCACCGGACAGCCGAAACGCTCCAGTGCCCCGATCGGGTCACGATGGAACCTTCCGGGACCGGCGGGACGGGTCCTGGAGCGGCCGGACGGCCCTGTTTCACCGGCTCACCTGCCAGGGATGATCCCCCTCACCTGCGGATCCGGCCACCCGTCGGGCCGCGGGCGACCCGCCGGGGCAGGGTGGTCGGGAACACCCTGCCGGTCGTGCTAGCCTTCTCAGGCGCTAGCGCGAGTGGCGGAATAGGCAGACGCGCAGGATTCAGGTTCCTGTGTCCGAAAGGACGTGGGGGTTCAACTCCCCCCTCGCGCACCAGCATCGGCCGGGTCACCTTCGGGTGATCCGGCCGATGACGTTTGCCGCCGATGACGCCCCGGGCCCGCCGCAGACGTGGGGCAGCGGGTTATGGGTGGTGCGGGTCGTCGGGCGGCGGTTCCCGGTTCAGGGGACGGTGGCCCCGATCGGGCCGAGGGCGTCCAGCAACCGGACCTGACCCTGTTCCAGGCGGTACCCGGCCCCGACGATCGCGCATGCCCCGGAGGCCACCCGCCCGCCGAGGACTCCGGAGCGTTCGGCCAGCAGGTGGACGGTGTGCCGGACGTGTTCCTCGGTGAGCAGGTCCGGCTCCAGCTCGCCCAGCGGCTGCCCCGCCCGTCCCGCGGTGACCATGCTCGCGGTGACCTTCTCGACGATCTCCCGCAGGTAGCCGCCCGGCATGGTCCCGGTGGCGTGGGCGTGCAGGGCGGCGCCGATCGCCCCGCACCGGTCGTGGCCGAGGACCACCACGAGCGGGATCTCCAGCACGGCGACCCCGAACTCCAGGGACCCGAGCACCCCGCTGTCGACCACATGCCCGGCGGTGCGGACCACGGCCAGGTCGCCGATGCCGCGGTCGAAGACCAGTTCGGCGGCCACCCGGGAGTCCATGCACCCGAACACCAGCGCGAACGGGCGCTGCCCCTGGGCGGTCTCGGCCCGCCGACCGAGGTCCTGATGGGGGCGCTGGGACCGGTCGGCCACGAAGCGCCCGTTGCCCTCCAGAAGGGTGTGCCAGGCCTGCGCGGGGGTCATCGGGCTCGCCACGCCGCCATCCTGGCAATCGCCCGCGCTGTGCGCCCGGCGGCCCGCCGGGTCACGATCCGCGCAGGAGGGTGATCACCTGCCAGGCCAGCACGGCCGGCAGGGCCAGCCAGCGGACGGCCGACTCCAGCCGGCCCCCGGTGTCCATGCCGAGGCCGACATGCCACCACCACGGAGCGAGCGGGATCCCCGGACCACGCCCCTGGTACGGACTGGCCTTGCCGAAGACGAAGTCTGCGAGCAGGTGGGACGCCCAGCCGACGAGTGCCGCGCCGACCAGCCACTGCCACTGCACCGGAACCGTCCGCACCGCGATCACCCCGGCCAGCACCGGCAGCCCCCACCAGTGGGCGATGCCGCGATGCCGCAGCGGCCCGCCGTGCCCGGCGAGCTCATCGGGGAGGACGGCGTCGGCGGTCTTCCACGCGCCTTGCTGGTCGATGTCGGGAGAGGTGGCTCCGGCGGAGGTGAGGGCCGCGATCCCCGTCGTCACCGCTGTGTGCAGGAGCCCGGCTCCCGTGGCGGTGGCGACGGCGAGCCCGGCTGCGGCCCCCGCGAGCCGGTGGGTGCTGGCCATCATGTGCCGGACGGTAACCGGGACAGGGCCGTCGATCCGGGCAACCGTGATCCCTCGGCGCGCCGCGTGGTCCTGTCCAGGTGATCCCTGTCCGTGCGGTGGCTGTCGGTGCCGGGTGGTCAGCGTCGGGTGGTCGGTGCCGGGTGGTCAGTGCCGGGTGGTCAGTGCCCGCGGGTCCGGGCCCCGGTGCGGCCGGATCCGGAGCCTGAGCCGCTCACCGGCCGGCGTTGCGGGGCGGCGCGGTGCCGTCCGGTGGGGCGCTCCTCCGCCTCCGGGCTCATCAGGCGCAGGCCGGCAAGCGGGGCGAAGGCCCAGCGGGGCAGGTGGTCCACGGCGTAGAGCAGTTCCCGGCAGACCTGTTCGGCGGCGAAGGCCTCCAGCAGCCGGGAGTCCAGCAGTTGCGGCCGGTCGGCCACGTCCAGCTCGGTCCGGTAGGCCTTCAGCAGCTGCTCCCGGGCCTGCACACTCCACTCGTCCACCGCCGAGGTGAGCGAGAAGTCGGAACGCCTGTCCGCGACCCGGCCGACGTAGTCGATGCTCAGCACCAGCTGGGCGACGTCCCGGGCGGCCGGCTGCAGCAGCGGGTCGACGCCGTCGTCGGGGTCGGCGTGCCGGTGCAGGACGGGGTTGCCGTCGAAGTCCGCAACCGCGATCCCGCCCGGCCAGCGCAGCAGCTGCCCGGCGTGCAGGTCGCCGTGGATCCGTTGCACCAGAACGCCTTCCCCGGCGGCGATCCGGTCGGGGTCGGTCGGCAACCGGTCGGCCAGCGCGAGCAGGCCGTCGATCGCGGTGCGCAGGGCGGGCAGCCGCGGGGTGAGCACGTGACCGGCGTCCTCGAAGCTGTCGGACCGGGCGAACGCCTCAACGGCCTCCAGCCGGCGCACGGCGGCGGCGTGCCAGGCACGCACGACGTCGGGGCCGACGTAGTGCACCGGTTCCGGCAGGACCCTGGAGGTGGTCGCCAGTGCCAGGTGGAGCCTGGCGGCCAGCCGGCCGATCCGGGCCGGGAAGTCGTCGACCCAGGAGTCGGTGACCTTGATCGACCCCGTCATCGGTCCCAGGCCGGCGGCATCGGTCGCCCCGAGCGACTCCCGGGCACCGAGGCGCTGCTCGACCAGGTCGGGACCCCAGGACCAGCCGTCACGTGCCCGGGGCAGGTAGGTGGTGGCCACGGCGCAGGGCAGTTCGCGCCCGCCCGGCGAACGCCAGGTGAGCATCCCGTGGGTGACCGGGACGCCGAGGAAACGGACCTCGGCGAGGTGGGTGAGGGTGAGGATCGCCGGGTGCTCGGCGTCAACCAGCCGACGCATCCACTTCACGACCACGCGCTCGCCGACGACGACGTTCTGGTTGGTGACGACGCTCTGGTTGGTCTGGTCGGCCTGTACGGACCGCTCGCCGCTGGCCTCCGGTGGCGGGACCAGCCGCACCACGCGGAACCCTTCCGCCGGAAGGCCCACCGTGTGCCGCAGGACGTCCACGAAGGCCTCGGCGGCGCCGTCGCCCTCCTCGACGTCGCGCAGGCCGCTGTGATCGCCGGGGTCCTCCAGGCGGACGGAGCAGGTCCACTCGTCCCGGCCGGTGTTGCTCTCGGCAGGCGTGACCAGGATCGCCTTGTCGAGAGCGAGGGGATAGCGGGCGACGGGTGCAGGCAGGCCTGCCGTCACGAGCGTTCCTCCCATCGACCCCTCCCACGAGTGAGTGACAACAGACAGTACCCGTACCAGTACGGAATTCCATAGGCCTGTCGGGCAAATCGCATCTGCCGGTGGGAAAGCCGCAGACAGGGGGACCGGATGCAGCTGCACGGGAACGAATTCCCGTGCATATTCACGTGCATCCGCGAGTTCATCCCCCGGATGACCAGGGATGATGACCCCTTCCGGCCATCGTGCTCAGTTCCGGCGGTGATGGTTGGACGGATTTCGCCATCGCCTTCCCGAAGTACGACTCTGACAAGATCATCTGCCGTCCGAAGCTGTTGACGGACCGTTGCACACCCCGGCCCGCGATGCACGGACCGTGATCAGGAAGCCGGCAGGCCCGGCATCGTGGTCACGGCCTGCGGATCGTGGCCCGGTGGACTCCTGCCGCCGCTGCGGGTCGGGGCCGGTCCGGGAGGCGATGTCCGGGTCGTCCGCCGGCCCCGCGGCACCCCGGCCGGTGGGTGCCCGGTGGCGCGGCGGGAGAGATCGCGTGGTGGGGAGGTCGTCCCGGGGCCACTCACCGTGCCCGACGTGTGCGCGGCGAGATCTGCGGAACACAGGGGGTGACGGTTGCGCCATCACGCCCTAGGGTTTCGCTCGTGCCTCTGCTCCTGATCAACGGCACGTACCGGGTTGTCGGCGGTGCGCCGAGCGGTGCGTCGCTACGGTTCCACCCGGACGACCCCCAGGCGTTCACCAGCCTCGGCCTCCCGGTCCGGACCAACGCGACCGGTGGTGCGCGAGTCCGGCTCGCCGGCCTGGACGCACTGGAGACCGCTTACACGCCACGGGGTTCCGCCCGGTCATGGCATCAGCCCGCGGAACTGGCCCAGGCCGGGGCCGCGGCCCTGGCGGCCGTGCTGGGCTTCACCGACGTGCAGCGGGGACCGGACGGCTCGGTGGTGTCCAGCAGTCCCGTGGCGGTGCCCGGACATCTGCTCACCAGGGGGGTGGACAGCCTCGGCCGGGCCGTCGGATTCGCCTTCCCGGCGCGCCGGCGCGGCACACCCGATCTGTCCACGGTGCAGCTGGACGCGACCGGGCTGCGGGACTCGGTGAACTGGATGCTGCTGCGCCAGGGTGTGGCGTATCCGGTGGCCTTCGGCGGGCTGTACCCGGATCTGCGGACCGAGCTGATCGCCGCCGCCGCCCACGCCCGCGGACAGCAGCGCGGGGTGTGGCCCCGGGACGTCACGATGACCGGGTTCCGGCTCGCCGATCGCGAGCAGTTGCAGGAGGAGTTCGTCCTGCTGCCCCGGCTGTTCCGGCGGTTGGCCGACTACCTGGACCTGGAGGGCCCGGACTCGGTGAGCCTGTCCGGCTTCCCCGCGTACCTGGCCGCCCGGGCGGACCGGCTGGTCACCCTGCCGGACGGGCATGTCACGCAGTTCGACAGCGTGGTGGAGGTCCGCGGGCAGCGGGTCCACCTCACGGTCGCGCCGGAGCAGTTGGTCTTCCTGGACCACTGAGCCGGGTCGGCAACGCCCGCGGCCCCGGTCGCGCCCGCAGCCCTGGGTCCGGTCGCGCTCGCCCGCCCAGGTCGCTGGAGGACCCGGACGGGCGGGCGTGCGGACCGTTCGTGACGGTGGCGCGGACCGTTCGTGACGGTGGTCCCGGCGCTTCAGACCCCGAACTCGTGCCGTAGCGGGTAGTCGGCACAGCCGTCCGGATGCAGTTTCACCGCCAGCACCTGGTGCAGCTGAACCCAGTTCCGCGCGAAGCCCAGCCGTGATCCGGCCATGTACAGGCCCCAGACCTTCGCGGTGCCTTCGCCGACCTCGCGGACGCAGGCGTCCCAGTTGTCCTTGAGGTTGCGACACCAGGCAGCCAGCGTCAGGGCGTAGTGCTCGCGCAGGTTCTCCTCGTGCCGGACTTCCCAGCCGACGTTCTGCAGCGCGCTGATGATCCGGCCGGAGCCGGTCAGTTCCCCGTCGGGGAAGACGTACCGGTCGATGAAGCCGCCCCTG
>DASTGO010000274.1:0-3097 GCA_035719045.1 Kineosporiaceae bacterium | reverse complement strand
GCTTGTGTCGTGGCCTCCCCGATCCGCAGGGGAGGGCAGGGGGAGAAGCTGATGCCGTGCGCCGCGCCTTCGGCCATGACCTCGTCGTCCCAGGGGACGTGCCTGGAGATCAGCCTGTTCGCTTCCTCCAGTTCGGTCCGGGTCTCCCGTACCTCCCGACGCAAGGCGGCCACCTCGGCGAACGCCTCACCGAGGCTCGCCTTCAACGCCTCCACGGTCGCCGTCAGGGTGGTGACGGCGATGCTCTCCGTCTCCGCTTCCGTCTTGGAGACGTCCGCGGCCGCCTGGCGGGCGTTCATGCGGCGCAGCATGGCCTGACCGGCGACGGTGAGGGCGGTGGAGGCAGCGCTCGAGCCGAGGATGGCTGCGGTCAAAGTGTTCAAGTCGGCCACGGTTCGGCCCCTTCAACGAGATCGGACGATCTCGTTGAGGCTCACCGACCGTTACCGCTTGCGTCCCGGGGTCACGTCCCCTGGATTGCGCCCCCGCCAGCAGCCCAGCCCTGCAGCCAGTGGTACTGCATGGCCTTCTCGACGCCTTCACCTTGGTAGGGGCAGTCCGCTGGTGTTCTCCCGGTCTTCGCGGCCGTGAACCCGCCGAGCCACGCCCGCATGGACGCCGCCCGCGACACTCGGGGCGTCTCACCTTCCTGCTGCTGGCCGGCCACGGCCTGAGGGTAGGTCACCTGCGGTGCCTGACCGCGATGACCCGCAGAGGTCGGCCACCGTTGCGGGCCTTCCCTTCCATGCCGTCGAACAGGCCTGGCTCCGCCCCGGGCTGGGCGGTGGGAGCCTGCTGCCGGCCCGGGTCGGATGGTGCCGGTTCCCCGCCGGCCGGGAGTTGCGGGCCGTGCGTCATGGTCATGCCCGAGTCGTCCACGTCGATGCACCAGGCGTGCGGGTCGGCGTACCGGAACACGCTGCCGTCGGCGTCACGCACCCACCCGGTGAGGGTCCCGTCATCGGCCCGGTCGAGCCACGCCTCCTCACCGCCCTGCCCGGTGAACGCAGCGAACGCTCCCTGAGGGTCGGTCTCGTCGCCCTCCTCGTACCGGTCGCCAGCCCATTCGAGGGTGGCGTCCCTCTCGGCCTGTTCGACGGAGTCCTGCCCGACCTGCTGCTGATCGTCCTGCTCGGGGTCCGGTTCGGCGTCGGGTCCCGGCTCCTGCTTGGGTTCCGCCTCGGGTAGTTGCCCGGCCGGCTCGGTTCCGGACAGCAGGTCGACCTGCTCGACACCGTCAGGGGCGGTGCCGTCGTTGGGCTGGCCTGCAGCCTTGAGGGGATCCTCCTCGTCCTTCCGAGGAGGTTTCTGGCTGCCGGACTTCCCTCCGGCGATGGCCTTTACCTGTAGCGCGAGTCTGGTCACGGCGCGCACGCTGCCCCGGGGGTGCGGCTTATGTCGCGGCCTCCCGGCTAGAGTGGATCATGCCCGGTCCAGCCAAGGCGTCGGGCGTGGGGCCCGCCTGTAGTCCAGGGCGGGCCCCTTCGCATTCGCCCTGTTTGGGATGCTCCGATACGGAACTGTGTGCAGTTCGCCTTGCAGATGATCTTGAATCCTGCCGATACTGGATAGGCCAAGGACCCCGGGTCCGAGGAAGTGCGGAGGCGGAACTATCGCCTCCGACACGTGCGCCCCGCAGGCCGCCGGACGACGGCTGGGCGGGGCGTCGCGGTTTTGAGGCTGTCGCCTCTCCCTACAGCACCGCGTTGCTGGCGACGATCGGGCTCGTGGCAGCCCGCCACGACCCGCCCTTCCTCCACGCCCATGCCACCGCGTCCGACGCCCACAACAGAGGTTCCTCGTACGGGCGCAGATGGTGGAAGGTCAGATCGTCAGGGTCGATCCCCGCCTTCACCCGAGCCGCCCGGATGGCCCTCTCATCGTGGACGACGATCGAATCGTCGGACTCCAGCACGAGGTTCGTGCAGCCAGCGTCGATCAGGTCCGGCACGAGGTGACTCAGGATCGTCAGCCTGGCGGTCAGGTTGTCCGACTCCCCGCACTCCCGCACCCACACCTGCAAGGGGAGACCGCACAGCACGCCGAGAATCTGGCGGCGGCGCGAATCCCGCTCCGACTGGAAGTGGATGCGGCGCTGCCCTGGGAGTTGCAGAGCCCGCAACGCCTGCCTCCCGGCGTCGAGCTGGTGCTGGGGCATGAGGGTGGTGACCAGCAGATATCTCCCGCTGGTCGATTCGTCGACGAAGGCGTGCACTGCCACGGGAACGACGTTAGCGGGACCAGTGGACAGTCGCCGCACCCCTGCGGACGGAGAGTGACAGAGTGGGGGTGACGGTGACGCTACGACACCGCACCGTGGGGAATGGGGGGACGCCCGCCCGCATCCGGGGCCAGCCCGGACACCGAGAGAACCTGGCCGTGCTCGGCGAGAACAGCCAGCACCCTTCGCACCTCGGTGGACTCCCCGCCGGGGGCCGGCTCGGTCGGACCTACCCGCGCCCGGGAGCCGGCCCGGGATGCGAGCAGGGCGGCGACCCGCCTCGACCCCACGGTGGGGGAGGCGGGATCCCCGGTCACCTCGACATCGAACGGGACCCCGTCGACAACGCCCCTGATCCTGACCGGCATCACGCGGCCCCTTCCGCCAGCAGGTGCCCCAGCACGCCCATGATCCACTCCCTCAGGTCAGGGTCCAGGTACGACGACCCCGCGAACAGCGACTCGACTGCCATCGCACCGATCTCCCACATGCCCTGATCGACGTACTCGCGGCCAACGAACGGATCCGCGAACCCGTCCTCCCGGGTCAACTCGCCCCGCCCGTACCCGAGACCAGGAAGCAGGTCCGCGAGGGACCGCAGCCCGTTCCGGCCATCCCTGCGCCGGCCACCGACATCCCCGCTGGAAGTCCTCCACCAGTGGTACGCCCACTCGGCCGCGACCAGATCCGGGATCACCGACTCCAGGTGGTGCCACAGCTCGTGCAGCGCCGACTTCCCGAGCGGGCCAGCCCCGTCGACGGCTTCACCGAGGTCCGCGAGAGACATGCGGCCGGTCTCCGGGTGGTACCAGCCCCGCGCCCCCACGCGCACGTCGATCGGCTTCCCGGCGGCCGTAGCGATCCACTCCCGGGGCA
>DASTGO010000273.1:0-9734 GCA_035719045.1 Kineosporiaceae bacterium | reverse complement strand
CTTGCCACCGCACACTCCAGGCCTGCTCCGGTGTACTCAGGACTGCCGGTCAGGCACTCCAGCAGGACCAGACCGAGGGCGTACACGTCGACCGCCCCGGTGAGCGGTTCCCCGCGGACCTGCTCCGGGGCCATGTAGCGGGGAGTGCCGACGATGCAGCCGGTGGCCGTGAGGGCCTCCGACCCGCCGTACGCCCGGGCCACCCCGAAGTCGCCGAGCTTCGGCCGCCCGGACCGGTCGATGAGGATGTTCGCCGGCTTGACGTCCCGGTGGACGATTCCCCGGGCGTGCACATAGGCCAGGGTGTCCGCCACCCCTGCGGCGATCCGGACCGCCTCCGCCTCGGGCAGCGCCTCACCGTCGACGACGCTGTCGAGCGGCCGCCCGTCCACGAACTCCAGCACCACGAACCGGTTCCCCCGATCGCTGCCGCAGTCGAGCACCCCGACCAGTCCCGGATGGTGCAGCCGGGCCAGCACGACTGCCTCGCGTTCGGCGCGCCGTTCCTCGCCCGCCGAGCCGGGGGCGGTGAAGACCTTGACCGCCACCTGCCGGGCCAACCAACGGTCCTGCGCCCGGAACACCACGCCGCTGGAGCCGCGGCCGACCCGTTCCTGCAGCAGGTAGCGCCCGCTCACCAGGTGGAGCAGGCGCGGGCCGTTCGCAGCCGCACTCCCGGCCCTCGCCGCCGGGGAGGGCAGCGCCGGCCCCGGCGGCAGGGCGATCTCCTGATCGGCGCACAGAAGTGCGGCTCCCACCGGGTCGAACAGGAAGAGTGGCATGGTCACCCCTGCGGTGGAAGCCTCGGTCTGGCCGCACATGCCGGATCCGTACCCATGCCGCGCGAACCCGAAACTGCGGCGCGCCCGGCCCCCCACCACTTCGACGGGCACCCACCACTTCCCGCCGGGCGCGGGCGTTCACACGACGGGTGTGGTCCGCCCCGACCGGGAGGATCAGGCCCGGAGCGGCCGGGCACGGTGGCACATCGAGCCCGGAAAACGGGCACGATGCGCCACCGCACCCACAGTCCCCACCGCATCCACAGTCCCCACCGCATCCACAGTCCCCGGATCCGCGCCCTGCACACCGTGGGGCCTGGAGACGTGAGCAGGATATTCCCGGGGAATCAGCCGGGCGGGTCCGGCGAGAATTGCACGACACACCGGCCCAGATCCTCCGATGGAATTCCGGGCAGCACCGAGAACCATGACCGGAAATCCACCTGCCGACGGTCATGAATGCCTCCCGCAGCCTTTCGGACCCACCTCGGTCGTGATCACGCATCGCCACCACCCATCCGCTATGCGGCTTTTGCTCCGCTCACCGTGAGCATGCAGGCGAGGACGCCGGGGAGCACTCCCCTGCCGTCGCGGGCCCCCGGGATCGATGGGCCACCCTCCCGACCGACCCGGCGAAAGTCCATCACCGCAGGTCAGGGCCATTTATGACAGCCCGGCGAACGGGTGACGCCACCACGACGAGGCGGTCGCGACCAAAAGGCCCCCTTCACCGCAGAAGATCAGCACTCCGTCGTGCGATCTGACGGTCCGTAATTGAAGTTAGATAAGGCTGCACTAACCCCTGTCATGCACCTGTCATGTTCGAGCGAAATGCTGTCATCTGGCTTGCAGGCCTTCGAACGGCGCACATAACTTCAATCGACCACAGTGCGGAAGCCTGAGCGACGCATATCCGGATGCGCCGCGGAAAGGGAATTCCCTCCGTGGTCGAGATGCGCCGGTCCGGCCGGCGCCCGAGTCACGCGTCCGGCGCATTCGGCTGGGGCGATCACGCAGGTCAAGAGGGGACCCATGAAACGGAGACTGCTGCGCACGGCGATGGCCCTGGCCCTGGTGGCCGTGGCCCTCGCCGAGGTGCGTACGGTGGTGACACCTGAGCTGGCCACGGCGGCCACCTCCCAGGCGACGCACGGTGCGGGGAGTTCCGGCTCCCATTCGGGCATGAAGATGGGCTCCAGCCCGGTCATGGACCCGCGCGAGATGATCAAGCACCGGGTGACCCCCGCGATGCGCAAGGCTGCGGCCGACGAGGCCAAGACGAAGGGCCTGCACGTCGCCTCGGAGAACATCCTCAAGAACGGCGGCACCAAGCTCGACAAGGTGCCGGTCCGCAAGCGCCAGAACGCCACCGTCCCCAGCACCCCCAGCACCCCCGGCGGCTCGGGGAAGGCCACCACGGGTAGCGGGACCACCACGACCGGCGGCACCGCGAAGGGCTCCAACGCTTCCTTCAACGGCACCGCGGACATCACCACCACCGGCCTGGCCACCGGCGCGGTCGCCACCGTGGCCGACCTGCTCACCTCGACGGTCCAGGCCACCCAGGCGATCCTGCCGAGCAGCATCAACGGCCCGATCACCACCCAGGCCGCCGCGGACGCGGTGCTGAACTCCGGCAACCCGCCGGACTACAACGGGCCGGTCCCGAACTACGCCAACAGCCCGCTGCCGCAGCTCGACGCCGCCGGCAAGGTGGTTCCGGGCACCGGCATCCGCAAGTTCGTGGACTCCCTGCCCGGTCTGGGCGCGGCCAACAAGAACGATCTCGGCCAGTACATCCCGATCGCGCAGCCGAACACGACGGCGTTCCCGGGCTCGGACTACTACGTCATCGCGGTGCGGCAGTACACCGAGCAGCTGCACGCCGACCTGCCGCCGACCACCCTGCGCGGCTACGTCCAGGAAGCCACCGACGCCGCCGGCAAGGTGCAGCGCGACGCGGCGGGCAAGCCGATCGACGTGGCGCCGATCCACTACCTCGGCCCCTTCATCTCCGCGCAGAAGGGCCGCGCGGTCCGGATCAAGTTCGTCAACGAACTGCCCACCGGCACCGGCGGCGACCTGTTCCTGCCGGTCGACACCACCGCCATGGGCGCCGGCAAAGGCCCGGACGGCACGACCTCCTACGCCCAGAACCGCGCGACGCTGCACCTGCACGGCGGGAACACCCCGTGGATCAGCGACGGGACCCCGCACCAGTGGACGACCCCGGCCGGTGAGAACACCACGTACCCCAAGGGCGTCAGCGTCTCCTACGTCCCGGACATGTGGTACGACAAGAACGGCGATCCCGTCCCCGCCGGCACCGCCGGTGCAACGAACGACCCGGGCGCGGGCGCGATGACGTTCTACTACACCAACCAGCAGTCCGCGCGGCTGATGTTCTACCACGACCACTCCTACGGCATCACGCGCCTGAACGTGTACGCCGGGGAGGCCGCCGGGTACATGATCAACGATCCGACCGAGCAGCAGCTGATCACCGACGGCACCCTGCCTGCGGACCAGATCCCGATGATCATCCAGGACAAGACCTTCGTGCCCGGTGACATCCAGCTGGCCAACGAGGACCCGACGTGGGACCGGGCCAAGTGGGGCGCGCGCGGCAACCTGTGGTTCCCGCACGTGTACATGCCGAACCAGAACCCGGCCTCCACCACCGGCGCGAACGCCATGGGCCGCTGGGACTACGGGCCGTGGTTCTGGCCGCCGTACACCGGTCTGACCAACGGCGCCAAGGCCAACCCGTACTACGACCCGGCCAACCCGGCGCTGGCCTACGAGCCGGCGACCGTCCCGGGCACCCCGACGCCGTCCCTGGTGCCGGAGGGCTTCATGGACACCCCGCTGGTCAACGGCACGGCGTACCCGTACGTCGACGTGCAGCGGAAGGCGTACCGGCTGCGGATCCTCAACGCCAGCAACGACCGGATGCTGAACCTGCAGCTGTACTACGCCAAGTCGAACGCCCCGATGTGGAACGCCGACGGCACCCTCAACGACGCCAACGCCGGTGAGGTGCCGATGGTCCCGGCCGCGAAGACGGCGGGCTTCCCGGCGACCTGGCCGACCGACGGCCGCGACGGCGGGGTCCCGGACCCGGCCTCCCGCGGCCCGAAGCTGGTCGAGATCGGCACCGACGGCGGCATGCTGCCCGCCCCGGTGGTGCTCGACAGCCAGCCGGTCGACTACAACTACAACCGCCGCGACATCACCTTCGGCAACGTCACCAGCAAGACCATCATGCTCGGCCCCGCCGAGCGCGCCGACGTGATCGTCGACTTCTCGGCCGTCCCGGCCGGAGCCAAGCTCGTGCTCTACAACGACGCCCCGGCCCCGAACCCGGCCCTCGACCCGCGCAATGACTACTACACCGGTGACCCCGACCAGACGTCGACCGGTGGCGCTCCGACGACCCAGCCGGGCTACGGCCCGAACACCCGGACGATCATGCAGTTCCGGGTGGACAGCTCGACCCCGGCCGCGACGTACGACCTGGCGAAGCTGCAGACCGCGCTGCCGAACGCCTTCAAGGCCTCGCAGCACGAGCCGATCGTCCCGCAGAAGGTCTACAACCCGGCGACGACGAACCAGACGTCGACGGACAACTACGTGCGGATCCAGGACACCAGCATCTCGTTCACCCCGTACGGCGGGAACGCCGCGGCCTCCCTGGCCCTTCAGCCGAAGACGATCCAGGAGCTGTTCGAGACCGCCTACGGCCGGATGAACGCGACCCTGGGTGTGGAGTTGCCGAACACGAACGCCAACGTGCAGACGACGATCCCGATGGGCTACGCCGAACCTGTCACGGAAGTGTTCAGTCCCTCCGACATCGGCACCCCCGTCGGCAGTCTCAACGACGGCACGCAGCTGTGGAAGATCACCCACAACGGCGTCGACACCCACGCGATCCACTTCCACCTGATGGACGTCCAGCTGGTCAACCGCGTCGGCTGGGACGGCGCGATCAAGCCGCCGGACCCCAACGAACTGGGGTGGAAGGACACCCTGCGGATGAATCCGCTGGAGGACGTGGTCATCGCGATCCGGCCCGCCACACCGAGCCTGCCGTTCAAGCTGGGTGACAGCTGGCGGCCGATCGACCCGACCATGCCCGTCGGCGCGAAGATCGCCACCTTCGACCCGAAGACCGGCAACGCCATCACCGTTCCCAACGCCGTCACCAACTTCGGCTGGGAGTACGTCTGGCACTGCCACCTGCTCGGGCACGAGGAGAACGACATGATGCGGGCGATCAGGTACGAGGTGACCCCCGCGGCACCGTCCGGCCTGTCCGTCGCCCAGGATCCGGCCCCGGCCGCCGGTGTCACGCTGAAGTGGACCAACAACGCGACCACGACCCCGTTCGCCACGAACTTCTTCGTGCAGCGGGCCACGGACGCGGCGTTCACCACGGACGTGCAGAACTTCGACCTGACCGCTGCCGCCCAGGGACAGAACCCGATCCCGACCACCTGGACGGACGGCACGACGGCGCCGAGCACCACGTACTACTACCGGGTCCGGGCGGAGAACACCGTCGCGTACTCGCAGTGGACGGCGGGCTCCTCGGTGACCACCCGTGCGCCGGCGCTGCTGGCCCCCACCCAGCTGACCGCGACGGACACGTCCACGCCGGCAAGCACCCCGCCGGTGCCGCAGGTGACCCTCGGCTGGATCGCAGCCGGCGGCGCCGACAGCTACACGATCGTGCGGGCGACCGACGCCGCGTTCACCCAGAACGTGACGACGGTCCAGGTCCCCGGCGGGGCGTCCAACAGCTACGTGGACAACGGGGTGACCTGGGCGGGCACGTACTACTACCAGATCCAGACCGTGAACTCGACGAACAACCCCGGCACCTCGCCGTGGTCGTCGCCCGCGGTCTCGGTGACGGTGCAGAACACCGTGCCCGACGTACCCGCGAACCTGACGGCGACGGCCAGCCCGGCGGCGCCCACGGTCTCGGTCGCCCTCTCCTGGGGGGCCTCGGCCCGCGCGACCGGGTACACCATCCAGCGGTCGACCGACCCGGCGTTCGCGAGCCCGGTCAGCTTCACCACGACCGGCACCACGTTCACCGACAACGCCGTGCTGTCGGGAGTGACGTACTACTACCAGGTGCAGGCGACCAATGCGGTCGGCGCCTCGGCGTGGTCGTCACCGGCGGCCAAGGTGACGGTCTCGACGGTGGCCATCCCGGTGCCGGCGAACCTCACCGCGACCGCCGACCCCGCCAAGGTCACGATCACCCTGGGCTGGGCACCGTCACTGGGCGCCAACGCCTACGACGTCCAGCGGGCAACCGACGCCACGTTCACCCAGAACGTGTCGGACACGATCGTGACGACCGGCGCCGCCTGGACGGACACGGCCGTGACGCCCGGAACCACGTACTACTACCGGGTCAACGCCTCCACCGTTCAGGGCGGGCCGTCCGCCTGGTCGAACACGGCGTCGGCAACCGTCCTGCTGGCCCCGACCGGGGTCGCCGTGACGGCGTCCGCCTCGTGGCCGCTGACCACCACGGTGACCTGGACGGCGGCGTCGGCGGCGACGGGCTACGTGGTGCAGCGCGCGACCGATGCGGGCTTCACCACGGGCGTGACGTCCTTCACCCCGACCGGGAACGTCACGTCGTACACCGACACGACGGTCCTGCCCACGACCCAGTACTGGTACCGGGTCCAGTCGACCGGCCCCGGCGGCCCCTCGCCGTGGTCGGCGGCGGCCACCGTCGCCACCCCGACCGTCTCCCTGGTCACCCCGGCCGGGCTGGCGGCGGCGACGACCCCGGCGGCTCCGGCAGGGGTGAAGCTCACCTGGACGGGTCAGCCGTGGGCGGCGAGCTACACGGTGATCCGCGCGACGAACTCCACCTTCACCACCGGGTGGACGACGTTCACCACGAACACGGCGTCCTATACGGACACCACGATCGTGGTGGGGACCCGCTACTACTACCGGGTGCAGGCCACGTACCCGTCGATCAACGGGCTCCCCGCGGCCGCCTCCAACCTGTCCGCCAGCGTGAACCTGACGGTTCGGGCCCCGTCGACACCGGGCAACCTGACCCTGACGGCGACCGCGGTGGCCGGTCCCCCGGCCTCGGCCAACGTCAACCTGACGTGGACCGCGGGCACCGGGGCGGGCAGTTACGTCATCCAGCGCTCCACCAGCAGCACCTTCGCGACCGTCCAGGCGACCCTCACGGTCTCCGGGACGACGCTGAACTACACCGACACCGGCCTGGCCCGTAACACCCGGTACTACTACCGGATCCAGGCGGTCAACGGTGCCGGCGCCTCCGGCTGGCGCACGGGGAGCGTTCGCACCCCGTTGTGATGCCGGCCCGTCCGGGACACCCCTGACCGGACGGGATGGCGCGGCCGGGTGGTCACCGTCCCCCAGCGGTGATCACCCGGCCGGCTCCAGGGCCGGCGGCGAGGTTCCCCCCACCTCGCCGCCGGCCCTTCTTCCTGCCGACCTGCCGACGGCGGAACACCACGAGCACAACGACGTCGACGGGCGCCGCCTTGCTGGCGGACACCCGTCGACGTCGTGCGGAACGGCCCCGGAGGTCAGATGGGCCGGACGTTCGTGGCCTGCGGGCCCTTCTGCCCGGGAGTCACGTCGAACTCGACTCGCTGGTTCTCCTCAAGGGAGCGGTAGCCGTCGGCCTGGATCGCGGAGAAGTGGACGAAGACGTCGGCCGCCCCGCCGTCCGGGGTGATGAACCCGAAGCCCTTCTCGCCGTTGAACCACTTCACGGTGCCCTGTGTCATGTCATGTTCTCCATGGGGATCCTCGAAGGTCGCCGGATGACGGCCCTCGGGCTGCTGCTGTCACGCCAGGCAGACCTGCCATCCCGCGTCCCCCGCACAGGGCGGGCGAACAGACATTCGAGAACGTCGACGGTGACGTCCTTGCGAGAACGACTCACCGTCGACCGTCGACCGCACGAAAACTGCGCTGCAACCACGGTGACCGTAACACGAGAACCGGACGGCAATCGTCTGCGAGCGCACGGTGACTACCCAGGACCATCCAGGCAGTCCCCGGACCCGGCACGGCCACGATCGTCCGGTGCACGCGCACGAGTGGATGGCAGGGGGGTGTCTCCGGGGACCGGGAGGCCTCACACTGAGGGCATGTCCCGCAGACCACGCTCCGCCGGCCGCGTCCTGACCACGAGTCCTTTTGTCCGTGAGACGCCTGTCGTCCCCACCACGGCCGACTTCCAGGTCGGCGACCGTGTGACCTTGGACAGCCGAGGCATGGGGCGGGTCGTCGAGGTCACCGCCGAGTACGTCGTCGTGGATTTCGGCACCGGCGGCCGCGGCCGCGTCCCGGCGGGCGCCAGGGGGTTCAGCCGGCTCTGATCGGCGCTGCCCCGACCCGGTGACCACGGGACCCTCGAACCAGCGCAGCCACGACGGTGTCGGTCCGCCGGGCGCTCGGCGATCCCGCTCTCCCGCCCCCCCTCAGACGGCTCTCCCGGCTCGCACGATCTGGCTGTGCCAGGCGTGCAACGGCGTGACCGTCACCCTCAGGCCGGGCTGCGGCGCGTGGATCACCTGGCCGTGGCCGAGGTAGATGCCGATGTGGTGGAAGGTGGGCTGGCCGGGGACCTGCATCGCGATCAGGTCGCCCGGCTGCAGTTGATCGAGCGGCACCGCCTGGACGGACCTGATCTGCTGGTCCGCGCTCCGGGGGAGGATGGTCCTCCCGCCACTGCCCTGATAGACGGCGAAGCGGACCAGGCCGGAGCAGTCCCATCCGCCGTGGGTGGGGCCGGCCAGGGATCCTCCGCCCCACACATAGGGCACGCCGAGCTGGGACTGGGCGGCGGCGATCTCGGCTGCGGCGGCCACGTTGGCAGGGCCGACGGGTGGGGCCGGGCCGACCGGCGGGGCCGGAACGGGGGCCGGGGCCACCGTCGCGGGCACCCTCCGCCTGCCCAGCAGCCGGACCAGCCCGAGGAGCGACACCAGTCCCCCGCCGAGCAGGGTCATGATCAGCCCGACGGCGATGAGGAGCTCGGCGGGGGTGGGGTCCGTGCTGTCGGGGGGCCAGGCCGGGCTCGACGAGGCGAGTCCGGGGGGCGGGGCCGGGTTCTCCTGGGGACTGGGTGAAGCTTCGCCGCCGTGGCACGGCAGGGCGAGGGGCTCGGCCCCGGTGACCAGCTCGGCGAGCACCGGGGCGAACTCCTCCGGCACAGGGGCCCCCGTGGATCCGCCGGGGACGACCTTCCCCGCGCCGGCGTAGGACCCGACCCTGTGGTCACCGCTGGCCACCGACAGCGTGTTCTCACCGCGCTGGGTCGTCATGGCGCCGGTGCACGGGGCCGCCCCCATGACCGCGAGGGCAACAGACTCCACGACCTGCCACGAGACGGTGAACTCGACCTGGACTCCGCCCTCCGCACTGAATCCCGCCGACCGGTAGGTGCACGACAGGACGTCCCACGGATTATCGCCGCCGTGGGGTTTCAGCTGATGCTCGAACAGTTCGAACTCGCCGACCCCGGCCGGGCAGGCAGGGCCGGCCGACGCCGATGCGGGACCGATGCCGGGCAGCAGCAGCGAGCCGGACGCGACGACGACCAGGCACGCCGACGACCAGGCACGGGGCGGTCGGCCCGGGAACGACCCGGGGCGGGCCACCGGCCATCGCATCGCATACCTCCTCGCCCCGCCGAGCGGCGTCACCTCCCTTCTCGGGCGCCGGTGGGACGAACCTGAGCCGTGATCGTCAGCTCCGGTCGTCCGCGGGGCGGCTGGGGGCGGGGATCCGGGCCGGCAGGGTGAACGCGAATGTGGCGCCGACCCCGGGCTCGCCCTCGGCCCAGACCCGGCCGCCGTGCCGGGCCATGATCTGCTTGACGACGGCCAGGCCCAGGCCATTGCCCTCGATGTCCCCGACGCT
>DASTGO010000272.1:0-8704 GCA_035719045.1 Kineosporiaceae bacterium | reverse complement strand
GAGCCGCAGAACCCCGGGCTACAGAACCCCGGGCACGAACGCCCCGGCACGTAACCCCTCCGGCCCGAATGCCCAGAGCCGCAACGTGCCCATCCCGCCCGCTGCACCGGCCGCAATACCGGCCATCCGGCCTGCCGCACCGGTCATCCGGCCCGCCGCACCGGCCATCCCGCTCGCCACCTCAGCCATCCGGCCTGCCGCACCGGCCATCCGGCCCGCCGCACCGGCCATCCGGCCCGCCGCACAGCTCGGCACCCGGCCTGGCGCTCGGCCCGGCACCCGGCCCGCCGCTCGGCCACATCCGCCCGCGGTCACGGTCTGGTCCCCGCTGCCCCTGGACCGCCTGCCCGTCGCCGGGCCCGCCGAGGCCCCCACGGCAGCCCTGCCGGGCTCCTTCTCTTCCTTCCCGGCCACACCGGTCCAGGTGGCACCCGCGCCGGCGTCCGGCGCCGGCCGCCTGACTCCTGCGTCATCCGGCCCCCGGCCCATCTCCCGCCCTCAGACCCTCACCGGCACCCCCACCGGCCCCCGGCCCATCTCCCACCCTCGCGCCACCCACGCCGCCACCGCGCCCCCTGCGCCTTCGGCGGTCCGGCCGTCCCCAAGTCCTCCCGCCCGATCCCCCGAGCAGAGCTGGCGCGCCGCGGTCCGGAACCGGCCCCTGGAACCGGCCCGTCCCCTGCCGTCCGGGCTGCGGACCTGGGCCCGCAGGCTGTCCGGCCGCACCTCCCCCCGGGTCACGTCCGGACCGGCCACCCGCGCCGCGCTGGCCGCGAGCGGAGCCGTCGCCGCAGCCACCGGTGACGTCGTGCACCTGCCCGCGATGCCGTCCGCCCGGGCCGGCCGGACCGCCCTGGTCACCCTGGCCCACGAGCTGATCCACCTGCGCCAGCCGGTCACCCGCCCCCGGTTCGCGCTGGCCGCACCGACCGGCGCCCTCGACCTGGAGGAGCGGGCCACCCGGGGACTGGCGGACCGCGTGCTGCCACCGCGACTGTCCGGGCTCACCGGTTCCGCACTCACCGGTTCCCGATCAGCAACCCCGCCACTGCCGGGACGGCTGGGCGGCCCGGCCTCCGGCGTGGCATCCGTCCCGGGCCTGGCGGCTGCCTCCCTGGCCGGTGCCGGGGCGCTCTCCCGGCCCGCGCCACCGGTCGGTGCGGGAATCGTCGGGGACCTCCCGGTGACCACCGCCGGTCTGGCCGGGGTGCCGTCCGCGGCCGCGTCGATGGGCGCGGCTGCCGGGAGGCTGCCGGCCGCCCTGGCGGGAGTGTCCGGGGCCGGTCCGGCCGGGCCGCCCGGATCCGCCGCGCTGCAGCAGGCGTTCACGGAGGCGGCTTCCGGGGGCGGCATCCCGCTGGCCGATGACCTGGGCAGCGGGGAGGCGTTCCCGGGCCTGGGCTCGATTCCGGGTGCCGCCGCCCGCGCCGTTCCCGGCGGGTTCGCGGCTCAGGCCTCTGCCCTCCCCGCGTCGTTCTCGGGACCGGCCGCCCCGGGTGGCTCGGGGGGCGCCCCGGCGGGCAGTCCGGCCCCCGGACCTGCGGCCTGGACGGCGGGAGCGGCCACCGCGGACCCGGCCGCCCCGGTGACCGCCCCCGGACCGCTGCCCGAGCATGTCGTCGACGGCCTGCTCGACGCCCTGGAGCAGCGGGTGCTGGCCGAACTCGAGCGCCGGGGCGGCCGGTACGCGGAGGTGTTCTGAGCGATGGCGGAGAAGGCGTTCCTCTACCTGGAGACCGGTAGCCGGATCCCGTTCCAGTTCAACCCGTCCGACCTCACGCTGACCCGGTCGGCGAGCTGGAGCGGACCCGCGGCCAAGGGTCGCAACGCCCCCCAGCTGAAGTTCGAGGGCGGACAGTCCGGCACCGTCACGCTCTCGCTCACCCTGGACGCCACCGTCGACGGCAGCAGCGTGGTGGACCGGGTGTCCACGCTGCTGTCCCTGGTCAGCGTGGCCGGCGGGCTGCCGGGCAGTGACCCGTCCCGGCAGTCGGTGCGCCCGGCCTGGGTGGAGCTGCACTGGGGGAAGCTGGACGTGCCGTTCCGGGCCGTGGTCCAGCGGCTGCAGGTGCGCTACACGTACTTCGCGGCGGACGGCACCCCGTTGCGGGCCAAGGTCGACCTGTCCCTGCTGCAGTACGACGACCAGGACGTGCTGCCCCGGCAGAACCCGACCTCGTTCACCCCGGCCCCGCATGCCGTGCACCGGGTGCTGCCCGGGGAGACCCTCGACCGGGTGGCCGCCCGCGAGTACGGCGACCCGGGCCGCTGGCGGCTGATCGCCCAGGCCAACGGGATCGACGACCCGCTGCGGATCCCCAGCGGAACCTCCCTGGTGGTCCCCGAGCTGCCGGTGCGTCGCCGTGGCTGACCGGCGCGGACTGGACACCCCGGTGGTCCAGGTGGACGGCCGGCCGCTGCCCGGCGAGCTGTACCCGCGGCTGCGCCGACTGCGGGTCGAGGAGTCCGTGCACCTGCCGGACCGGTTCACCCTGCGGTTCGAGGACGCCGACTTCGCGCTGTTCGACCGCGCCACGTTCACCCTCGGGACCCGGGTCCAGATCGCCTTCCGCACCGAGTCCGACCCGGTGGTGGTCACCGAGGGCGAGGTGACCGCGATCGCCGTCGAGCAGGGCGGCGCCGGGCACCACGAGCTCGTCGTCACCGGGCTCGACCTGGCGCACCGGTTGACCCGCACCGCCCGCACCCGGACCTTCACGAACATGTCCGACGCTGCGATCGCCCGCGCCGTCGCCGGGGAGTACCGGCTCGACGCGGACGTCCGCTGGCAGGGCGACCGGCACGCCTACGTCATGCAGGCCGGCCGCACGGACTGGGCGTTCCTCAAGGAACGGGCCGCCCGCACCGGACACGACGTGTGGGTCACCGGCACCACCCTGCACGTCGCCCCCACCCCCACCGCCCCCGGCAGCCCGCGGACCGCGACCTGGGGGAAGAACCTGCTGCGGTTCTCGGCCCGGTTCACCGCGGCCGACCGCTGCGACGAGGTGGTCGTGCACGGCTGGGACGGCGTCGGCGGCCAGGGCGTCCGCGGCGGCGCCGGGGACCAGGACCCGGGCAGCGACGCCCCGGCAGTCCAGCAGTTGGCCGACGCCGCCCGCACCGCGTTCGGCCGGCAGAAACGCGAGACCGGCCGCCGCGGCGTGGCCACCGGTGCGGAGGCCGACGGGCTGGCCACCTCGCTGCTGTCCCGCAGCAGTTCCGCGGGTGTCGTGCTGCGCGGGGAGGTGGTCGGCGATCCCCTGCTCGGGGCCGGCTCCACCCTGCGGCTGGAGGGTGTCGGGCAGGGGATGTCCGGCGACTACCGGCTGACCGGCGTCGAGCACGTGTACGGCGCGGACGGGCCGTACCTGACCCGGTTCGTCGCCGGGATGAAGGACCCGGCCACCCTGGTCGACCTGCTGGGCAGCACCGGCGGCCCGGCCGACCCGCCACCGCTGGGCTCGGTGCTGCTGGTCGGGGAGGTCACCAACACCCACGACGGGCAGGAGCGGCTGGCCCGGGTCCGGGTCCGGTTCCCCACCCTGTCCGGGCAGGACGAGAGCCAGTGGGCGCGGCTGGCCGTGCCCGGCGGCGGCGCGTCCCGCGGCATCCAGTGGCTGCCGGAGCAGGGCGACGAGGTCCTGGTCGGCTTCGAGTTCGGCGACGTGCACCGGCCGGTCGTGCTCGGCGGGCTGTGGAGCCGTCAGGCCGCCCCCCCCGAGCCGGAGGCCGACCAGCAGGGGAAGACGAAGACCAGGGTGCTGGCCAGCCGGAAGAACTCCCGGCTGGAACTGGTCGACGACCCCAAGACCCGGATCGTGCTGCGCCTCGGCGACGCCGCGAGCGCCCTCACCTTGACCGCCGACGAGAGCAGCCTCACCGGGGAGCGGACCCTGACCATCAGCGCGGACAAGCTGGTCCTCACCGGCAAGCAGAAGCTCGAGATCAGCAGCGACGGGGACGTCGTCGTCTCGGGCCGCAAGATCAGGCTGAACTGAAGGAGCCGCCGGATGCCCCCCGCCGCCCGCAGCCAGGACCTGGTCACCGGGACCGACACCCACATCGTGCTGGTCCCCACCGGCCCGACCGTGACGCCCACCCCGACCCCGCTGCCGTTCTCCGGTCCGCTGACCCAGAGCCTGTCGACCGACGTCCTGGTCAACGGGCTGGCCGCCGCGACGGTCGGCAGCGTCGCGGTCAACCAGCCGCCGCATGTCCCGCCGAACGGCACCTTCGCCACCCCGCCGAAGAACCAGGGCACGGTCCAGCAGGGATCGCCGACCGTGTTCATCGGCGGACAGGCCGCCGCCCGGCAGGGCGATCCCGTGCTCACCTGCAACGACCCCACCGACGCCCCGAACGGCACGGTCGCGGCGGGCAGCGCGGACGTGATGTTCGGGTGAGCGCCGACCGGTCGGCCGCGGACCTGATCGGCGCGGGATGGGCGTTCCCGGGGCGGATCAGCCCTTCCGGCGGGATCGCCCTGGACGGCGGCGCCGCCTCCACCGACGCCGCCATCCGGCTCATCCTGTCCACCGCCCCCGGCGAACGGGTGATGCGGCCGGAGTTCGGCTGCTCGCTCTGGGAGCACGTGTTCGCCCCGATGGACGCCGGAACCGTGAGCCTGGCGGAGAAGGCCGTCCGCTCGGCGCTGGAGCGCTGGGAGCCCCGGATCGAGGTCACCGAGGTCCGGGCCACCCCGGAGCCGGAGGCCGGGCGGCTGCTGATCCGGATCAGCTACCTGCTGCGCGCCACCAACGACCAGCGCAATCTCGTCTACCCGTTCTACGTGATCCCCGGGGAGGAACCGGGCCGATGACCCTGCCCGCACCGAATCTCGACGACCGCACCTTCCAGGACATCGTCGACGAGGCCAAGCGGCTCATCCCCCGCTACTGCCCCGACTGGACCGACCACAACGTGGCCGACCCCGGGGTGGCCCTCATCGAGTTACTCGCCTGGATGAGCGAGGCCGTCATCTACCGGCTGAACCAGGTCCCCGACCGGCTGTACCTGAAGTTCCTGGAACTGCTCGGGATCCAGCCGTACCCGGCCTCCCCGGCCCGCGCCGAACTGCTGTTCACCCTGTCCGGCCCGCCTGCGGAACCGGTCCGGGTGCCGGCCTGCACCCAGGTCGCCACCGACGACCGCGGCGAGGACGACCCGGTGGTGTTCACCACCGACACCGACCTGGTGCTGCGGCAGCCGGCGCTGAGTGCCTGCCTGACCCGCTGCGCCGACGGGACCCTCGACGACGTCTGGGACGGGCTGCGCACCCGCACCGGCCGGGCCACCTGCTTCCCCACCCTGCAGCCCGGGGACGCGCTGTACCTGGGCTTCGCCGAGCCGGTGGGCGGGAACCTGCTGCGGATCGACGTGGAGACCTCCGCCGAGGGGGCGGGGATCCGCCCGGAGGACCCGCCGCGGGTCTGGCAGTCCTGGGACGGCACCCGCTGGCGGCCGGTCCGGGTGCTGTCGGACAGCAGCGACGGCTTCAACTCCACCGGCTCGGTGACCCTGCTCCTGCCGCCGGTGCACCAGCCGATGCCGGTCGGCCCGACCCGGGCGCACTGGCTGCGCTGCAGGCTGGTCGCCCCCACCGGTGGCCAACTGCCGTACGACCGCTCCCCGCAACTGGACGCGATCGCGGTGGAATGCCTGGGCGGGGCGGTGTCCGCGCACCACTGCGAACCGGCGGGTGCGGAACTGCTCGGGGTCAGCACCGGGGAGCCCGGGCAGGTGTTCGGGGTCCGGCGGGCACCGGTGCTGCCGCGGCGGCCCGACGAGGTGGTCCGGCTGGTGGTCCCGGGATCGGCGGCGGCCGGGGATCCGGGCGTACCGGCAGGGTCGGCACCCGGCGGCCGGGACTGGTCCGAGGTCGCCGACTTCACCGACACCTGCGCCGGCGACGAGGTGTACGTCTGGTCCTCCGCGACCGGGGAGATCACCTTCGCCCCGCAGGTCCGACGCCCGCAGACCGTGCCGGGGGCGGCGGCCTCCCATCCGGAGCGGGACGTCCCCGCCGGGTTCCGCCGGTTCGGCGCGGTGCCCCCGGCGGGCTGCCAGGTGTGGGTGACCGGCTACCGGTACGGGGGCGGGCGGCGCGGCAACGTCGGCGCCCGCACCCTGACCGCCCTGCGGACCTCGATCCCGTCGGTGTCCGCGGTGACCAATCTCGACCCGGCCACCGGCGGGGTGGACCCGGAGACGATCGAGAACGTCAGGCTGCGGGGCCCGCTGGAACTGCGCGGCGGCAACCGGGCCGTCACCGCCGTGGACTTCGAGCGGCTCACCCTGCAGGCCGCCCGCGGCGTCGCACGGGCCTGCTGCCTGCCGCCGCAGACCCCGGCGGACCCGGTCCGGGTGCTGGTGGTGCCGCGCGTGGACGTCCCGCCGGAGAGCCTGGAGCTGGCCGATCTGGACCTGCCCGAGGACCTGCAGCGGACCATCGCCGACCACCTGGAGGAACGGCGGCTGCTCACCATGCGGGTGACCGTCGGCAAGCCCGCCTATCTCGGGATCAGCGTGGCCGCCCGGGTCCGGGCCGCCGCCGGGATGCGGCCGGAGACGGTCCGGGCCGCCTGCGAGTCCGCGCTGTACCGGTACCTGAACCCGGTGAGCGGCGGGCCGCACGGGCAGGGGTGGCCGTTCCGCCGCGACCTCAACATCGGCGAGATCTTCGCGGTGCTCGGCGGGGTCCCGGGCGTGGGCGGAGTGGAGGACGTGGTGTTCTTCCCCGCCGACCTGACCCGCCGGCCGGGCAACCGGGTGCTGGACACCCGGGCGGGCAACGTCGTCCGGCTGCCGCCCGGTGCGCTGCTGCTGTCCTGCGAGCACCGCGTGCTGGTGATCACGTGACCGCCCGCCACCGGCAGCCGGGCGGGCGCCGGGCGACGGCAGGTGCCGGCGAGGGGGTCGCGTGAGCACCGGCTGGCTGGTCGGCCAGCTCCCCCGGGCGATGGCCGCGGACCCGGTGATCGCCGGGGTGGCCGGGATCTGCGAGGAGATCGCCGACACGTTGCGGGCCGGGGTGGACGGGATCGGGCACCACCTCGACCTGGCCACCTCACCGGACCCGATGGTCCGCTACCTGGCGTCCTGGGTCGGCGCCGACCTCGACCCCGGGATCTCGCTGGCCCGCCAGCAGGAGCTGCTCCGGGCGACCGGTCCGCTGCTCAGCCGCCGGGGAACCCGGTACGGCCTGGAACTGCTGCTGGAGGCGCTCACCGGGTCCCGGGTCCGGGTCGGTGACGGCGGAGGGGTGTTCGCCGAGGACCGGCTCCCCCCGCCCGACCCCCGGGTGCTGGTCGAGATCGACGATCCCGGGGAGCTCAGCGCCCAGCAGCTGCTGACGATGATCGGCGCGGAGGTCCCGGTCGGGACCGTGGTGGAACTGCGGATCGCCGGACGCCCCGTCGGGGAGCAGGCGCCGTGAGTGAGCGCAACGAGCGAACCACTTGGCCCGGCGCGGGGCTCGCGGCGGCGACGAGCGCCAGCGAGGAGACGCCGTGAGCGTGCTCTGCCCGGAGTGCCGGACCCCTTGCTCTCCCACCGCCAACCGGTGCCCCGGCTGTGGTTTCCCCCTGGTGCTGCAGGCCCGTCCGCAGGAGCAGCGCGAGGTGGACCACCGCCTGTTCGTCCGGCCCGGGGACGCCACCGCCGAGGACCCGGACGCGGCGGCCACGGACCGGGCCGCGGACCGTCCCGGGATCCCGGGAGAGCACCGGACACCGGTCCGCCCGTACGGGGCCAGGCCTGCCGGGACCGTTCCGGCGCCGGGACCGGTCTGCCCGTCCTGCCGTCGCCGCAACCCGCCGGACCGCAAGCGCTGGTGTGCCTGGTGCGCCGCGGAGCTGGTCCCCAGCCGCGAACCGGCCGGCGCCCTGCCCGACTGGGGACCGGCCCCGGTCCGGCGGGGGCGCGGCTGGCTGCTCGGCGCGGCAGCCGTCACCGCGCTGCTGGTGGTGGCCGTCTGGGCCGTCCTCGCCGGGAGGGGCGCATGAGCCTGCGCATCGCGGTGGACCCGCCGGAGGTGGAGCTCGGACCGGGCGGTGCGGTCGGCCTGACGGTGGGCATCGGCAATGCCTCCGACCTGGTGGAGTCCTACGGCGTCACGGTCCAGGGGCTGCCGGTCGGCGGCTCGGTGCGGGCCGTCCCGGCGTCACTCACCCTGCGCCCCGGGGAGTCCGGCCAGGTCCGGCTCACCATCAGCACCGACCCGGCGCGCCCCCCGCTGGCCGGGCAGACCGTGCTCGGCGTGGTCGTCCGCTCCCCCTACCGGCCCGAGGTGCTGCGCTGCGAGGAGGTCGTGCTGCACAGCGAGGCCGCCCCGGGGCTGGCCCTCACCCTGAACCCGGAGGTGGTGGGCGGGCGGCGGCCACGGGCGGAACTCGTGGTGGCCAACGAGGGCAACACCGCCCTCGACGTGGAACTCGCCGGCCGGGACGCCGAACAGGCGGTCCGGGTGGCCTTCGAACCCGGCTGGGTCAGGCTGCCGGCCGGTGGCCGGGCGCGGGTCGAGGTGACGGCGCGGGCCCGGCGTCCGCTGTCCGGCAAGCCGGTCCGCCGGCCGGTGACGGTCACCGCCTCCGCCGCCGGAGCCCAGGGCCGGGCGACGCTGGTGCTCGCCCAGCGCCCGCTGGTCCCCGGGGGAGCACTGAACCTGGCGGCGGCCGCCGCCGGGGTGGCCGTCCTGGCGGCC
>DASTGO010000271.1:0-2611 GCA_035719045.1 Kineosporiaceae bacterium | reverse complement strand
CGGATGAGGCCACCGCAGCACCGCCAGTACCGGCACCGACGGGAACACCCCCACCAGCTCAGGACGCACCCCCCACGCGGGCCACCCCACCGGATCACCCCGATGGAACAAGGTCCTCAGCTGGACCCGGACGGAATGATGCTCATCCCGGCTCAACGACGCCTCCCCGAGCACCTTCAACGCCTCGGCATACCCCGGCCGGGCAGCGGCTCGTCCTGCAGCCACCTGCCTGGTACCGGCCCCCGGCCGAACCGCAGAGCCTGTTCGCTCGGGGGCGGCAGCCGCCGCCGGAGGGCGTGTCGGTGCGTCCTCCACCATCGCCTGCCACCACCTGCCTTCCGCCTCGACGGCGCCGCCGGGGAGAGGGCCCTGGGTGACCCGGGCCAGCCCGGGCACCGGCGTGTCCGGCATCCACGCGTCCTGCATCGACACGTCCGGCATCCACGGGTCCGGCATTGACACATCCGGCATCCACGGGTCCGGCATCGACACATCCCGCATCGACACATCCCGCATCGGCGCATCCGGAACTGGCGCATCCCACAGCCGGAGGGCGGGGTTGGTGTCGGCGTGGCGGGTGGGGCCGGTGGGGGGGTTGGTGGTGGTTCCGCCGGCGTCGGTTGTCCCTGGTCTGCTGGTACCGGGTGGGGGTGTGCTGCTGGTGGAGGCCCCGGGGTCGGTGGGGGTGTGTGGGGTCCGGGCGCCGGAGGCGGGGCGCCGGAACCAGGTGTGGCTGGGCAGGACGTCGGCGACCTGGGCGTGGAAGGCGCGGGTGAGGGTCGCGTAGCGGTCGTTGATGGCGGCCAGGCCTGCTTGCCGGGTGGCCCGGGACTGGGTGGGCAGGTCGCGGAGTTGGGTGGCCAGACGGTGCCAGGTGGATTCCCCGAACGGCCCCCAGGCGTCCTGGAGCAGGGAGTGCAGCCTGAGGTTCTGGGCGGCGCCCAGGGCCAGACCGTCGACGACCTGACCGGCGGCGTCCAGGGCGGCCCGTCGCCACAGGTCGATCGTGGCCAACAGGTCCGCCGTGGTGGCGGTGGGGGGTTCGGTGCTGGCGAGGGTGTGGGCGACCTGTTCCAGGGCTGCGGCGAGGCCCTCGGTCAGCAGCAGCAGGCGTGGCCGGTCCTGCTCACGGCTGAGGGTGTCCTCCAGTCGCTCCCTGTGGTCCAGGCGGGCACGCCCCAGGTCGAGCAGGTCCCCCACCGCGGGCTGCTGCTGCAGCGGCTGCGGTGAACCCTGCCGGTCGATGCTGATGAGGCCGGGAACCACGATCCTTGCCGCGAGCCTGACGTTGGCCGGGGCGAGGTCGTCCAGGGTGAGCAGTTGATCCGGGTCGATCCCCACTGGTCCGGGCAGAGCGGGGGTGGAGGAACCGGGGGTGTCCTGGCCGTCGGCCGTCGGCAGTTGGAGCAGGTTCTGCCAGTAGGCCATTTGTTGTCTGGTCAGGTTCTTCGCCGCCAGCCACTCCTGATCCCGACCCTGTGCGACGGCGGCGCGGAATTCCCGGACCAGACCAGTCTTCTGCGCCTCAGACAGGTGGCGCCCTCTGGTGGCCAGTTGGGGGTGGCCTACCGGTATTCGGGCGGTCTCCCGGAGCCTGCGCCACGCGCTGATCTGACCGGAGTTGATGCCCTGCGCCTTCAGCCAGGCCGTGCCCTGTCCTTGGGCGGCGGCCTGCTCGTAGTCTGCCAGCAGGGCGAGTTTCTGCTCCTCGCTGAGCTTGGGGCCGGCTCGGGTGAGGTCGTCCAGGGTGAACGCCTGGGCGGGGTCGATCTCCATCTGTCCGAGCAGATCGAGGGTGGCGGCGGAATCGGGGGCGCCCTGGTCGCCGGCTGTCGGTTGCAGAACGAGGTCGTCCACGGGGTCGAGGAGAATCTCCGTCGAGGCGCCACCGAGCACCGCCTGCTGCGGGTTCTGCTGTCGCGGGGTCTGCTGCTGGGCCGAGGGGACCGTCGGTGGCTGGAGCAGCGTCTGCCAGTGGGTCATCCGTTGTCTGGTCAGGTTCATCGCCGCCAGCCACTCCTGATCCTGACCCTGCGCGATGGCGGCGCGGTATTTCCGGACCAGAGCGGCCTTCTGCGCCTCGGACAAGTAGTCCGGTCTGGTGGCCAGTAGGGGGTGGCCTGCCGGCAGTTGGGCGGTCTCCCGGAGCCTGCGCCAATCGGTGATCCGGCCGCGGGCGATGCCTCGCGCCTTCAGCCAGGCTGTGCCCAGTCCTTGGGAGTCGGCCTGCTCGTATTCGGTCAGCAGGGCCAGTTTCTGTTTCTCGCTGAGTCTGGCTTTGGCCCGGGGGAGGTCGTCCAGGGTGAGCGCCTGGTCGGGGGTGATCTCCATCGGTCCGAGCAGGTCTGGGGTGGAGGAACCGGGGGTGTCCTGCTCGCCGGCCGCGGGCAGCGGACCGAGGTCGTCCGCGGGGTCGAGGAGGATCTCTGTCGAGGCGCCATCGGGCACCGCCTGCTGCGGGGTCTGCGGTTGCGGGGTCTGCGGTTGCGGGGTCTGTGGTTGCGGGGTCTGTGGTTGCGGGGTCTGCGGTTGCGGGGTGTGCTGCTGGGTCGACGGGGCCGTCGGCCGCTGGAGTGCCGTCTGCCAGTGGGTCATCCGTTGTCTGGTCAGG
>DASTGO010000270.1:0-21074 GCA_035719045.1 Kineosporiaceae bacterium | reverse complement strand
AGCCCGTTTCCGGTCACCGGTCGGGCGCCGAAGCTCGGCCGTGCGCTGTCCGCCCCGCCTGCGGCCCCCGGCGCCCCCCGGACCGGCGCACCGGACCGGCCCACCGAGGCCCGGGACAGCCTGCTCGGGGAACTCGGCCCTGACCGGACTGCGCCACCCCCGGACGCCGTGCCAGGCGATCCCGCCCGCCACGGCGGTCTGCTCGGCCGCACCACCGGCGAACTGCCGCCCCTGCCCGGCCCGGTGTCCGAGGACCTGCCTGCGGACCCCTTCCCGACCTCCGGTGGCGGGTCGACCCGGCGGATCCCGCGGTTGTTCGGTCGCGGACGCAAAGCCGCGCCCCCCGTCCCGCCGCCGTTCCCGGTCTCCGGACCGGTGCCGCTGCTCGGCCCGGTCGATGCGCCCGCCCCCACAGGGCCGGCAGGCCCGGCGGAGGAGCCGTTCGCCGACGTGATCAGCAACGGCAGGCCGGGCGGTGACGACGAGGCGCCCGGCCTGCCCCGGCCGATCGGACGCCGGAGCCGGAGCGCGTCCGGCACCACGGATGCCCCCGCCGAGCCGCCGAACGGTCCGGGGCTGCTGGGCGGCTCCGACCTGCCGGGCGGTCCCGGTCTGCCGAATGGTCCCGGTCTGCCGAATGGTCCCGGTCTGCCGGGCGGTCCCAGGCTGCTGGGCGGCTCCGACCTGCCGAGTGATCCCGGTCCGCTGGGTGGTCCGCCCGCCGCCGGTGCGCTCCCGGAACGGGGCACTCCCGCTCCGGCCGGCCCGCCCGTCGGCCTTCCCGCTGAGACCGTTCCCACGGCCGGACCCACCGGGGCAGGACCCGGCCCCACCCCCCCGCGCCGACGCCGGGAACGTCAGGAGACCGGCGAGCAGCCGCCGGCCGGACCCGGCGGGACCCCCGACGACCCGTTCGCCGATCTCGGTACCCCACGGTCCCGGGCCGCCCGAACCCCGAACCGGTCCCGGGCCGACCACCCGGTCCGCCCCGGCGACACCGCCGACCCCCGCCCCGGCGGTGCCGACCACCCGGTCCGTCCCGGCGAGGCCGCCGACCCCCGCGACGGCGGCCGCGGTCTCCACGGGCACGGTCAGGAGAGCACCGAGTTCGGCAGCCCCGAACGCGCCGGCCACCGGCTCGACGGACTTCGCGACGCAGTGGGGGAGCCCCGGAACGTCGGGTATGCCGGCGCCGCCCATGACTCGGCCCCTGACGACGACCCTGCCCCTGCCGACGCCGAACCTGCCGGCCGTCAGCCGCGTGCGGGACGCAACCTCACCGCAGCGATCGGGGTCGGCGCCGGTCTCGGGGCCGCCGTCGCCGCCTCGCTGTTCTTCCGCAAGGAGGCTTTCGTCGCGCTGGCGTCGGCCGCCGTCGTGCTGGGGGTCTGGGAGCTGGCGGGGGCGTTCACCGCACGGCGGATCACCGTCCCGGTCATCCCGATCGCCGTCGGCTCGGTGGGCATGCTCGTCTCCGCCTTCGTCGCGGGAGAGGAGGGCCTGCTGGTCTCGTTCGCGCTGACCGCCTTCGGGGCCCTGCTCTGGCGGATCATCGACGGGGTGTCCGAGGCCGCCCGCGACGTCGCCGCGGCGGTGTTCACGGCCGCCTACGTACCCTTCCTCGCCGGGTTCGCGATGCTCATGCTCGCGGCACCGGACGGTCCGAAGCGGATCGTCGTGTTCATCCTGGTCGTCGTGGCCAACGATGTCGGCGGCTACGCCACGGGCGTGCTGGCCGGCCGGCATCCGATGGCGCCGTCGGTGAGCCCGAAGAAGTCCTGGGAGGGGTTCGGCGGCTCCCTGGTCACCGGGATGGGCGTCGGGGCCGCCGCGGTGGTCCTGCTGCTGCACGGTCCCTGGTGGGCGGGGGTGGCCGTCGGGGCGACCGCAGTCGTCACCGCGACCCTGGGCGACCTGTCGGAGTCCCTGCTCAAGCGGGATCTCGGCATCAAGGACATGGGCAACCTCCTGCCCGGCCACGGCGGGATCATGGACCGGCTGGACTCCCTCCTGCCCACCGCGCCCGCCGTCTACCTGCTGTTGCAGTTCCTCGTCGCCAGCCGCTGATCCCGGCCGACGCAGTGCGCGGCTCGTCCGCAGGCAGGGACCGCCGCACCCACGGCACGGCCCCACTCCACGGCCGTGCGTCGGGTCGCGCGGACGTGGAGCGGGGCCGGTGGGTTCAGCGCCGGGAGGTCAGCGGGTCCACTGCCAGCTGCGCACCTCGGGGAGGTCCTCACCGGTGGCCCGGGTGTGCAGGTGGTGGCGGATCAGGGTGTCCAGCAGCCGCTGGCGGGCGTGGGCGGCGCGGTCACCGAGCCCGGGCATCCGGTCGATCGCGTCGATGGCCAGGTGGAACCGGTCCAGCTGGTTCATCACGCACATGTCGAACGGTGTCGTGGTGGTGCCCTCCTCCTTGTACCCCCGGACGTGGATGTTGTGGTGGTTGGCCCGCCGATAGGTCAGCCGGTGGATCAGCCACGGGTACCCGTGATAGGCGAAGATGACCGGCTTGTCCCGGGTGAACAGCGCGTCGAACTCCTGGTGGGACAGCCCGTGCGGGTGCTCGTGCTCGTCCTGCAGCCGCATCAGGTCCACCACGTTGACCACCCGGATCCGCAGCTCCGGGAAGAACCCGAGCAGCAGGTCGACCGCGGCCAGGGTCTCCATGGTCGGCACGTCCCCGGCGCAGCCCATCACCACGTCCGGGGCCTGCCCGGCGTCGGTGCTGGCCCACTCCCAGATCCCGATGCCCTTGGTGCAGTGCACGATCGCGTCGTCCATGCCGAGGAACTGCATCGCCGGCTGCTTGCCCGCCACCACGACGTTGACGTAGTTGCGGCTGCGCAGGCAGTGGTCGGCCACCGACAGCAGGGTGTTCGCGTCCGGCGGCAGGTACACCCGGATCACGTCGGCCTTCTTGTTCATCACGTGGTCGATGAACCCGGGGTCCTGGTGGCTGAACCCGTTGTGGTCCTGACGCCAGACATGGGAGGTCAGCAGGTAGTTCAGCGAGGCGACCGGCCGGCGCCAGGGCAGTTCCCGGGTGGTCTTCAGCCACTTCGCATGCTGGTTGAACATCGAGTCGACGATGTGGATGAACGCCTCGTAGCAGCTGAAGAAGCCGTGCCGGCCGGTCAGCAGGTAGCCCTCCAGCCAGCCCTGGCAGGTGGTCTCGGAGAGGATCTCCATCACCCGGCCGCCGACGGCGAGATGGTCATCCTCCGGCAGCCGTTCCGCCGTCCAGGCCCGGTCGGTCACCTCCAGCAGGGCGCCGAGCCGGTTGGAGTTGTTCTCGTCCGGTCCGAACACCCGGAAGTTGCGCTGGTCGGCGTTGCGCCGCATGACGTCCCGCAGGAACTGCCCGAGCACCTTGGTCGCCTCGACCGCTCCGGTCCCGGGGCGTTCCACCGGCACGGCGTAGTCCCGGAAGTCCGGCATCCGCAGGTCCTGCAGCAGTTCCCCACCGTTGGCGTGCGGGTTGGCGGACAGCCGCCGTGGCCCGGAGGGGGACAGCGAGCGCACCAGCGGGACCGGTGTGCCGTCGGCGTCGAAGAGCTCCTGCGGGGCGTACGAGCGCAGCCAGCCCTCCAGCAGGGACAGGTGTTCGGGGTTGCTGCGCGGGTCGGAGAACGGAACCTGGTGACTGCGCCAGCTGCCCTCCGTCCTCAGGCCGTCGACCTCCTTCGGCCCGGTCCAGCCCTTCGGGGAGCGCAGCACGATCATCGGCCAGCGTGGTCGGCCGACCGTGCCGGCGGCGGACCGCGCCTGGCGCTGCAGCGACGCGATCCGGTCCAGGCAGCCGTCCAGTGCCCGGGCGAACGCGTGGTGCATGCTCTCGTCGTCCCCGGAGACGATCACCGGGTCCCAGCCGTAGCCGGACAGCAGCTCGACCAGCTCCGGCTCCGGGATCCGGGCCAGCACGGCCGGGTTGGCGATCTTGTACCCGTTGAGGTGCAGGATCGGCAGCACGGCGCCGTCGCCGGCCGGGTCGAGGAACTTGTTGGAATGCCACGAGGTGGCCAGCGGTCCCGTCTCGGCCTCCCCGTCCCCGATCACGCAGGCCACCACGAGGCCGGGGTTGTCGAAGGCCGCACCGAAGGCGTGGCTGAGCGCGTACCCGAGCTCCCCGCCCTCGTGGATCGACCCCGGGGTCTCCGGCGCGACGTGGGACGGGATCCCGCCCGGGAAGGAGAACTGGGTGAACAGCCGCTTCAGCCCGGCCGCGTCATAGGACACGTCGGGGTAGACCTCGCTGTACCGGCCGTCCAGCCAGGCCGCCGCCACCGCGGCCGGGCCGCCGTGCCCGGGGCCGAACACGTAGATCATGTCCTGGTCGCGGGCCAGGATCGCGCGGTTGAGGTGGGCGTGCACGAAGTTCAGCCCTGGCGTGGTGCCCCAGTGACCGAGCAGCCGCGGCTTGATGTGCTCGGCGGTCAGGGGCCGTCGCAGCAGCGGGTTGTCCATCAGGTAGATCTGCCCGACGGACAGGTAGTTCGCCGCCCTCCACCAGGCCTGGACGCGGGCCAGGTCCGCCTCGTCCAGGTACCGGTCATGGCTGATGTGGTGCTGCCGGCTCTCCTCGTGGCCGTCCAGCGCCGTCCAGTTCTCGGCTGTGGTGGTCATACCGTCCCCCTGCCCGTCGTCTGCCACTGCGTCCACCCCTGCCCGCAGCGGGGTCGCGATCCGTTCTACTCCGGTCCCGGCCTGATCACCGGCATGCCCGGCGTGGTGACCGGGTGAACTCTGGGTGACTCCGGGTGGGCGGGGGCCGTGCGAGACTGGCCGGGCCATGCCTTCCTCCTTCACCCTGACCGCCGGGCGCCGGCCCCGACCCCCGCGCCATCTGGCGGATCTGTCCGCGCAGGAGCGCCGCGACGCCGTCACGCAGCTCGGCGAGAAGCCGTTCCGGGCCCGGCAGTTGTCGGTGCACTACTTCGAGCGGCTGGTCGACGACCCCGCCGCGATGACGGACCTGCCGGCCTCAGCCCGGCTGCGGCTGCACGAGGCGCTGCTGCCGACCCTGCTCACCCCGGTGCGGCGGCTGGAGTGCGACGGCGGCACCACGGTCAAGACGGTGTGGCGGCTGTTCGACGGCGCGGTCGTGGAGAGCGTGCTCATGCGCTACCCGGACCGGGTCACCGTCTGCGTGTCCAGCCAGGCCGGCTGCGGGATGGGCTGCCCGTTCTGCGCCACCGGTCAGGGCGGGCTGACCCGCAACCTGTCCTGTGCGGAGATCGTGGAGCAGGTGGTCGGCGCCGCGCGGGCACTGCGGCACGGGGATCTCGCAGACGGGACCGATGCCGGGCTGGCCGAGCGGGTGAGCAACGTCGTCTTCATGGGGATGGGTGAACCGCTGGCCAACTACGGCACTCTCGTCGGCGCGGTCCGCCGGCTGACCGACCCGCAGCCGGACGGTCTGGGGATGTCCGCCCGCGGGCTGACGGTGTCCACGGTCGGACTGGTCCCGGCGATCGAACGGCTGGCGGGGGAGGGGCTGCCGGTCACCCTCGCGCTGTCCCTGCACGCCCCCGACGACGAACTGCGCGACGAACTGGTCCCGGTGAACACCCGGTGGAAGGTCGCCGAGGCCCTCGACGCAGCCCGGGGATACTTCGAGGTCACCGGGCGCCGGGTGAGCATCGAGTACGCCCTGATCCGCGACGTGAACGACCAGGCGTGGCGGGCCGAACTGCTCGGCAAGCTGCTCAACGCCCGCGGCCGCGGCTGGGTCCACGTCAACCCGATCCCGCTCAACCCGACCCCGGGGTCGCGCTGGACCGCCAGTGACCCGCGGGTGGAGCGGGAGTTCGTCGAGCGTCTGCGCGCCCGTGGGGTTCCCACCACGATCCGGGACACCCGGGGCCGGGAGATCGACGGAGCCTGCGGACAGCTCGCCGCCACCACCGCCGGCTGACCCGGCCTCCTGGGGCCGGGGAGGCCGGGAGCCGGGGAGGCCGGGGACCGGGGTGCGGTCGAGTGGTGGAACCGGGGAGTCCCGGTGACCTGGCGCGCGGGACCGAGGAGTCCCGGGTGCCCCGGGGATTCCCGCGCCGCACGCGCTCAATCGACCGCACAACGCCGCCAACCGGCGACGGTGGCCGAGGGCACCACTGCCGACGCGCCTGCCGCTTCCCCATGAGAGCGTCTCATCCGGCACTATGGGTCCGTGAGCGACACGTTCCCCCGCGCGAGCCGTCTGTCGAAGGGTTACGACATCGAGCAGGTCGAGGCTTTCCTCGCCCGGGCTCGGGCCGCCTACGAGGACACCGGGCGTGGCCCGGCGATGACGTCGTGGCATGTGCGGACGGTGGGGTTCGACCTGGTCCGCGGCGGCTACGACGTCGAGGCGGTCGACGCGGCGCTGGACCGGATCGAGGACGCCTTCGCCCGGCGGGAGAAGCAGCGCGGCGAGGAACGGGCCGGGGCCGCCGGCTGGCAGAACCAGTTGCGCACCCAGGAGCAGTCGCTGCGGGCCCAGCTCGCCCGGCCCGACGGCGAGCGCTTCCCCCGGGGTTCGGGTCTGGAGCTCACCTACGACACCGGCCAGGTCGACGAGCTGTGCCGGCGGGTCGAGGAGTCCTTCGCGATGGGGCGGCCGCTGGCCCCCGACGCGGTCCGGCTCGCGGTGTTCAAGAGCCGGCGCGGGTCTCGTGGCTACCGGGAGGCTTCGGTCGACGCCTTCCTCGACCGCGTCGTCGAACTGCTGGTCGTCGCCTCCGTCTGACCGGTACCGCCGGATGCTGCGGTCTCCCCGCGTCGTGACGGGGTGAGCGTCCTTCCTCGTTGAGCAAGGTCATGGTTCCTCTCGGCAGGATCCATGAGGAGCCGACAACGTGATCAGGTAGGGTCCGGCGCGTGGTCGTGGGCGTCGGGGGCTGGCGGAAAAGGATCCAGGCACGTCAGGCGCAGCAGCCCGACGGCCGGATGACCGGGGGACGGCTGACGGGCCTGGACGGGGTCCGTGGGCTCGCCGTCCTGCTCGTCGTCCTCAGTCACAACCAGGTCCCCCTCTTCGGGCCGGGCGGCATCGAGGGCGTGACCACGTTCTTCACGCTGTCCGGCTTCCTGATCACCGGGCTGCTGCTCAAGGAGTTCCGGGTCACCGGCCGGATCGACCTGCTGGCGTTCTGGGGCAGGCGGGCGTTGCGACTGCTCCCGGCGCTGTTCACCTTCGTCGGGTTGGTCTCGGTGGTGTTCTGGGCGACGGGGTGGGGGACCCGGGCCTCGGTGGTCGCCTGGGTCAAGCCCGTCCTGCTGTACTACAGCAACTTCCAGACCATCCACGGCCGCTCGCTCGGCCCGTTCCGGCACACCTGGTCCCTGGCGGTGGAGGAGCAGTTCTACCTGGTCTGGCCGCTGCTGCTGCTCCCGCTCCTGGTTCTTCTGCGGGGTCGCCGGAGGGCGCGTTCCTGGCTCCTCTGGGGCATGTCGCTGCTGACCGTCGTGAGCCTCTACTGGAGGCTCCGCGTGGGGCTGAGCGGGCCGGAGGGCTTCTGGGTGAGGTTGGCCCCGCACACCACCGTCTTCTCGATGACCGCAGGTGCCTGCCTGGCCGTGGTCTACGAACGGACGTGGCGGCCGGGGCGCTGGGCGCCGGCCGTCGCGTTCCTCGGCCTGACGGCCTACTTCTGGCTCCCCGTGCTCGCTCCCCGGTACGCGGGCTGGATCTGGGGGCCGCTGATCTACACCGGGATCGCGCTGGTCCTCCTCCTCAGCACGACGGGGACCCGTCGGACCGTCTTCAACTGGCGCCCGCTGCGCTCTCTGGGCACGGTGTCGTACGGCTGGTATCTGTGGCACTACCCGTTCATGTCGGTCGCCACGCACCTGTTCACCGGATCCGCCCTGACCGTGGCGCTGTGGTCGGGCATGGTGCTGTCGCTGCTGGTCGCGGCGGGGTCGTGGCGTTACCTCGAGAGGCCCCTGCAGCGCCGTTTCCGTGCCCGGCTGGAACGGGTACGTCTGTCCTCGGCACCGCGGGCGGACGCCCCCGCCGTGAGCCCGTCCGCCCGGACCGACGCCGTCGAGGAGGATCTCCTCGACACCGCTGCGGGTGCTGTCGCCGCTCCCGGTGCCGCCCCGGAGTTGCCCGTCCGCGAAGCCGACCGAGTGATCGATCTGACCGCTGCGGATCTTGACCGCGAGGCACCCGTCACCGGCGCCTGAGACCCGCCGCTGCGGGGCCTCAGATCACAGCCGACGGATCCTTCCGCTCATCGCTCCAGGCGGTCGGCTCGCCGCCGAGGGGTTGGCTCCACCCGTTCCGGCCAGCGACGATGCAGCCATGACGACGCAGGGCAACGGCGCCTACGCCGAGGCGTACCGCCGCAGCATCGAGGACCCGAACGGCTTCTGGGGCGAGGCGGCCGGTGCGATCGACTGGATCAAGCCACCGCGGCGGGTGCTGGACGACAGCAATCCGCCCTTCTACCGGTGGTTCACCGACGGAGTGCTCAACACCTGCTTCAACGCCCTGGACCGGCACGTGATCGGCGGACGCGCCGACCAGGCCGCACTGGTCTACGACTCGCCCGTCACCGGCTCGGCCCGCACCCTGACCTACGCCCAGCTGCTGGACGAGGTGGCCCGGTTCGCCGGGGTGCTGCGCAGCCTCGAGGTGGTCAAGGGTGACCGGGTCGTCATCTACATGCCGATGGTCCCCGAGGCCGCGATCGCGATGCTGGCCTGCGCCCGGATCGGCGCGGTGCACTCGGTGGTGTTCGGCGGCTTCGCCCCGCACGAGCTGGCGGTCCGGATCGACGACGCCAAGCCGAAGGTGGTCGTGTCGGCGTCCTGCGGGATCGAGCCGACCCGGACCATCGCCTACAAGCCCATGCTCGACCACGCGATCGAACTGGCCACGCACAAGCCCGGGCGGTGCGTCATCCTGCAGCGTCCCCAGGTCACCGCCGAGCTCGGCGAGCGCGACCTGGACTGGGCGACGCTGATGACCCCGGGCGCCGTCGAGCCGGCCGAGGTCGTCCCGGTGGAGGCCACCGACCCGCTCTACATCCTGTACACCTCCGGCACCACGGGTAAGCCCAAGGGCGTGGTGCGCGACAACGGCGGGCATGCGGTCGCCCTGCAATGGTCGATGCGCAACATCTACGACGTCGGCGCGGGCGATGTGTTCTGGGCGGCCAGCGACGTGGGCTGGGTGGTCGGCCACTCCTACATCGTCTACGGGCCGCTGCTGGCCGGGGCGACCACCGTGCTCTACGAGGGCAAGCCGGTCGGCACGCCCGACGCGGGCGCCTTCTGGCGGGTCATCGCGCAGTACAAGGTCAACGCGCTGTTCACCGCGCCAACCGCGTTCCGGGCGATCAAGAAGGAGGACCCGAGGGCCGAGCACCTCAGGCACTACGACGTGTCCAGCATGCGCACGCTGTTCCTGGCCGGGGAGCGGCTGGACCCGGACACCTACGCCTGGGCCTGCGAGGTGCTCGGCATCCCCGTGGTGGACCACTGGTGGCAGACCGAGACCGGCTGGGCGATCGCGGCCAACCTGCGTGGGCTGGAGCCGATGCCGATCAAGGCGGGCTCGCCGTCGGTGGCGGTGCCGGGGTACGACGTCCAGGTGCTCGACTCCGGGGGCGAGCCGCAACCGGCGGACACCGAGGGCGCGATCTGCATCCGCCTGCCGCTGCCGCCCGGCGCCCTGCCCACGCTCTGGGGTGACGACGAGCGCTACGTGGCCGGGTACCTGTCGGCCTTCCCGGGCTGGTACCTCACCGGCGACGGCGGCTACAAGGACGCCGACGGCTACCTGTACGTGATGGGCCGCACCGACGACGTCATCAACGTGGCCGGGCACCGGCTGTCCACCGGGTCGATGGAGGCGGTGCTGGCCGCACATCCGCTGGTCGCCGAATGCGCCGTGGTCGGGGTCCACGACGACCTCAAGGGGCAGGTCCCGCGCGGGTTCGTCGTCCTCAAGGCCGGGGTCGAGGCCGACCCGCAGCAGTTGCAGCGGGAGCTCGTGCAGGCCGTCCGGGACGAGATCGGCGCCGTCGCCGCGCTGCGCGAGATCGACATCGTCGGCGGGCTGCCGAAGACCCGGTCCGGGAAGATCCTGCGCAAGACGATGCGGGAGATCGCCGACGGCAAGAATCCCGAGGTGCCCAGCACCATCGAGGACGCGGGCGTGCTGGAGCGGCTCGCCCCGATCCTGCGGCACGGCTGATCCGCAGTCATCGGCCCCGCCGGAACCGTCAGCCCCACCAGAACGCCGCGGCGACGAGCACGTAGACCACGACCAGCGTGGCGCCCTCCAGCCAGGTCGACTCCCCGTCCACCACCACCAGGACGGCGATCAGCGCGGCCAGGAACAGCGCGACGATGAGCAGCGGCGGCAGCACGAGGGTGAACGTGGCGCCGACCAGCGGGGCGATCAGGACCAGTGCCGGCGCCAGCACGAGGGCGATCTGCACCGGGGACTGCAGGATCACCGACAGGGCGTGGTCGGCCCGGTTGCGCCCGGCCAACTGGATTCCGACCACGTTCTCCACGGCGTTGCCTGCGATGGCCACCACGACCAGCCCGGCGAAGGTCTGGGACAGGTGCAGCGCGGACATCGCGGGCTCCAGCGCCCGGACGAACCAGTCCGAGACGACGGCCGCGACCACCCCCGCCGCGGCCAGGGCGATCACCGCGGTGCGCAGCGGCCACGCCGGCTGCTGCCGCTGCGGGCCGTCGGCGGTCTGCGGGCGGCCGGACCGCTTCCCGCAGGCGCGGTCCGGTCCATGGTCCCCGGCCGGACCGTCCTCGCCGTTCTCGGGGGAGAGGTCCGGTTGGCGCCCGACCGGACCCGTGCCGGCATCCTCGTCCCGCACCGACGCCGGGACCGACAGCGCGAACAGCACCAGCAGCAGCAGCGAGGTCACCACGGACAGCCCCCGCTCATGGCCGGCCGCCGGGGTGTGCAGGGTCGCGGTGAGCGACGGGATGGCCATCGCCGTCACCGACAGCATGAGCAGCAGCGTGATCGAGCGGGCCCGCTGCGAGGCGAAGTACTGCCGGCCGTGCCGCAGCCCGCCGACCAGCAGCGCCAGCCCGAGCACGAGCAGCACATTGGCCAGGATCGACCCGACGACGGCCGCCCGGGCCACGTCGTCCAGGCCGGCGTGCAGGGCGAACAGGCAGACGAACAGTTCCGGCAGGTTGCCCAGCGCCGACTGCACCACCCCGATCGCCCCCGGGCCGAGCCGGTCCCCGAGCGCGTCCACCGCCCGGCTGACCAGTTGGGCCAGCAGGGCCAGGGCCACCGCGCTGAGCAGGAAGGGCAGCACCGCGCCCAGGGGCAGGTACCGGCCGGCCCCCGCGGCGAGGGTGGCGATCGCGCAGGCCGCGACCAGGCGCCGGTCGCTGCGCCGGACCTGCTCGACGCCAGGTCCGGCCGCGTCGGTGGTCTCCTCTCGCCGCCCCCGCGGAGGTTCCGCCGTCGATCCCTCCCGCCAGGTGCCGGGCGTCATGGCGGCGACCCTACGGGCCTGCCGCGCCCCCGGCGTCCCGACGCACCCGGGCGGACGGCACCGGGGAGCGGGCCGGTCGGGTCAGCCACCCAGCGCGTGCCAGGTCAGCGGGCCGACGTTGCCGGTGGTGGGAATGCCGTGGGCCTTCTGATAGGCGACCACCGCGGACCTGGTCGCCGGTCCGAACCAGCCGCTGACCGGGCTGACCCGCAGCGCACGCTGGACGGCGACCACGGCGTCGCCGCGGGCCCCGTACCGCAGCACGGTCCCGGCATAGCGCGCCAGGGGATCGGCCGGGGCCACCGGAGCGGGTTTGGTCCCCGGCGGCGAGGCCGGGGGAACCGGTTTGGTCCCCGGCGGGGCCGCCGACGGGACGGCGAACGCGGCCAGCAGGGCCCGCCACGTCGCGGCGTCCACGGTGGTTCCGGCACGCAGCTTGTGGGACGTCCGGAAGGCGGACACGGCGGCGGAGGTCGCCGGGCCGTAGGTGGCGGTCGCGGGGACCACGAGCGCCTTCTGGACCGCGGTCACGACGGGCCCGGTGGAGCCGGGGCCGATCGTCGCCCCGGAGTACACCACGAGGGTGGTGCCCAGGGTGGACACTCCGGCCGCCGCCCTCACCTGGGGGAAACTGCGGCAGGGCACCGGGTTCAGGCCGCCGTAGGGGGGCGCCCAGTTCAGGTCGGCCGGACGGCAGGGCCCGTAGTCGTTGGCGGCCACGCTGCCGGTCCAGAACGAGGTGCGGCCCGCCGCGCCGGCCCAGGACAGCGAGAAGTGGATGTGGTCGCGGTGGCAGCCGGTGTCGGAGCCGGGCTCCGGGTGGGCGGCGCAGTCCCGGTACGGTTTCCAGCCCCAGGACGGCTGGTAGGCCCGCCACATCTGGTTGTTCCAGATGATGTACATGATCCCCAGCCGCCGGGCCATCGCGGCCGGCCGGCCGGCGGAGTCCGGGGCCAGCAGCCAGGCGATCACGGCGGCGGCGCGGCGGGCGGCCAGCGGATTGCGCACCGACACCGACCAGTCCAGGGCCCGGCCCTCGTAGTGCTCGCTCTGCATCCCCGGCCCGTCCAGACCGCAGGGGCGCGGTGACCAGGCCGAGGTGCCGGGGTAGGTCCTGGTCAGCAGCGCCGACAGCCGGAGCACTCCGGGCTTGGCCACCGGATCGCAGGAGGTCTGGCCCACATAGGAGGCCAGGCTCTCGATGCCCGCGGGCAGCCCGGCCGGGGTGGCGGGCGACGGGACAGGTGGCAGGGCTGCGGCGGCATCCCGGGCCCGGACCGCTGCCGGTGCCGGGGCCATCACCGCGACCGCCACGGTGAGTGCGGCCACCACCGTGGTGGTGAAGCCGACCAGGGCCGGAGTGGGAGCCGGTGGGCGGGGCAGGACGGTGCCCGTTGCCGTGACGGACCTCGTTGCCGGTCGCCGGCCGGTCCGCCGGGCCCGGCGGGGTCCCGGCGCGGGTGCGGTGGCCGCGGTGGAGGTGCGGCTGCGGGCGCCGGACGCGGGTGCTGCGGCCGGACCGTCCCCCGGGGCCGCCGACCGGTCGGTCGCATGCCGGGGGGCGAGCTTCGGCAGGTGCATCGTGCGCTCCTCGCAGACGGTCGCCGTGCCGGGACACCCCGAGTCCCGGCTGCCGGGCGGCCCTCCTGTCGTCGGTCCTGCCCGCGACGGGCTGGAGCCGGTGCAGGGTCTGAGCCCCGGGAAACGCCCGTTCGGCCTGTCCGCAGCGGCAGCCCGTGACCGTGGGCTGTGGTCGCCTCGGACGGGGGTCCGCCGGTCGGTGGGCCGGGGCAGCGGATCGACGACGGGCGCGGGGAGCGGACCCGGTCAGCGGCCCCAGACGCCGCCGAAGGTGACGTCACCGGCGGGCGTGCCACCGAGGTCGCACCGCTGTTCGCCGCCGGCGGCCAGCCAGGCCCGGGTACTGTGCCGGCGCGCCTGTGCCGAGGTCGCCGCCTGCCCGGCCGCCAGGACCCGGCCGTCGGCGCCCAGGAGCTCCCAGGCCCACCCGGCACCCTGCGGGAAGCTGCTCGCGATCATGACTGCCCCCTGCGGTCAGGCCCCGGTTCCCTCGATCCGGGGCTGGCAGGAAGACCTTCGTCCCAGAAGGCCCGGGCATTGAGACTGAATCTCGGGCTCACCCGGCCCGTGCTCCGGCACCCGGCGGCGCCTACCTGACGTGGCGCCGGTCCTCGCGCCCTCGCCGCCGTCGGAGGGAGCCTCCGGACGGGGACGGGTCACGGCCGGTGATCGCCCGCGTTCCGTCCCCGGCGCCGGATGACGCCCCGGACCTCCCGCTCGGCTGTGATCTTCCGGTCATCGGGCGCACAGGCAGCGGATCACCCGGTGCGATCCGCCGTCTGCCGAAGGGGCCTCTGCCTGGGCGACGTCGTCGACGGCCTCGCCGGACGGGTCAGCCGCGGTCCGTCCGGAGCGCCCCGGACGGGCACCGGTCAGTGACCGAGCATCGGGGCCAGCAGCCGGGCGGCCACGCTCGCCTGCCCGGTGAGCCGTTCCTCGCCGTCGGCGGCGCTCATCGCCCGCAGCCCGGCGTTCACCCCGAGCCAGCGCCACGGTTCCGCCTCCCAGCGGGGGGAACAGTGCCCGACCCAGGGCAGGCGGGTCAGCTCGGTGTCCCGGCCCAGCAGGAGGTCGGCGAGGGTCCGCCCGGCCAGGTTCGAGGTGCCGACGCCGTCGCCGACGTAGCCGCCGGCCCAGGCCAGCCCGGTCGCCGGGTCCAGCCCCACCGAGGCGTGCCAGTCCCGGGGAATCGCCAGCGGGCCGCCCCAGGCGTGGGTGATCCGATGCCCCTCGACGTCGGGGAACAGGTCGGCCAGGGCCCGGCGCAGGGCGGAGAACACCCGCGGCTCCCGGTCGAAGGACGGCTCGATCCGTGACCCGGCGTGGTAGGGGGCGCCCCGGCCGCCGAAGGCCAGCCGGTCGTCGGCGGTGCGCTGGCCGTAGATGATCAGGTGCCGGTGGTCGGCGAAGGTCTCCCCGCGGGCGAGCCCCGCCTGCTTCCAGAAGGTGTCCGGCAGCGGCTCGGTGGCGATCATCAGGGAGTAGACCGGGATCACCGCCCGCCCGCTGCCCGGCAGGGTGGCCGTCCACGCCTCGGTGGCCCGCACCACGTGCCGGGCGCGGACCGTCCCACGGTCGGTGACCACCCGGGCCGACGGCATCCCGCCCGGGCCCGCCGGGTCGATGCCGACCGCCCGGGTCCCCTCGGCGATCGTGCCGCCGCGCTGCTCGACCACCCTGGCCAGGCCCCGAACCAGCCGGGCGGGGTGCATCCGGGCACAGTGCGGGTCGAAGGAGGCGCCGAGTACCCGGGTGGCGCCGACCCGCTGGGCGGCCTGCCTGGCGTCCAGGAGTTCGACCCCGTCGACGTGGCCGAACTCGGCGTCCTCGGCCGCCTCCGCCCGGGCCCGGGCCAGCTGCAGCGGGGTGCGGGCCAGCCGCACCGAGCCGCCGTGCGACCAGTGGCAGTCGATCCCCTCGGCGGCGGCCACCCGGCCCACCTCGGCCACGGTGTCGTTCATCGCGCGGCGCAGCGCCAGCGCCCCCTGGCGGCCGTGCCGGCGGGCCAGGGCCGACACCGACGACGGGAACAGCGACGAGCACCAGCCGCCGTTGCGGCCGCTCGCCCCGAACCCGGCGATCTCGGACTCCACCACCAGCACCCGCAGTGTGGGGTCGGCCAGCAGCAGGTAGTAGGCGGTCCACAGCCCGGTGTACCCGCCGCCCACGATGCAGACGTCGGCCTCGGTGTTCCCGTCCAGGGCGGGGCGCGGGGTGAGCGGGTCGTCACCGGAGTCCGCCAGGGTGTCGTGCCAGAGGGACAGCGAGCGGTAGGGCCTCGCCGGTGCGTTCATGACCTGCCCTTTCACCGGGTGGCGGCGTTCGCCTCCCGTGGCTGCCCGCCGTCCCGACCCGGCCGGGCCTCTCCCGGGATCGCTCCCGGTCGTGCATCGGATCACTCAGAAGCGGCCCTGGGGCCACCGCGCCACCGCGGCCGGGACCGTCAGTTCCGGGGCGAGGTCCGGGGCGGCGACCGGCTCGCCCCAGACGTGCCGCAGCGGGACCGTCCCGGCCCACACCTGCCGGTCGAGGTCCGCCTTGGCGTCCTCCGGGTGGCCGGCGGACACCTTCAGCGACCAGTCCTCCAGCGGCAGGGACAGCACCGCGGTGGCGGCGAGTTCCCGTGCCGACGGCTCCCGCCCCCCGTCCAGGCCGGGCAGCAGCCGGGTGGCCAGCACCGCCAGCGCCCGCTGCTTCTCCTGCCCGTGCAGCACCTCGAAGCTGCCGAAGACCATCGCGCTGTGGTACCGCAGCGAGGACTCGAACTGGCTGCGGGCCACGATCACCCCGTCCACCACGGTGACCGTCAGGCAGGTCGGCATCCCGGTGGCCAGGGCCCGGAAGGCCCGGGAGGCGGTCGATCCGTGCACCAGGACCTCGTCCTCGTCGCGGGCGAGGGCGACCGGGACGACGTACGGGCGCGGCGCGGCGGTCCCGTCCCCCGACTCGACCACCGCCACATGGCCGATCAGGGCGGCGTCGAGCAGGGCGTCCAGTGCTGCCCGGTCGTGGACCTGCTTCTCCGGCAGCCGGCGGACCGTGGTGTGCGGACGCTGCGGGCGCCGGGGGGCCGCAGCCGTCGCCGGGCCCGGGGCACCGGCGTCGCCGTTGACGCCGGTGCGGTCGAGGTCGTTCACAGCCGGTTCCACGCCTGCGTGAGCACCGAGCGCAGGGTGGACTCGATCTCGTCGAACTCGGGCTGACCGATGATCAGCGGGGGAGCCAGCTGGATGACGGGGTCGCCCCGGTCGTCGGCCCGGCAGTACAGGCCCGCGTCGAACAGGGCCTTGGAGAGGAAGCCACGCAGCAGGCGCTCGCTCTCGTCGTCGTCGAAGGTCTCCCGGGTGTTCTTGTCCTTGACCAGCTCGATCCCGTAGAAGAACCCCTCGCCGCGGACGTCGCCGACGATCGGCAGGTCCAGCAGCTTCTCCAGGGTGGCCCGGAAGGCGGGAGCGTTGTCCCGGACGTGCTGGTTGAGGCCCTCGCGCTCCATGACGTCCAGGTTGGCCATCGCCACCGCGGCGGAGACCGGGTGCCCGCCGAAGGTGTACCCGTGCGGGAAGTACGTGGTCCCCTGCCGGAACGGCTCGAACAACCGGTCACTGGCGATCATCGCGCCGATCGGGGAGTACCCGCTGGTCATCCCCTTGGCGCAGGTGATGATGTCCGGGACGTAGCCGAGGTCCTCGCTGGCGAACATGCCGCCGATCCGGCCGAAGGCGCAGATCGTCTCGTCCGACACCAGCAGCACGTCGTACTGGTCGCAGATCTCGCGGACCCGGTCGAAGTAGCCGGGCGGGGGCGGGAAGCAGCCGCCGGAGTTCTGCACCGGCTCCAGGAACACCGCCGCGACGGTGTCCGGCCCCTCGAACTCGATCGCCTCGGCGATCCGGTCGGCGGCCCAGCGCCCGAACTGCTTGGGGTCGCTGCGCAGCGGTTCCGGCGCCCGGTACAGGTTGGTGTTCGGGACCTTGAACGCGCCGGGCACCAGCGGCTCGAACATCTCCTTGGCGGCCGGGATGCCGGTGATCGACAGGGCCCCCTGCGGGGTGCCGTGGTAGGCGATCGAGCGGGAGATCACCTTGTGCTTGGTGGGTTTGCCGGCCAGCTTCCAGTACTGCTTGGCCAGCTTCCAGGCGCTCTCCACGGCCTCGCCGCCGCCGGTGGTGAAGAAGACCCGGTTGAGGTCGCCCGGGGCGTACCCGGCCAGCCGTTCGGCCAGCTCGATCGCCCGCGGGTGGGCGTAGGACCAGAGCGGGAAGTAGGCCAGTTCGCGGGCCTGCGCGGCGGCGGCGTCCGCCAGTTCCTGCCTGCCGTGGCCCACCTGGACGGTGAACAGCCCGGCCAGGCCGTCGAGGTAGCGGCGGCCCTGGTCGTCCCAGATGTAGGCGCCCTCCCCGCGGACGATCACCGGGACGTGGCCCCCGGTCTCGTAGGTCGAGTGCCGGGTGAAGTGCATCCAGAGGTGGTCACGGGCGGAGTCGGCCAGCCGGTCGGCGCCGGGCTCGTCGACGTACTGCGGGGTGACGGTCATCGGGTTCCCCAGTTGTAGAGCTGCTTGCGCAGCTTGAGATAGACGAAGGTCTCCGTGCTGCGCACGCCCGGCAGCATGCGGATCCGTTGGGCGAGCACGTCGAGCAGGTGGTCGTCGTCCTCGCAGACCACCTCGACGATGAGGTCGAAGGATCCGGCGGTGACCACCACGTAGGAGGCCTCGGGGAACTCCGCGAGGCGGTCGGCGACGACGTTGAGGTCGCCCTCCACCTTGAGCCCGATCATGGCCTGCCGGGCGAAGCCGACCTGTAGCGGATCGGTGACCGCGACGATCTGCATCACGCCCGCGTCGAGCAGCCGCTGCACGCGCTGGCGGACCGCCGCCTCGGACAGCCCGACCGCCTTGCCGATGGTGGCGTAGGGGCGGCGGCCGTCCTCCTGGAGTTGTTCGATGATCCGCTTGGACGTCTCGTCGAGGGCCTGCGGCTGGACGCGGGGGTGTGAATGCCGGGTCACCACAGGGGGATCCTGACTGGACCGGACCGCTTCGCGCAAGGGATTCCGTTGTTCAGGGTGGAAAAAGAAACCGAAACTTGAGTTCAAGGGCATCGGGGCTGTCGATTACGACGGGTCGGGACTACAGTCGCTGCAACTGGGCGGGGCCAGGTCCGCCTGGTCTGCGGTCCGGTGGCGGGGTGGTCCGCCGGGCGCCCTGCGCCGCGACCGTGCTGCCGCCGGCGGCCTGGGGCCGGTCCGATCGCAGGCTCCGGTCCGGTCCGTTCCGCCTGTCGTCCCCGACTGCCCGCCCAGCCCTGTCAGTCTCGGTCCAGCCCTGTCAGTCTCACCCCCCTCGGGAGTGCTTCGTGAGCGAGTCCTCGCCCCGCGTGCTGCGCAACTTCGTCGACGGTGCCTTCGTCGAGGCGACGTCGGACGCCCGCAGCGACGTCATCCACCCGGCCACCGGCAAGGTCGTCGCCACCGCGCCGGTGTCGTCCGCGGCCGACGTCGACGCCGCCTATGCGGCCGCGTCCCGGGCCTTCGAGACCTGGCGGGACACCACGCCGAGCCAGCGGCAGAAGATCCTGCTCAAGCTGGCCGACGCCGTGGAGGCGCGGGCGGACGACCTGGTCCGGCTCGAGGCGGAGAACACCGGCAAGCCCTTCGCCCTGACCGCCTCGGAGGAGATCCCCCCGATGGTGGACCAGATCCGGTTCTTCGCCGGGGCCGCCCGGGTGCTGGAGGGCCGGGCCGCCGGGGAGTACCTGGCCGGGCACACCTCGTGGATCCGCCGGGAGCCGATCGGGGTGGTCGGGCAGGTCACCCCGTGGAACTACCCGATGCTGATGGCGACCTGGAAGATCGCCCCCGCACTGGCCGCCGGGAACACGGTGGTGCTCAAGCCCAGCGACACCACGCCCGAGACCACCCTGCTGCTGGCGGAGATCGCCGCGGAGTTCCTGCCGCCGGGGGTGCTCAACGTGGTCACCGGCGACCGGGAGACCGGCCGCGCCCTGGTCGAGCACCCGACCCCGGCGATGGTGGCGATCACCGGCTCGGTCCGGGCCGGGATGGAGGTCGCCGGGTCCGCCGCCCGGGACGTGAAGCGGGTGCACCTGGAGCTCGGCGGCAAGGCCCCGGTCGTGGTGTTCGACGATGCCGACATCGAGGCCGCCGCCGAGGCGATCGCCGTCGCCGGGTACTTCAACGCCGGCCAGGACTGCACCGCCGCCACCCGCGTGCTCGCCGGGCCCGGGGTGTACGACGAGTTCGTGGCGGCGCTCGCCGAGCAGGCCAGGAACGCCAAGGTCGGCCTGCCGGACGACGAGGACGCGCTGTTCGGACCGGTGAACAACGCCAACCAGCTGTCCCGGGTGACCGGGTTCCTGGACCGGCTGCCCGACCACGCCACCGTGAACGCGGGCGGCAACCGGGTCACCGAGCTCGGTGACGGCTACTTCCTCCAGCCGACCGTCGTCTCCGGACTGGCGCAGGACGACGAGGTGATCCAGAACGAGATCTTCGGCCCGGTGATCACCGTCCAGCGGTTCGGCGACGAGGAGGAGGCGCTGCGCTGGGCCAACGGGGTGAACTACGCACTCGCCTCGTCGGTGTGGACCAGGGACTTCGGCCGGGCGATGCGGATGTCCCGGCGGCTGGACTTCGGCTGCGTCTGGATCAACACCCACATCCCGCTGGTCGCCGAGATGCCGCACGGTGGCTTCAAGCACTCCGGGTACGGCAAGGACCTGTCCATGTACGGGTTCGAGGACTACACCCGCATCAAGCACGTGATGGCCAACATCGGCTGAGGGTTTCCCCCGCCCGTTCCGGTGCGGTGGGCCGGAACGGGCGGGTCTTCCCTCGACCTGCGCCCGGTATGCCCGTTGTGGGTGATTTGCCATGAGCGTGCATGACATTCTCTGGCTGTCATTTCTGTGACCCCGGTCGGTCGGGCGAGATCGGCAGCGATGGGAGCCAGGTAATGCGATTGACGCGCAAGCGGGCGGCGGTGGCCGCCCTGGCCGCCGTGATCGTGGGGGTGTCGGGGGTTGCGGTCGCCGAGATCGCCCAGGCGGCCACGGTGACCTGCAACGGCCGGGTGATGAAGGCGGGCATGGTCGGCAGGACCGTGGTGCAGGAGGTCTACGGGGAGGCCGGGGTGCCGACCCGGGACGGCTCACTCGCCTGCCGGCTCACGCGGGGCGACTCCACCGGGACCGACCTCGCGACGTCCCCGGTGTACTGGCTGCAGCTCACCCTCAACGAGTGCTACGGCGCTGAACTGGTGATCGACGGCAACTACGGGTCCAAGACGCGCGCGGCCGTGATGGGTGTCCAGCGGGATGCGGGCATCGAGCCGGACGGCGTGTACGGCCCCACGACCCGCGACCACATGTCGTTCTACACCCGGCGCTCGCAGCGGAACGGCGCCTTCCGGTCCGACTGCGTGCCCTACGGCTACCTGCTCTGAGCCCGAGCCTGTTCGACCGGAGCCGGCTCGACCGGACCGCGGTTGCGGCGGGCGACAGCTCCGGACACTGACGACAGCCCCGGACCCGGCGTCCGGGGCTGTCAGCGGATGTCGTGGGCCAGCAGCGCGACGTGCAGGGACAGGCAGGTCTCGACGTCGTCGAGGTCGGCGCCGAGGACCCGGCCCACCCGGGACAGCCGGTCGTAGAACGCGGGCCGGGACAGATGCGCCACGGTGGCCGCCGCCGACTTGTTCCGCCCTGCGGCCAGGTACGACCGCAGGGTCGCGGTGAGGTCGTCGCCGGTGGTGGCGTCGTGGGCGAGCAGGGCGCCCAGCTCACGTTCGACGAAGGTCTGCACCCGCGGATCGTCCCGGACCAGCTGCAGCAGCCCGCGCAGCCGCAGGTCCGGCAGCCGCAGGTACGGTGCGGAGCCGGCCTGCCAGGACAGGTGCGCGGCGGCGTCGGCCACCTGCCCGGCCTCCACCAGCGAGCGCCGCGCATCGCGCGGTCCGCCGACGAGGGAGCCCGCGGCCACCACCACGGCGTCGGCGTC
>DASTGO010000269.1:0-21882 GCA_035719045.1 Kineosporiaceae bacterium | reverse complement strand
CTGGACGCGATCGCGCAGTTCGCGCAGATCATGGAACGGCAGACCGGGCACTCGATCGGGCGCACCGAGTGGGACAAGAACCTGACCCGGTCCGCGGCGATCACCGGCGCGATCGGTGGCGCCCTCGGCCCGATCATGCAGAGCCTGGGCCACTACCCGACCAAGGCGTTGGGGAACGCCCTGGGCGGGATTCTGGGCAAGAACGCCGGACACGAGGCCGGGCACTGGCTCGGCGAGACCATCAAGGGCGCCACCCACGAGTGGCTCACCGACGGGATGTCAGGAGCGGCACAACACCAGGGCTGGAACCCCGACCCGTTCTCCACCACCGCAGGCGCCCTCGACGAAGGCATCTCCGGCCTGGCCGGGATGGGCGGTCGCAAGGGCGGACACCGCTACTACACGGGCATGCTCCGCGGCGGCGCCGGCGTCCCCGACACGAACATCCACATCCCCGACAAGATCAGCGTCGACCCCACCCCTGGCGCCGCCGACAACACCCGCACGGGCGGCCCGGGGACCAACACCACGACTGGCTCCACACCCGCCAGTCCTCCGGCCGGCGGCCGTCCCCCGACCGGCGACTCACCGCCGCTGCGTCGGCAGGGCCAGGCCGGGGTCGGTGGATCAGACCCGGTCCTGGAGCGGACTGTCGAGGGGCCGCAGGCAGGGCAGGAACTGCCCATGACCGCCCACACGGTCACCGGGTCGACCGTGCACGTCCAGCACACCCAGACCCCCAGAACCCCACCTCTGACACGGATCTGGACCCCGGAACCCACCGGCCGAGTGACCATCGAACCCAACGACCGCAGCCACCAACTCGATAACGCCTGGTGGGTCGACGTGCTCCGCGGCTCCCCCCAGGAACACACGCCACCCTCCTCCAGCCTCCCGGCCGTCCCCGTCGCCACCGATCCCCTCGCGTCCCGGCCCCCATCGGTGCCGGCCGCAGCCCATGCGACGACCGACCTCGCCCAGTCGCAGGAATCCCCCCAGCACACCCCCGACACCGGGCAGAACGACGGCCGCCCCCTCTCGCCAGAGGCCATCACCTGGCTGACCAGCCTGCTCGATCCCCCCGGCGACACCACGCCCCACGCGACCGGGATCCGTCCCTGGGCCGGCGCCCCCTCCGGCCCCGACCACGGTGACTCGATCGACCATCACGCCTGGATCGGTATCGGGGTCAACACCATCGGCGCCGAGGCCGCGACGAGCTACGGGCCGCACGCCGATGCCCCGCCGGGCGAGGCTCTCGCAACCGATCCCCCGCTGCTCGACGTCCCGCTGACCGACGGCCTCCCCCCGCAACACCGGCCCGAGCCGGAAATGCCGGCAGCGCAGGGAGTTCCGGACCAGGTGAGCGGCGCGTCCGTGGAGGGGACGGCCTGGCTCATCCTGCAGTCGGCCGCCCTGGACCAGGACGCGCAGGCTCACGCGACCGCCGTCCTGCTGCACCTGACCGAACAGCCAGGGGTCCGCGCCGTCTGGCCGCTCTGGCGGGACACCACCCACCTCGCCGACGCCTACCCCTCCCTGCTCGCCCTCACCGCCCTGCCCCCGGATGCCCCGGACTGGTCCGGTCACGCCGACAGCAGCAGCCGACCGTCCGGCACCGGGACACCCACAGCCCGGGAGGCCGTCCGGGAGTCACTGCAGCGGACCGTCATCGCGGCGCTGTGGCAGGAACTCAGCACCACCGCGGCGCTCCCCGACGGCACCGGCACCACGGTCGCGCAGCTGATCGCCCAGGCGGTGCCCGCCCGCACCCTGCCCCACCTCCTCGGAACCGTCCACGACGACGCCTCGGTCCAGGTCACCGCGACCCTGGCCCGGGCGTACATCGACCAGACCCTGCACGCCACCACCGCGGCGGCACCGCACCTGGCCCCGCTCCTGCGGCTGGCCCATCAGGCTGCGGCCGGCGCCATCACGACACTGGCCGGCCTCTCGCCCTGGCGCGGGACCTCCCCCCACCAGTGGGCCACCGTCCTCCACGACTTCACGAGCACCGTGCACGCCGCGAGCGGAGGCCTGGCCTGGCCGTGGCTGAGTGCCCAGCTGCAGACGCAACGCCCCGGCCCCGCTCCCACCGGATCGCCGCTCCCGCCCCAGCGCCAGACCACGACCACGCCCGTCCGCTCGCCCGGTGACCTCGTACCCCGCACCGCCGCGCCCCTGCCGCGAGAGTCGGTCGGCAGCGTCCCCTCCCCGATGGAGCTCGGTCCCGCGAGCGCGCACCCCACACCCGTCGAGCCCGGCACCCACCCCGCCCTCGGCCCCGGTCTCCAGGCCCCGGGACGCCCAGCGATCGAGGCCGCACCCGACCACGGAACCGTGCTGCCCACCGGCCCCGACGACGAGCCACTGGTGGTCACGGATCCACCGTGGCTGCGTCCGGACCTGCAAGGGGAGGTGCGCGAACGTCTGAGCGCGGCCGGCGTCGACATGTCGCAAGCGAACGGCAGGTACTACCGATACTGGCCGGCGAGAGCCGCGGAGGTCCGTAGGACGACCGAGGCATCCTCGCCTGCGCCCCTCGACTGGGCCAGGCAGTGGCGGGAGGCTCCCGGGCTCACCGCCGTCCTGGCCGACCTGGTGGCCCTCACGTCGCTGCCGGTCCCGTCCTATGCGAGGGCCGGCCAGGGGGAACCGGCTCCTGATCCCTATCCCGCTGTCCGGCGCGCCTGGGGGCGGACCGTGCTCCGGGCCGTCTGGCACCAGGCCGCCCTCACCGACATCGCCCAGCCGGGCAACCCGGCGGGCACCGCCGCACGGGTCGCCGACGTCCTCACCTCCCGGCACGCCCCCGGTGGAGGGGCGTACGACGGGCCGGGGGCCGCGGTGACCGCGACCCTGGTCCAGGCCTTCCTCGACCAGACCCTGCAGGCCGTCGAAGCCGCCGCCCCCCGCCTCGCCCCGGACCTGGTCACGGCGGTCCACAAGGCCCACCAGACCGGACGCCGCAACGTGGTCCGGCTGACAGCCCCCAGAACCGCATCCCGGAACTCGCCGACGGCGTGGGCGAACCTGGTGACCACGTTCGTCACCGACGTCAGCCCCCACGCCGGCCAGCTCTGGACCCACCTGGACGCTTGGCTGGGTCCGCCTGCCGCCTCCAGCCTCCGGCAGGCGGTGCCGGTCCCGACCGCCGCGCCGCCGGTCACCAGCCACCCGCCTCAGCACAGTGCGGGCAGCACGTCCCGGAAGCACCGGCACAGCGGGCCCGACGTGACCGGTGAGACGTCCTCCCCCGCGCCCGCCGAACCGCTGATCACCACTCACCCGACTCAGCTCAGCCAACGCCTACGGAAAGCAGCCATCCGGCTCTTCGCCGAGGCCAGCACCGACGAAAAGCGCAGTGCGTACTCCAGGTTCCGCCAGATCTGGCTCATCGAGCCCGACCCGACCGGTGAGACGTCCGCACCCGCGCCCGTCGACTGGGCCAAGCAGTGGCAGGAGACTCCCGGGCTCACCGCCGTCCTGACCCACCTGGTGGCCCTCACGTTGCTGCCGGCCCGGTTCCTCACGATGTCCGGCCGGGCGGCCACGGCTCCCGATCCGCGCCCAGCTGCCCGGCACGCCTGGGGGTGGACCGTGCTCCGGGCCGTCTGGCACCAGGCCGCCCTCACCGACACCGCCCAGCCGGGCGACCCGGCGGGCACCGCAGCACGGATCGCCGACGCCCTCACCTCCCGGCACGCCCCCGGTGGAGGGGCGTACGACAGGCCGGGGATCGCGGTGACTTCGGCCCTGGTCCAGGCGTTCCTCGACCAGACCCTGCACGCCGTCGAAGCCGCCGCCCCCCACCTCGCCCCGGACCTGGTCGCCGCGGTCCACCAGGCCCGCAGAACCGCCTGGAGCACGGTGAGCCGGCTGTCCAACGACAACGTCGACACCGCCCTCAGGACCTCCCCTGCGAACTGGGCGAACCTGGTGACCGGGTTCGTCACCGACGTCAACACCCACGACGCGGCCCCACAGGTCTGGACTCTCCTGCACGACCGGCTCGCCTCACCCACGGTCCCCGGCAGGCCTGCCTCCCTGGCTGGTCCCGCGTCACCCGGTGCCGGCGACGTCGCGCCGGCAAGCTGGCGACGACCGGAGTGGGAGGAAGAGCAACAGACCGAGCACATCCTCAAGGACCCGCACCTGGGCCGCACCATCCGCAAGGAGACCGTCAGGAAACTGCGCAAGTGGTCGAAGGACCCCGACAACGTGACGTGGGCACCGTGGCGGGCACGCTGGGCGTCCGAGGGAACGTTCGCGTCGGTGCTGGCCCCGGCCCTGCTGCCCTGGCCGACGCCGGACCACCCCTACTACTCACGACTGAACGAAATCCATCACCAACACGGGCGGATCGCCCTGGCGACCCTCTGGCGACAGGTCCAGGCCGAGGCAGAAGGCCGCCAGGAGAGCCCTGCCCGAAGGGATTCCGCAGCCCTGGCACGGCGCGTGGCGGCGGAGATCACCGAGGTCGTTCCCGCAGCCGCGCCGGGCGGTGGGTACGGCCGCTCCGGGTACTTCCCCATCGGAGTGCTGGCCCGGGCCTTCGTCGAACACACCCTGGCAGCCGTCCAGGCGGCACTCCCGGCACCAGGAGAACCCCCTGTCCCGGGCCTGGTCGACCAGGTCCAGCAGGCCCGGGACTCGGCTCTGACCCGGATGACCGAACTCTTCACCGGGAGAGGGCAGACCTCGAAGGCCCGTTGGGAAGAAGAGCTCCGGGCTTTCGTCGCCGCCATCGACGCCGCCGACGGCCCCACGGTCTGGACCGCCCTGCGGCACTGGCTCCAGCAGTCCCGGCCACCCCGGGAACCACGCTCCGGCACCACGAGCGCCCGCGCCGGACGCCCCGTCGTTCCCTCCGGACCACCGGACCCCGTCACCTCGGCAATCCCCGCCGTCGACGAGCCGGTCAGCGAACCCCCGCCACCCGCACTCGCCGGGACCGTCGCCCAGGCCCACGACCCGTCGTCGGCCGTCCCGGCATCCCTGCCGGACCCCGCACACCCCGGTCACACCTCCCCCACGGCGTGGGGGTCCGTGTCCGGGGACTCCAGCAGCGGGATCGCCGACGCAGCCGGAGCCGACAGCTGGACCCACCTCGATGGCGACTGGCTTCTGCAGGCGCTGGCGACACCGGACCACCAGTCACCCGCAGCCACGGGGTACCTGCCCCGCACCACCCCGCTCGACCAGGCGCCATGGCTGCACGGACTGCTGTCCGTCCCACCGGGCCCCGTTCCGGCGATGCCATCGACCGCGAGCCCACCGGCCCCGTCCCCGGCAGGCTCACCCTCGGCAGCCGCCGCCCAGCCCGGGGCCCACCTCACACACGCACAGGAACTCCCCCAGCACACCCCCGATCCAGGGCCGGCCGACGACCCACCCATCACGCCGGAAGTCATCACCTGGCTGACCAGCCTGCTCCCCCCCGACGACGTCACGCCGCTCCCGACCGGGGTCCACCCCTCGACCGACGCCCCCTCCGGCCCCGGCACCGTCCCCAGACTGCCGCAGCCGGCGGAACCGGCCCCCGACGAACTGCTGGTCACCAGCCACCCGCCTCAGTCCCGTCAAGCCCTGCGGGAGGCAGTCAGCCGGCTCTTCCTCGAGGCCGGCATCGGCAAAGAGCACAGTGCGGGCCGCAGGTTCCGCGAGATCTGGCCCCTGAACCCCGACCGGACCGGCGAGACGTCCACACCCGCGCCCGTCGACTGGGCCAAGCAGTGGCAGGAAGTCCCCGGGCTCACCGCCGTCCTGGCCGGCCTGCTGGCCCTCGCGGCACTTCCGATGCGGCAATACACGAAGGCCGTGCAGACGGACACCGCCCCCGATCCCTACCCCGCTGCCCGCCACACCTGGGGCTGGACCGTGCTGCGGGCCGTCTGGCACCACGCCCGCCTCGCGGACACCACCCAGCCCGGGGACCCCACAGCCACAGCCCCCGCAACCCCCCACCCGGCGGGAACGGCCGCACGGATCGCCGACATCCTCACCTCCCGGCACGCCCCCGCCGGCGAGGCCTACGACAAGACCGGTGTCGCAGTGGCCTCCGCCCTGGTCCAGGCCTTCCTCGACCAGACCCTGCACGCCGTCGAAACCGCCGCCCCCGACCTGATCACTGCGGTCCACCAGGCCCACAGAACCGCCTGGAGCGAGGTGAGCAGGCTGACCAACCCCAAGGTCACCGACAGGAACTCCCCGACGGCCTGGGTGAACCTGGTGCGCACCTTCGTCACCGACATCAACACCCACGCCGGGGACCAGGTCTGGACCCACCTGCACCACCGGCTCGCCCAACCCGCCGTCCCCAGCAGGCCTGTTTCCCTGGCGAATCCCGCGGCACTCGCCGGTACGGGTGACGAGGTCGGGACGACAGGCTGGCGACGGCCGGAGTGGGAGGAACGGGAACAGGCCGAGAGGATCCTCAAGGACCCGGGGCTGGACCGTCTCACCCGCAAGCTCCCCGGCGAGAGACTGCGCAGCTGGTCGAGGGATCCCGGCAAGGCCGGTGACGAGGCGTGGGCACCGTGGCGGGCGCGCTGGGCGTCCGAGGGAACGTTCTCGTCGGTGCTGGCCCTGGCCCTGCTGCCCTGGCCGACGCCGGGCCAGTCCTCCTACCAACGGCTGAGCGAACTCCACCACGAGCACGGGCGAATCGCGTTGGCGACCCTCTGGCGACAGGTCCAGGCCGCGGAAGGCCGCCAGGAGCGTCGGGGCCAGGCACCTCCAGCAGCTCTGGCACGGCTCACCGCAGCGGAGATCACCGAGGTCGTCCCTGTCACCAAGTACGGCCCCGGCTACGGCCAATCCGGGCACTTCCCCACCGGAGGGCTGGCCCGGGCCTTCGTCGAACACACCCTGGCAGCCGTCCGGACAGCAGCCGTCCGGACAACAGGAGAAGCCCCCGGCCTGGCCCCGGACCTGGTCGACCACGTCGAGCAGGCCCATCGCTCGGCACTCGCCCGGATCACCGCACTCTTCGGCGGGCCCGACCACGCCTCGAAGACCCACTGGGTGAGAGAGCTCAGGGCCTTCGTCGCCGCCATCGACACCGCCGACGGCCCGACGGTCTGGACCGCCCTGCAGAACTGGCTCCAGCAGTTCCGACCACCCCGGGGAGCGGGTTCCGGAGCCGCCGACGCCCGCGGCGAACACCCCGTGGTGTCCCCGATCGGTGGGGACCACCAGGCCGGCCACGCCCCCCAGGATTTTCCCCGGCTCGCAGCCCCTGACGTACTCGACCACCCCGCAGACCCGGACGGGCTCGACGCCGACTGGTTCCTGCAGGTACTCCGGACTCCGGAGCACCCGTCGCCGGCAGCCGCCGGACACCACGGGACCTACCCCACCCCGCTCGACCAGGCGCCATGGCTGCACGGGCTGCTGTCCCCCCAGCCGCGCCATGCTCCGGCGACGCCATCGCCCATGGACTCACCGACCCCGTCCCCGGCGGACCCGCCATCCCCGGACGCCGCCACCCCCGCGCACCGGCACCCACCGGCCAAGCGACGGCGCACCGAGAGACAGCACCCGCCATCCCCCCGCGGGGGTCACGCCAACCACTCCCTCGAGGAGGCACCCCGGCCCCTCGAGTAGGCACCCCGGCCCCGCTGGCGCCGCCGCCGGGTCAGCCCCCCGGCGGGCGACTCCCGGTCAGCGGGCGACGCCGTGGTGGATCGGCCCGGCCAGCTCGGACAGCCGGTCCCCGACCCCGCCCCAGCGCAGGGCGATGATCTCGGCGGCGATGCTGACGGCGGTCTCCTCAGGGGTCCGGGCGCCCAGGTCCAGGCCGATCGGGGACGACAGCCGGGACAGTTCCTGCTCGCTCAGCCCCGCCTCGGCCAGCCGCTTGAGCCGGTCGTCATGGGTGCGCCGGGAACCCATCGCCCCGACGTAGGCCACCTCCGGCAGCCGCAGCGCCTCCTGGAGCACCGGGACGTCGAACTTCGGGTCGTGGGTGAGCACGGCGACCACCGTCCGGCCGTCGATCCGTCCCGCCTGCGCCTCGGCCGCCAGATAGCGGTGCGGCCACTCGACGACCACCTCGTCGGCGTCGCGGAACCGGGACCGGGTGGCGAACACGGGCCGGGCGTCGCACACCGTCACGTGGTAGCCGAGGAACGCCCCGATCCGGGCGACCGCCGCCGCGAAGTCGATCGCGCCGAACACGAGCAGCCGGGGCTTCGGCGCGTAGGAGGCGACGAACACGCGCATTCCCTCGCCGCGGCGTTCCCCGTCGGGGCCGTAGACCAGGGTCTGCGACCGGCCGGACGCGAGCAGCCCGCGGGCGTCGTCGGTGACCGCGCCGTCGGCACGTGGTGAGCCGAGCGTCCCGGTCTCGGAGTCCGGGCGGACGATCCTGCGCCGGCCGAGCCGGGTGGGGTCCGGATGCTCGATCACGGTGCAGACGGCGACCGGCCGGCCCGCCCCGATGTCGTCGGCGATCTCACCGAGTTCCGGGAACGTCTGCGGGTCAACCCTCTCCACGAACACGTCGAGGATGCCGCCACAGGTCAGGCCGACCGCGAAGGCGTCGTCGTCGCTCACCCCGTAGCGCTGCAGGACGGGCGTGCCCGAGCCGACCACCTCCTGCGACAGCTCGTACACCGCGCCCTCGACGCAGCCGCCGGACACACTGCCGACCGCCTCGCCGTCAGGTCCGAGCAACATCGACGCCCCGGCGGGGCGGGGCGCCGAGCGCCAGGTCGCCACCACCGTCGCCATCCCGACCGGGCGGCCCTCGCGCCACCACCGCAGCAGTTCCGGCAGAACCTCACGCATCGCGCCGACCCTTCTCGCCAGCCACGCCACCACCGCGGACGGGGACGTCAGTGGCATCCCCTCACGCCGCGCCAGGCACGTCAACGCACCGATCGGCCCGATCCGGAACCCGTTCGGCCATTTCCTGTTCGGCCCGTTCCCGCCGAGTCGTCCCTGTTCGGCCGTTCCTGCTCGGCCGGCCCGGCGGGCGCACCAGCCCCCGCGCCGCCCGCGCCGCGGCGCAACCGCACCACCACACCCACGTCATCCCCTGTGCTGTTATCGCTAACACCTGGAACCAACGAGCCACGGTGCGACGCGAGCCCAGATTCCTGAGGCAGTTGCGCACCCGTCACCCCTCTCCAAGAAGTTCGGCGAAGAGATCCTCAAGGATGTCTGTTATCGCTAACATGCGCGCATCGGTCAGGCTGACCCCTTCCGGGGAGCTGCCCGCAGGAGGTTCTCGTGCGCAGTCGATCGCCGGTCCCACCACCGAGCCCGGCACCCGTCCACCACCCGATCGGATCTCAGGCGCCATCCCCCGTCCCACCACCCGCCGCCCGAACCTGGCGCCGGTCCTGGGCCGCCCTGGCCGCGGGCGCGGTGATCGCCGGGATGTTGGGCATCGGCGCCGCCGTCCCCGCCCACGCGGCGACGGGCGACGGACTGGTGCTCTGGTACAAGCTCGACGACACCTCCGGGAGTGTCGCGGCAGACTCCTCGGGCAACGGCCGCAACGCAACCGTGGTCGGCACCGCGAGCTGGGGCGGTGTCGAGGGTCTGGCCCTCGACGGGTCGACGACCTATGTGAAGACGCCGGACAGCCCGATGAGCGGGCTGACCGCGATCACCGTCGCCACCGACGTCTGGATCGACCCGGCGCAGACCACGCCCTACTTCCTCTACGGGTTCGGCAACACCACGAGCTGGTACGGCGACGGGTACCTGTTCGCCACCGGCAACGCTTTCCGGGCCGGGGTCGCCAGCGGGAACTGGTCGACCGAGCAGGTCACCGCGTCCACGCACAACCTGGCCCGGGGCGGGTGGAAGCACGTCGCCTACACCCAGACCGGGAACACCGCCGTGCTGTACGAGGACGGTGTCGAGGTCGCCCGCAACACCGGGGTGACCATCACCCCGGCCTCGATCGGCGGCGGGACCACCACGGCCAACTACCTCGGCCGGTCCACCTACCCCGGCGACAACCTGCTCAGGGGCCGGCTGCGCGACTTCCGGATGTACGACCGGGCCCTGGACGCCGCCGAGGTGGCCGCGCTGGCCACCACCGCCTCGACCCAGTCCCTGGCCGCCGAGAAGTCCGCGCTCACCCTGGGCGACACCAGCGCGGTGACCGCCGACCTCGCCCTCCCGTCGACCGGCAGCCTCGGCGGGGCGATCACCTGGGCGACCGGCAACGCCGGCGTCGTCGACGCCACGGGCAAGGTGACCCGCCCGGCGTACGGCACACCGAACGCCACTGCGACGCTGACCGCCACGATCCGGCACGGGACACTCACCGGCACCAAGGCGTTCGACGTCACCGTGCTCCCACTGGCCGACGACACCTCGATCGCCACGGCCGCCGCGGCAGCCCTCGTGGTGCGCAACATCGGCGATGTCCGCGGCAACCTCACCCTGTCGGCGACGGCGAACGACACCTCGACCGTGAGCTGGGCGTCTGCCGATCCCTCGGTGATCTCCGCGACCGGAGAGGTGACCCGCCCGGCGTACGGCCGGCCCGACGCCGTGGTGACCCTGACCGCCGCGGTCACCCACGGGACGGCCACCGTGACCCGGGACTTCTCCGCGAAGGTCCCGGCACTGCCCGCGGCGGAGAAGAAGACCGGCTACATGTTCAGCTACTTCACCGGGGAAGGCAGCGCCAACGGCGAGCAGATGTACTTCGCGCTGTCCAAGGGCAACGACCCGCTGAACTGGCGCGAGCTCAACAACGGCAATCCCGTGCTCACCTCGACCCTGGGCGAGAAGGGCATCCGGGACCCGTTCATCACCCGGTCCCCTGAGGGCGACAAGTTCTACCTGATCGCCACCGACCTGCGGATCTACCAGGGCAACGGCTGGGGCGCCGCGCAGAGCAACGGCAGCAGGTCCCTGGCGATCTGGGAGTCCACCGACCTGACGCACTGGAGCGCCGAGCGGCTGATCAAGGTCTCACCCGACACCGCCGGGGACACCTGGGCCCCGGAGGCGTTCTGGGACCCCTCGCAGAAGGCGTACGTCGTCTACTGGGCCTCGACGATCTTCGACGCCGCGGACACCGCGCACACCGGCTCGACCTACAACCGGATGATGTACGCGACCACCCGCGACTTCTGGACCTTCAGCCCGGCCAAGGAGTGGAAGAACCCCGGCTACGCGGTCATCGACGCCACGGTGACCGAGCACAACGGGCAGTACTACCGGTTCACCAAGGACGAGCGGAACAACACCTCCTCCACCCCCTGCAGCAAGTTCGTCATGGAGGAGAAGTCGGCCTCGCTGACCAGCACCGACTGGGGCTTCGTCTCCGACTGCATCGGCAAGCCGGACCTGTCCGCCGGTGAGGGGCCGACCATCTTCAAGGCCAACGACGCCGACAAGTGGTACCTGTTCGTCGACGAGTTCGGCGGCCGCGGCTACGTCCCGTTCTCCAGCACGAACCTGGACTCCGGGGCCTGGACCATGGAGAAGACCTACTCCCTGCCCGCCTCACCACGGCACGGCACCGTGATGGGCGTGACCCAGGCGGAGTACGAGCGGCTGCTGTCGGCGTACCTGCCGACCAAGGTGCCTGCCTCGATCGCCGACGTCACCGTCGACACCACGGCCGGCGCCGCCCCGGTACTGCCTCCGACGGTCAGCGTCACCTACGCCGACGGCAGCACCGGCAGCGCCGCGGTCAGCTGGGACCCGGTCCCGGCCTCGGCCTACACGGCCCCCGGCACGTTCACCGTGCTCGGCTCGATCGCCGACTCCGGCACGGTCCGGGCCAGGGCCGTGGTGACCGTGATGGACGCCGTGCCGGGTCTGGTCCTGCAGTACAGGTTCGACGAGGGCGGCGGCACGGTCGCCCGGGACTCCTCCGGCCACGGCAACAACGGCAGCTACGTCGGCTCACCGACGTTCGGCACCGGCGTGAAGGGCGGCGACGTCCAGTTGGCGGGCGGCGCGAGCACCACGGCGAACCCGCAGTACGTGACCATCCCGAACGGCGTGCTCAAGGGTGTCAACGACATCACGGTGTCGAGCTGGGTGAAACTGAACGCCCCGTTGAACGTCAACGAGTGGCTGTTCGGGCTGGGGCCGGACAACACCACGTACCTGTTCGTCTCTCCGGTCTACAACTCGGGTCAGGTGCTGCGGTCCGGGATCACCACGAGCACCTGGTCCGGCGAGTTCTCCGCCCAGGCGGCCACCGGCCCGGCCCCCGGCACCTGGGCCCACGTCGCGGTCACCCTCGACTCCACGACGGGCACCGAGACGCTGTACCTGAACGGCAACGTGGTCGCCCGCACCACCGGCGTCACGGTCAGGCCGTCGGACCTCTACGACGCCACCAAGCCGTACTCCGGCTACATCGGCAGGTCGCTGTACGGCGCCGACCCCTACCTGGGTGGGGCGATCGACGACTTCCGGATCTACGACCAGGCGCTGAGCGAGGCCGAGGTCGTCAGGCTGTCGGGCAACACCGGGGCGATCCGCACCGCGGCCGTGGCCCAGCAGAAGGTGCCGCCGATGGTGGACGACGCCCACAGCACGGTCACCCTGCCGGTGAAGCCGGACACCGACCTCACCACGCTGGCGCCCACGTTCACCGTCTCACCGGGGGCCACGATCAGCCCGGCGTCCGGCAGCACGCAGGACTTCGGCAAGCCCGTCACCTACACCGTGACCGGATCCGACGGAGCCGTGCGCAGCTGGACGGTCAAGGCACTGATCATGCGCAGTCCCGCTATCCCCGGCTACTACGCCGACCCGAACATCGCCGTGTTCGGTGACACCTACTGGATCTACCCGACGGCCGACGGGTTCGACGGCTGGGCCGGCACCCAGTTCCACGCCTTCTCCTCCAAGGATCTGGTGACCTGGACCGACCACGGCGTGGTCCTCGACGTCGCCAAGAACCTGTCCTGGGCGAGCGGCCACGCCTGGGCGCCGACGATCACCCAGAAGAACGGGAAGTACTACCTCTACTTCTGCGCGGACACCAACATCGGCGTCGCGGTGGCCGACTCCCCGGCCGGACCGTTCACCGACGCACTCGGAAAGCCGTTGGTGGCGGCCGGGTTCCGGACCGGGCAGATGATCGACCCGGCGGTGTTCACCGACGACGACGGCAGCTCGTACCTGTACTGGGGCAACGGGCGCGCCTACGTGGTCAGGCTCAACCCGGACCTGGTCTCGTTCGATCCCGCGGCGGTGCAGGACATCACGCCGAGCGGGTTCAACGAGGGCAGCTTCGTGATCAAGCGCAAGGGCATCTACTACCTCACCTGGTCCGAGAACGACACCCGGGACCCGAACTACCAGGTCGCCTACGCCGTCGGGACCAGCCCCTCCGGGCCGTTCACCAAGCAGGGCGTGATCCTGTCCAAGGACGTCCCGCAGGGCATCCTCGGCACCGGCCACCACTCGATCGTGCAGGTCCCCGGGACCGACGACTGGTACATCGCCTACCACCGCTTCGCGATCCCCGGCGGTGACGGCATGCACCGGGAGACCACGATCGACAGGCTGCAGTTCACCTCCACCAACCTGATCGCTCCCGTCGTCCCGACCCTCACCGGTGTCGCCGGTGAACCCGTGCCTGACCTCACCGCTCCGGTGGCGTCGGTCTCGTTCGGCCCGGCGGCGCCCGCGACGGGCTGGTACCGCGGCGGTCCTGTCACGGTCGCCGTCACAGGGACCGACGACCGCGGCGGCGCCGTCCAGGCCGAGGTCAGGATCACCGGCCCCGGATTCACCGGGCAGTGGTCGCCGCTGTCCACGTCGGTGGAACTGCTCACCGACGGCGTCTACCAGGTCGACGGGCGGGTGACCGACGGCAGCGGGAACGTCTCCGCGGTGGCCTCGGGCACGGTGCGGATCGACGGCACCGCACCGGTCTCGAAGTCCGCTGTCGACACCACCGCCCGGACCGTCACCCTGACGGCAGCGGACTCGGCCTCCGGGGTGTCCCGGATCGAGTACTCCCTCGACGGCGGGACGACGTGGCGGACGTACGCCGCGCCCGTGGTGGTGGGCAGGTCCGCGGTCACGGTCTCGTACCGGGCCGTCGACGTCGCCGGCAACGTCGAGGGCACCAACGCGGTCACCGTGGCCAGCACGCTGGCGCCGACCATCACGACGGCATACCTGACGGTCCCCAAGGTCCCCTACGGCAAGGCCGCGAGCGTCTCCGTCAGGGTCATCGGCGGGATCGCCGGAGTCGTGCCGGGCGGCACGGTCCGGGTGCTGAACGGGGCGGTCGAGGTCGGCCGCGGGACGCTGTCCGGCACGGGCAGGGCCACGATCACGCTCGCCCCGGACATCCCCGTCGGCCGCAACACGCTCGTGGTCCGCTACGACGGCCACAACCGGTACGACACGTCGTCGGCCACGGTCACCCTGACCGTGCTGAAGTCCGGATCGGACACCGGGTTGCGGCTGAACACCACCCGGACCAGGATCGGCCAGCCGGTGACCGCCACGGTGACCGTCACCCCGGCCACCAGGGTCCCGGTCACCGGGACGGTCGTGGTGCACGTGATCGGTGGCGGGCTGGACCTCCGCTATCCCGCCACGCTCGACGCGAAGGGCACGGCCGTGATCACCTTCGGCCCGTTCGTCACGAGGGGAACGGCGCAGGTGTTCGTGGAGTACACCGGCAGCACCACCGTCGAGGTCTCCCAGTCCGCCAAGCAGCGGATCACGATCGGGTGAGCTGAACGCCCGCCCACCCCGGATCACCCACCCATCACGTGTGCTTCACCCCAGGGCCTACCGGCGGGTAACCAACCGTGCCATCATCGGTGCCGTCGACGCCAGGGTCGACCCGCCCCCGATTCCGTTCTCCTTCAGGAGGATCCGCATGTCCCTGTCCTTTCGGCGGGCCGCCCTGGCCACCGTGCTCACCACCGTCGTCGCGCTCGGCGCCGGAGCCCTGTCCGCCACCGGCGCCTCGGCGGCCACCACGGCCCGGAACACCGCCACGGTCGCCGCCGCCACACAGGCCCTGCCGCCGCGCGACACCTGGATCGCGGACGTGACCGCGGTGACCGACCAGGCGTCGGCCTATCTGGCAACCCGGCTGCCCGACCGGTCGATCAAGCCCGCGATCGTCCTGGACATCGACAACACCGCACTGGAGACCACCTACAGCGGCGGGATCATCACCCCGGCCACCGCACCCGTCCTCGCCCTCGCCGAGCAGGCCAGGGCGTCAGGCGCGGTGGTCGTCTTCGTCACCGCCCGCCACGAGATCCTGCGCCCCCTCACCAAGGCGAATCTCGCCCAGGCCGGCTACCCGAACGACGGCCTCTTCATGCGCGGCTGGTTCAACACCTCCGACAACCAGACCCTGAAGACCAACGCCCGGATCGCGATCGAGAAGGCCGGCTACACGATCGTCGCGAACCTCGGCAACAACACCTCCGACCTCGGCGGGGGCCACGCCGAGCGCACGTTCAAGTTGCCGGACTACAACGGCCGGCTGAGCTGACCGGCCGGGCCCTCGCCCGACGCACCCCGAAGCCCGCACTCCGAAGCCCGCACCCGGGACGGGCACCCTCGGCCGCATCATGGCCGAGGGTGCCTGTCCCGGGTCTTGTTATCGATCACAATCTCAGCCCAGCGCCCGGTGCGCGGAGGACGCCCCGGACACTGCCGGCGAGATGTGCGCAAGTGGCGGGCAAAGACCCGGAATCATCAGTGTTGACGGTATTTCGCTGCATGGTCAAGAGTTTCGGTCGCATGTCCGTTCTGTGACTGCTTCACCGCGACCCCCGGAGGAACCGTGCGTCCTCGCCACTCCACCAAATTGTTATCGCTAACATTCCTATCCGCCGGAATCCTGTTCACCGGATCCCTTCTGGCGGTGGGCTCCGCACCCGCCCACGCCGCCACCGCGACCCTGACGGTGCAGGTCAACCGCTCGGCCGCGGCGACCAGCCCGGTCCAGTGGGGGCACATCGTCGAGGACATCAACCACTCGGTCGAGGGTGGCCTGAACGCCAACCTGGTCCGCAACTCCACGATGAAGGAGGGCGGCGCCAACCCGCCGTCGTCATGGTCGCTGCTCACCTCGGGCAGCGGTTCCGGCTCGATCGCCACCGACACCACAACCCCGCTGAACTCCGCCAACGCCAGCGCGCTCAAGCTGACCGTCACCGTCAACGGCGGCGCCAACACGGTCGGCGTCGCCAACACCGGCTTCTACGGTGTCGCGTTGCAGCCCTCCACCACCTACACCGCGTCGTTCTTCGCCCGCAGCTCGGGCGGGTTCGCCGGGGCGATCCGGGCGAGCCTGGAGTCCACGGGGGGCACCAGCTACGCCTCCGCCACGACCTCGGCCCTGACCGGGTCATGGTCGAAGTACACCCTCTCGCTCACCACCCCGACCACCGTCCCTGCCGGTACGGGAAACCGGATCGCCTTCTACGCCAACGGGTCCGGGACCGGCGCGGTGTACCTGGACGTGGTCCAGGTGCTGCCACCCACCTACGGCTCGACCGGCATCCTGCGCCGTGACCTGATGGCCAGGCTCGCCGCGACCAAGCCCGGGTTCTGGCGGGTGCCGGGCGGCAACTACCTGGAGGGCAACACCCCCGCCACGCGGTTCGACTGGAAGGCGACGCTCGGGGCCGTCGAGAGCCGCCCCGGGCACCAGAACGACGCCTGGGGCTACTGGTCCACCGACCAGGCCGGGCTGAAGGCCTACCTCGACATGGCCGAGTCCACCGGCGCCGAACCGCTGCTCGCGGTCTTCGCCGGCTACACCCTCAACGGCACCACGGTCGCCCAGTCGGCGATGGCACCCTACGTCCAGGACGCCCTCGACGAGATCCAGTACGCCGTCGGCGCCACGACCACCACCTGGGGCGCCAGGCGTGCCGCCGACGGCCACCCCGCCCCGTACAAGCTGACCTATGTCGAGATCGGCAACGAGGACTGGTTCGACACAACCGGCAGCTACAACAGCTACCGGTTCCCGATGCTCTACGACGCGATCAAGGCGGCCTACCCGAACCTGCAGCTCGTCGCCTCCACAACCGTGACCAGCCGGACCCCGGACGTCATCGACGACCACTACTACAACAACGACCCCAACGCCTTCACCGGCATGGCCACCCAGTACGACGGCACCGACCGCAACGGGCCCAAGCATCTCGTGGGCGAGTACGCCGTCACCAACGGCACCACCGGCAACCCGACCGGGACCCTCGGCGGAGCCCTCGGCGAGGCGGGCTTCATGACCGGCCTGCTGCGCAACGCCGACGTCGTCGTCGGGGCGTCGTACGCGCCGGCACTGTCCCACATCAGCGACTTCCAGTGGCCGACCAATCTGATCGGCTTCGACGCCGCGAGTTCGTACGGCTCCCCGTCGTACTACGTCCAGCAGTTGTTCGGCGCGAACAAGGGCGACTACGTCGTGCCGACCACGTTCGCGGCGGCGCCCGCGACCGTCACCCAGGTCGCCACCCGGGCCACCGACGGGTCCGTCTACGTGCACGTGGTCAACCCGACCGCGTCCGCGGTGGCGGCGACCGTGAACGTGGCCGGGGCGAGCACGATCTCCGGCGGCAGCGCCACCGTGCTGACCGGTGACCCGGCGGCACGGAACACGATCACCGCGCCCACCACGATCGCCCCGGTCACCTCGACCTTCACGGCGTCCCCGGGTTTCGCGTACACCTTCCCGGCGAACTCGTTGACCCTGTTGAAGTTCACCGTCACCGGAGCCGTCACCCCGTACCTGGCGACGGACAGGGGGATCTCGCTGCGGGTCACCACCACGGGCTACACCGACCGGTCGGTCTCGGCGTCCCCGGGCACCGGAGTCACCGCCGTGGTGAGCGCGAGCAGCACCGACACCGCGAAGAAGCAGGCCAGCTTCGTCGTCCGGGCCGGGCTGGCGGACGCCGGCTGCTACTCCTTCGAGTCCCGGGCGGATCCGGGGCAGTACCTGCGACAGCGGAACAACGCGGTCGTGCTGGCGGCCCCCGACGGGACGACGTCCTTCACCGGTGACGCGACCTTCTGCGCGGTGAAGGGCAACGGCGGGACCGGAATCTCGTTCACGTCGAAGACGTCGCCGAACCGCTACCTGCGGCACTACGCCAACATGGTGTACGTCGCCACCAACGGCGGATCGAACAGCTACGACTCCGCCGGCAACTGGGCGGCGGACACCACCTTCCGGGTCGGGTCGCCGTGGTGGCGCAGCGACGTCGACGTGACGCTCGGCCGGCACTCGTTGCAGGCGACGACCCCGGGCTACACCGGCTACTCGCTGCGGCACTACAACTACCTGGCCCAGATCGACCCGATCACCGCGTCCAGTGGCACCGCAACCCTGCAGGACGCCACGTTCACGGTGGTCGCCGGGCTGGGCGACTCGTCCTGCTACTCGTTCCAGTCGGTCAACTTCCCGACCCGGTACCTGCGGCACTACAACTACCGGGTTCAACTCGACGTCAACGACGCCAGCGCGACCTTCGCCCAGGACGCCACGTTCTGCGCCCAGAGGGGCAACAGCGGGACCGGGGTCTCGTGGCAGTCGCTGAACTTCCCGAACCGGTACCTGCGGCACTACTCGCAGGCGGTCTGGGTCGCCTCCAACGGCGGCTCGCTGGCCGCCGACGCCCCGGCGAACTGGGCCGCCGACAGCAGTTGGAACACGCTCGCCCCCTGGGCACCGTGACCGGTGAGCCGGCCGCCCCGGGCCGCCGACCACCCAGCACCGGCGGACAGCCGCCGACCGGACAGCCACCGACCGGGCAGCAGCGGTGCCGAAGTCGGCGGCATCCGGTCCAGCCGGTGCCTGGACGCGAACAACTCCGGCACGACCATGACACCCAGGTGATCATCTGGTCCCGCAATGGCCAGACCCACCAGAAGTGGTCGCGGAGCTGACTCGTTCTGCCACCCACCGGCGGCCGGTCGCGGCGACGACCGGCCGCCGGTGACCTTCCGGGGCCCACCGATCCCGAAGTCGGGTCCCGAAGTCGAGACATCTTGACACTGTCGTATTGACAGTGTCAGTTTGAAGGCATGGCAGACCCGCTGTGGACCCTCGACGAGCTGATCGGCCAGGTGGCCGGGGCGCTCACCCACGGCTACCCGGGCGCCCCCTCGGCACGGGTCCGCGACCTCCCCGACGTGCGGACCGTCCGGTGGTACGTCACGCGCGGCCTGGTCGACCCACCCCTGGCCATGCGCGGACGGCAGGCCCTCTACGGGCGCCGACACCTGCTGCAACTGGTCGCCCTCAAGCGCCGCCAGGCCGAGGGCTCCCCTCTGGCCGCGATCCAGGCCGAACTGGCCGGCCTGCCCGACGCCGCCCTCGCCGTGATCGCCGCACTCCCCCCGGAGGCGGCGAACGGGGCTGGCGATGGCGTCCCTGGCACGGGATCCCGGCCGTCCGCCCCGCCCCCGTCCCGACCCCCGGCCCCGCGGCCGGAGCAGGTCCGCTTCTGGGCCACCGCCCCGGCGGCCCAGGTGGCGGACGCGAGCGGCTCCCGCCCGGACGACCCGGCGCCCGGCCCGCCCGTCACCATCCTTCCCGCGGCCCCTCCCTCGACCGGGGCAGGGCCGCAGGCCGGGGGCGAGGTCGAGCGGGTGCACCGGATCCGGCTCGCGGCAGGCGTCGTCCTCCTGGTCGACGACACCACCAGGGACGCCGCACACCCCCTCGACGCCGCCGCCCTGCGCGCCGCCGCTGCCCCGCTGCTCGACCTGCTGCGGCACGGACCGAACCAGCACGACCCGAACCAGCACGACCCGAACGGGCGCAGCCGGATCGGGTACCCGACCGGCGAGGACCCGGCCCTCCCTCTCGACCACGACACGACCCACGACCACGACACGACCCACGACCACGACGCGACCGACGACCACAACACGACCCACGACCACGACGCGACCGACGACCACGACGCGACCGACGACGAAGGGACCCGGCGATGACCTGGCTCGTGCAACCGCTACCCCCCCAGGAACTGCACCGTCCGAGCGACGACGAAGCGGGCTTCGGCGCCCTGACCACCGGCCGGGGCAACCTGCCGCTGGACGAGCTGACCGTGCAGGCCGGCGTGACCGGGCTGCTCGCCGGCGTCGAGCTGACCCAGGGCTTCCGCAACGTCTTCGACGAGCCACTGGAGGCCACCTACGTTTTCCCCCTGCCGGACCGGGCCGCGGTGACCGGCATGCGGATGGAGGCCGCCGGCCGCACCGTCGTCGCCGAACTCAAGGAACGCGGGCAGGCGCGGGCCGACTACGACGCCGCGATCGCCGCCGGGCAGCGGGCCTCGATCGCCGAGGAGGAGCGGCCGGACGTGTTCACCATGCGGGTCGGCAACATCCTGCCCGGCGAGCGGGTCGTGGTCCGGCTCACCCTGGTCCAGCCCCTGCCGTACGCCGACGGTGAGGCCGAGTTCCGGTTCCCGCTCGTGGTCGCCCCGCGCTACATCCCGGGCGCGCCGCTGTCCGGCACTCCCGTGGGCACCGGCTGGGCCCCCGACACCGACGCCGTCCCGGATGCCTCCCGGATCACCCCGCCGGTGCTGCTGCCGGGCCTGCCGAACCCCGTCCCGCTGCGGATCGAGGTGGAGGTGGACCCCGCCGGACTCCCCCTGGCGGGCCTGCGGTCCAGCCTGCACGCGGTCGTGGACGATCCCGGTGCGGACGGCCGGTCCCGCCTGGTCCGGATCGAGCCGGGAGAGCGCGCGGACCGCGACTTCGTGCTCCGGCTGCGGTACGGGCGGCAGGAGGCGGCGGCGACCACGGCGGAGCTGTCCGAGGACGGCACCTTCCGGGTCACCGTGCTGCCGCCGGTGCAGGCCGCCCCGGCCCGGCCGCGGGACGTGGTCCTGCTGCTGGACCGCTCCGGCAGCATGGGCGGCTGGAAGATGGTCGCCGCGCGACGGGCCGCCGCCCGGATCGTCGACACCCTCGGCACCGCCGACCGGTTCGCCGTCCTCGGTTTCGACGACCGGATCGAGACCCCGCCACGGCTCCCGTCCGGGCTGGTCCCGGCGACCGACCGCCACCGGTACCGGGCCGTGGAGCACCTGGCCAGGCTGGAGGCCCGCGGCGGCACCGAGCTGCTCACCCCGCTGCGCGCCGCGGTCGGCCTGCTGGCGCCAACCGAGTCGCCGGCACCCACCGAGTCGCAGCCGGTCCGGGACCGGGTGCTGGTCCTGGTCACCGACGGCCAGGTCGGCAACGAGGACCAGATCCTGCACGAGGTCACCGCGGGCCTGATGCACGTCCGGGTGCACGTGGTCGGTATCGACGAGGCCGTCAACGCCGGCTTCCTGGCCCGGCTCGCGGTGGTCGGCGGCGGCCGCTGCGAACTGGTCGAGTCCGAGGACCGGCTGGACGAGGCGGCCGACCAGATCCACCGCCGGATCGCGGGCCCGCTGCTCACCGGGCTGCAGGTGGGCATCGACGCCCTCGATCCGCGGACGGTCTCCCCCCAGCGCCTGCCGTCGCTGTTCCCCGGTGCGCCCGTGGTCCTCACCGGTCGCCGCGCGGATCCGGAGGGCAACCGCGGGGCCGGGACGGTGACCGTGTCCGGGACTCTTCCGGACGGCATGCCGTGGACGGAAACGGTTGTGCTGCAACAGGTTCACGGGAAGGCCTCGACGGCGCTGACCGCGACCTGGGCCCGGTCCCACCTGCGCGACCTGGAGGACGCCTACGCCGCGGTGCAGTACGGGCCCGACGAGCTCGCAGCCCTGGAACAGCGACTGGTGGCCACCTCGCTGCGGTTCGGCGTCCTGTGCCGGTTCACCGCCTACGTCGCGGTCGACGAGCGGGTGGTCACCGACGGCGGAGCCCCGCACCGGGTGACCCAGCCGGTGGAGCCGGTCCGGGGGTGGGACATGCTGGCCGAGACCGCGGCCTTCC
>DASTGO010000268.1:0-9950 GCA_035719045.1 Kineosporiaceae bacterium | reverse complement strand
AGCCGTGCCCGCAGGGTCGCCGCCGCGGCCGCGTTCGGCGGGGGCGGGCTCGGGGCGCTCGGAGCGGCGGGGATCGGGCTGCTCGCGGCGGAGGCCAAGATGGCCCGGCGCTGGATCGGCACCCCCTTCGGGAAGCAGGGTCCGGACGGCTCCGGCTGGTACGGCAAGGGGGCCGGTCCGGTGATCGAGATGGCGATGCTCGGCGACTCCAGCGCCGTCGGCCTCGGCGTGACGGATCCGCAGGAGACCCCCGGAGCGGTGATCGCCGCCGGACTGGCCGCCATCACCGGACGTCCGGTCCGCCTGCGGGTGGCCGCCGTGGTCGGGGCGGAGTCCCGGCACCTGGACGCCCAGGTCGACCGGCTCGTCGCGGACATGCCCTGCCCGGACCTCGCCGTGATCATGGTCGGGGCGAACGACGTCACCCACCGGACCAAGCCGGAGGTCGCGGTCCGGGCCCTCGGCGAGGCCGTCCGCCGGTTGCGGGAACTGGGCGCCGAGGTGGTCGTCGGCACCTGCCCGGACCTCGGGACCATCGAGCCGATCGCCCAGCCGCTGCGTTACCTGACCCGCCGGTGGAGCCGGGAGCTGGCCGCCGCCCAGACCATCGGCGTCGTCGAGGCCGGCGGGCGCAGCGTGTCGCTGGCCGACCTGATCGGCGAGGAGTTCGCCGCCCGGCGCCGGGAACTGTTCTCCGCCGACCGGTTCCACCCCTCGGCCGCGGGATACGCCCGGGCCGCCGCGGTCCTGCTGCCCAGCGTCTGCGCCGCCCTCGGCATCTGGCCGGAGGGGTTGCCGGACTCCGGACCGGACCTGCGCCGCGGCGAGGGCAAGGCCGACGTCGCGCAGGCGGCGGTCCGTGCGGCGTCCTCGGCCGGCACCGAGGTCAGCGGCACCGACGTGAACGGCGCGACCCGTGGTCCCCGCGGGCGCTGGGCGCTGCTGCTGCGCCGTCCGGCGCTGCCCGCCCTGCCGGCGATGCCCAACCTGGCCGGGCTGGCCAACCTGCCCAACCTCACCAATCTCCCCGGCCTGCCCTCGATCCCCGGCCTGGCCCAGCTCGGCAGCCGGTTGCGCGGCGGCTCCACCAACGGGGACGCCACCGATCGGCCGGGCGCCAGCGGTGACGCGGCCGCCGAGGCTGCACCGGGGGATCTCGGCAGGTGACGTGACGGCGCCCCGGCGACGCCGCCGTAGGCCCTCCTGACGCTCAACGGCCTGCAGACCCGCGACGGCCGGTTCGGCCTGGAGACGATGGGCGTCGGGGGCGGGCAGAGGCGATCAGCTACGAACGCCTGAGCTGATCGAGCAGGCACGCGATCTGCTCGGCGGGCACGGCCGGGGACCACAGCCAGCCCTGCCCCCAGCCGCAGCCCAGTTCGGTCAGGGCCCGCAGCTGTTCGGGGGTCTCGATGCCCTCGGCGACGACGGTGAGCCCGAGGGAACGGCCGAGGGCGATCATGCTCGTGACGATCGCGGTGTCGGTCGGGTCGACGTCCAGGCCCGCCACGAAGGACAGGTCGATCTTCAGTTCGTGCACGGGCAGCCGGCGCAGGTACTGGAACCCGGCGAATCCGGTGCCGAAGTCGTCGACGGCCAGCCGGACCCCCGCCCCGGCAAGGGTGTCCAGGTCCCCCACGCCTGAGGCGCCGATCGCCAGCAGCTGGGTCTCGGTGATCTCCAGGCAGAGCCGGTCGGCGGGCAGCCGGTGGGCCTCGAGCAGTCCCTGGACGGTGCGGCTGAGCCCGCCGCGCCCCAGCTGCCGCGACGACACGTTCACACAGACCGCCGGTGCCGCCTCGCCGTAGCGCTCCCGCCAGGCCGACGCCTGCCGGCAGGCCTGCTCCAGCACCAGCTCCCCCAGCGGTCCGATCAGCCCGCGCTGCTCGGCCACGTCAAGGAACTCGCCAGGTTCGACCATCCCGCGCTGCGGATGCTCCCAGCGCAGCAGGGCCTCGACGGCGACCGGCAACTGCCCGTCCAGGGCGAAGATCGGCTGGTAGTGGACCCGCAGCTGCTCCGCGGCCAGCGCCCGGCGCAGCTCGTGGTCCACGGTCATCACCCGGACCGCGGCGGCGTGCAGGGTCTCGTTCGCCGGCTCCCAGCGCCGCCCACCGGAACGCTTCGCGACGTACATCGCGGTGTCGGCATCGCGCAGCAGGGTTTCCGGGGTGCTGGCAGCGTCGCTGACCGCGATCCCGATGCTGACCGGGGCGGCCACGGACTGCCCGAGCAGGTGGATCTCGGTGCCGAGCGCCTGCTGGATCCGGTCGGCGATGACCCCGGCCTCCGCCGGATCCGTGAGCCCCTCGCAGACGACGACGAACTCGTCGCCGCCGATCCGGGCCGCGGTGTCCTCGCCGCGCAGGCAGGAGACCACCCGCTCGGCGACCTTCCGGAGGAACTCGTCCCCGACCGGGTGACCGTAGCTGTCGTTGATCGCCTTGAAGTCGTCCAGGTCGAGGAACAGCACCCCGACGGCGCTGCCGGAACGCCGGGCCCGGGCCAGCGAGCCCTCCAGGTGGTCCAGCAGCAGGGACCGGTTGGGCAGTCCGGTGAGGTCGTCGTGCAGGGCCCGGTACACCAGGTCCTGTTCGGCCTGCTTGCGCGCGGTGATGTCCTCGAACATGCCGACGGCGTACACCGGGCGGCCGTGCCGGTCGCGCACCATCGCGATGCTGAAGGCGGCCCAGACCGTCCCGCCCGAGGCGTGCCGGTACCGCCGCTGCGCCCGGTAGCTCGACTGGCCCCCGGCGACGAAGCGGGCGACGGCGGCCCGGGCGGCGGGCAGGTCCTCGGGAATGGTGATGTCCTCGAACGTCCTGCCGGTCAGCCACTCCCGGGGGTAGCCCAGGAACTCGCAGAAGGCCCGGTTCACCCGCAGGAAGCGCCCGGGACGGTCCGGGTCGACTCCCATCAGTGTCATCCCGGACAGCGCCTCCTCGAACGCCAGCCGGAACCGTTCCTCGGAGTCCTCCAGTTCCTCCCGCGCCCGCTGCAGCTCGGTGATGTCGGTGAACGAGGCCACCACCGCATAGGGCTCGGGTTCACCGGGACGGTTCAGCGGCGCGCTGTGGACGATGGCCCAGCGGATGCCGGCGCCGGCCGTCCGGACACCCATCACCACCTCCCGGGAGGCGTGCCCGGACTGCGGCGGGAGCGGGGTGGGGTGGGCCTCCCGCGGGAAGGCGATCCGGCGCAGGGCCTCGGGGAACGGCGAACCGTCGGGATGGATCACGGTCAGCGGCAGCTGCGCGGTGGGCACGCCGACGAGCTCGGTCCGGGACATCCCGAGGATCCGTTCGGCCGCCGGGTTGCACTCGACGACCCGGCCCTCGGCGTCCTGCAGGAGGATCCCCTCGCGCAGGGCCATCACCACACGCCGGAAGTGCCCGTCGCCCACGGTGAATCCCTCGGCCAGGCGGCCGGACGACCCCGCGCCGGAGTCGTATGCCTCGTCCACCAACGGGACCTCCCGCCGTCCGGGGACGCATCATCCTTTCGACCCGCAGGCCGCCTGCTCAACCCCCGGAAACCGCCGACTTCCCCGGACACCAGCGTGGACTCATCCGCACCGAACGGCACCCCGCCCAGATCGGGCGAGGACCGGCAGGGGACGTCACAGGGCGCGGCGCAACTCCACCAGGACGGCGTGTCCGGCGCTGAGTGCCCCGGGGGCGGCCAGCGTCGCCAGGTCATGTCCGAGCACGAGGACCTGGTCGGCCAGGGCACGCGGCGCCAGCGGCGGGACGTCGCGGCGGACCCTGCCCTCGGCGTCCGCGGCGAGATCGGCCAGCCGCTGCAACGCCTCGCGGACCCGTTCCGGCCCGGACGGCTCACCGGAAGTGCCCTGCCCCGCGGACCCGGCGGCCGTCGCGGATGCCCAGCGGGGTCCGAGCACGCGCAACCGGTCGGCCACCCGCTCGATCTCGCGGATGAGGTCGGCGTCACCGGGGGATTCGGACACGGCTCAGGCCCCTTCCCCCGGTCCGGCATCTGCGGCGCGCAGGTCACGGACCCGCCGGGCTGCCCCGACCAGGGCCTCGAACAGGCTGGGGTCCTCCCCGGCCTCCGGATGCCACTGCACGGCGACGCAGAACGGCAGGTCGGGGTCCTCGACCGCCTCGACCGTCCCGTCCGCCGACCAGGCGGTGGCGGTCAGCCCACTGCCCAGCCGGTCCAGGCTCTGGTGGTGGTAGCTGGGCACGCAGTCCACCTCGGTGCGGCCGAGCAGCTGGGCCAGCCGGGTGCCGCCCTTCACGGTCACCTGGTGCCCGCCGAACACCCCCGGCGCCGGGGCGTGCCCCTCGCCGCCGACCAGGTCCGGCAGGTGCTGGACCAGGTTGCCGCCCCGGGCGACGTTGAGCAGTTGCATGCCGCGGCAGATGCCGAGCACGGGCAGGCCGCCGTCCACCGCGCCGGCCAGCAGGCGCAGCTCGGCGTCGTCGCGTTCCACGCTGGGGAGCTGGGTGTGCGGGCCGGGCTGCTCGCCGTACCGGGCGGGGTCGACATCGGGCCCGCCGGCCAGCAGCAGGCCGTCCAGCCGGGGCAGCAACTGCTCGATCGTCCCGGGCAGCGGGGGCAGCAGGACCGGCAGTCCGCCGGCACGCAGCACCGCGTCGACGTAGGACCGGGGCAGCAGGACCGCGTCCGCCTGCCAGACCCCCCACGCGGCGGGAACCGCATACGCCGTCAGCCCGATCACCGGCGGTCGCTCGCCCATCCCGGCTCCTTCCTCCGCGTCCGGATTCCTGCCCGTTCCGTCCCGGGGCACCCCCGACCCTACGACCCCGTATCGAGGGCCGCCCCCACCGTACGATCCCGTACGGTGGGGGCGCCCCGGACCGTGCGGCTCCGTACGGCCCGAGGCACCCCGAGGCCGAACGGCCTGGTCACCGGGACACCCCGCGACCGTACGGCCCGCCACGAGGCGCCTCGGTGTCGCATCCTTCTCCCTGCCGGGCCCGGCGCCCGGTCACAGCGGGGTGACGTACGCCCCGGTGATGCCGCCGTCCACGAGGAAGTTCGACGCCGTGATGAACGAGGCGTCGTCGCTGGCCAGGAAGGCGACCGCGGCCGCGATCTCGCTCGGCTCGGCGAACCGCCCCACCGGGACGTGCACCAGCCGGCGCTGGGCGCGCTCGGGGTCCTTGGCGAACAGCTCCATGAGCAGCGGGGTGGCCACCGGTCCGGGGGAGAGCGCGTTGACCCGGATGCCCTCGCGGGCGAACTGGACGCCCAGTTCCCGGGTCATCGCCAGCACGCCGCCCTTGCTCGCGGTGTAGGAGATCTGCGAGGTGGCCGCACCGAGGGTGGCCACGAACGAGGCCGTGTTGATGATCGAGCCCTTCTTGCGGGCCAGCATGTGCGGCAGCGCCGCCTTGCAGCCCAGGTACACCGAGGTCAGGTTGACCTCCTGCACCCGGCGCCAGGCGTCCAGGCCGGTGTCGAGGATCGAGTCGTCGTCGGGCGGGCTGATCCCGGCGTTGTGGAAGGCCACGTCGACCTGCCCGTACGCCTTGACCGTCTCGGCGTACATCCGCTCGTTGTCCTCGGGACTGGTCACGTCGGCCTGGAGGAACATCCCGCCGAGCTCCCTGGCCAGTGCCTCGCCCGCCTCGGCGTTCATGTCCACCACGACGACCGTGGCGCCCTCGGACGCCAGACGGCGCGACGTCGCGGCACCGATACCGCTGGCCGCCCCGGTGATGACCGCGACGCGGTCGGTGAATCGGTCCACCATGTTCCCTCTCGTTGTGCTGACGGTTGACGTTCGTGGTCGGGCCGGTACACGCCAGCGGCGCGCACCCGTCCGGCGTGGAGGAACACGCCCGTCCGAGTTGGGCGCGATGTGCCACCGTGCCCACTTTTCGGGCGCGATGTGCCACCGTGCCCGTCCGAGTTGGGCGCGATGTGCCACCGTGCCCACACGGCGAGGCGGCCTGCGCCTGGGGGCGGGTCAGTCGTGGGAGAAGAAGACGTTCTTCGTCTCGGTGAAGGCGTCCAGCGCATCGGGACCGAGCTCGCGACCCAGGCCGGACCGCTTGAAGCCGCCGAACGGCGTCCAGTACCGGACCGAGGAGTGCGAGTTCACCGACAGGTTGCCCGACTCCACGCCCCGGCTGACCCGCAACGCGCGGCCGAGGTCACGGGTCCAGATCGAGCCGGACAGCCCGTACTCGGTGTCGTTGGCCAGGCGCACGGCGTCGGTCTCGTCGTCGAACGGCATCACCGCGACGACCGGGCCGAACACCTCCTCGCGCCAGACCCGGTCCGACGCCGACCGGGGCAGCACCACGGTCGGCGGGTACCAGTACCCCGGACCCTCCGGCGCGCTGCCGCGGAACGCGACGTCCACCGGCTCGGCCGCGTCCTCGACGAAGCCCCGGACCGCGGCCCGGTGCCCGGCCGAGATCAGCGGACCCATCTCGGCGTCGTCCTCGCCCGGGGCCTTCACCTTGACCCCGGCGACCGCGGGCTCCAGCAGTTCCAGGAAGCGGTCGTACACCGAGCGCTCGACGAGGATCCGGGAGCGGGCGCAGCAGTCCTGCCCGGCGTTGTCGAACACCCCGTACGGCGCGGTGGCGGCCGCCTTCTCCAGGTCGGCGTCGGCGAACACGATGTTCGCGGACTTCCCGCCGAGTTCCAGGGTCACCCGCTTCACCTGCGCCGCGCAGCCGGCCATGATCCGGGTGCCGACCTGCGTCGAGCCGGTGAACACCACCTTGCGCACGGCCGGGTGGGTGACGAACCGCTCCCCCACCACCGATCCCTTGCCGGCCAGCACCTGGAACACGCCCTCGGGGATGCCGGCCTCCAGCGCCAGCTCGCCCAGCCGGATCGCGGTCAGCGGGGTGAGCTCGGCCGGCTTGAGCACGACGGTGTTCCCGGCCGCCAGCGCGGGGGCGAACCCCCAGCCGGCGATCGGCATCGGAAAGTTCCAGGGCACGATCACCCCGACCACGCCGAGCGGTTCCTTGAACGTCACGTCGATGCCGCCGGGCACCGGGATCTGCCTGCCGAACAACCGTTCCGGGGCCGCCGAGTAGTAGTTCAGGACGTCGCGGACGTTGCCGGCCTCCCAGCGGGCGTTGCCGATGGTGTGCCCGGAGTTGCGCACCTCCAACTGGGCCAGCTCCTCGCGGGCACCGTCGACCACCTCGGCGAACCGCCGCAGCAGCCGGGCCCGGTCCGCCGGCGCCACCGCACGCCAGGCCGCGGACACCTCCTGAGCCCGCGCGATCGCCGCGTCGGTGCCCTCGAGGCCGACCTGCTCGACGGTGGTCACCGTCTGCTCGGTCGCCGGGTCGATCACCTCATGCCGTACCGCAGTCACGTCCATGTCCTCTCGCTGTCATGCAGCAGTTGCCGTGTGGGGGAAGGGGTTGCGCCGGTTCGCCGGTCCCGGGATGCTCGCCCGGGCGCCGGGCGGTGGTCCGGCGGCGGAGGGGGCGGGGCGGGTCACATCCGCTCGAAGCTGCGGATCCGCTCCCAGTCGGTGACGGCCTTCTCGTAGGCGCGCAGCTCGACGTCCGCGGCGTTGACGTAGTGGTCGACCACCTCGTCACCGAAGGCCTTGCGGGCCAGGGCGGAGGACGCGAACAGGTCCCGCGCCTCGCGCAACGTGGTCGGCACCCGCGACCGGTCGGCCTGGTAGGCGTTGCCCTCCAGCGCGGGTTCCAGCGGAAGGTTCTCCCGGATCCCGTGCAGGCCCGCGGCGAGCATCCCGGCCAGCGCCAGGTAGGGGTTCACGTCGCCGCCGGGCACCCGGTTCTCCAGCCGCAGCGACGGGCCGTGCCCGACCACGCGGATGGCACAGGTCCGGTTGTCCTCGCCCCAGGCGATCGCGGTCGGGGCGAAGGTGTCGGGCTGGAACCGCTTGTAGGAGTTGATGTTCGGGGCGTACAGCAGGGTGAGCTCGCGCAGGCCGCCGAGGATGCCGGCCACGAAGCTGCGGAACACCGTGCTGCGGCCGTCCCCGGCGCCGCGCTGGTCGGAACCGTGACCGGCGCCCTGCCCGTCGACGGACCCGTTGTCCGCGAAGACGATCGAGCCGTCCATCCCGCGCAGGCTGAGGTGGATGTGGCAGGAGTTCCCCTCCCGCTCGTTGTACTTCGCCATGAACGTCAGCGACTTGCCGTGCCGCGCGGCGATCTCCTTCGCGGCCGTCTTGTAGACGCTGTGCTGGTCGGCGGTGCGCAGCACCTCGTCGTACTTGAAGGCGATCTCGTGCTGCCCGTAGTTGCACTCGCCCTTGGCCGACTCCACCGTCAGGCCGGCGGCGTACATGTGGTTGCGGATGTCGCGCAGCAGGGGCTCGACCCGGGTGGTCCCGATGATCGAGTAGTCGACGTTGTAGCGGTTGGACGGGGTGAGGTCCCGGTAGTGCTTGTCCCAGGCCTGCTCGTAACTGTCGTCGAAGACGATGAACTCCAGTTCGGTGCCGGACAGCGCCCGGAAGCCCAGCTCCGCGGCCGCCTGCACCTGTGCGGCGAGGATCTGCCGCGGGGACTGCGCGACGGGACTGCCGTCCAGCCACAGCACGTCGCACTGGACCATCACCGAGGCGTCCAGCCACGGGGTCTCGCGCAGGGTGGAGAAGTCGGGACGGAGCATGAAGTCCCCGTACCCCTTCTCCCAGGAGGAGATCGCGTAGCCGTCGACGGTGTTCATGTCCACGTCGACCGCGAGCAGGTAGTTGCAGGCCTCCGTGCCGTGCGCGACAACCTCGTCGAGGAAGAACCTGGCGTGGATCCGCTTGCCCTGCAGTCGTCCCTGCATGTCGGTGAAGGCCACCACGACGGTGTCCACCGCGCCGGACTCGACCAGCTCGGTGAGCCGGTCCAGGGTCAGTGCCGTGCCACGGGAGGGCTGGGCTGCCATCGGGTCTCCTCGTCGGTTCGGGTGGATCGCAGGGGTGGACGGGCTCGCCGGGTCAGGCGATCAGGAGGGTCAGGCGATCAGCCCCCGGAGCAGGGCGGAGGTGGCGTCGCAGTGCTCCTCCATGACGGTGCGGGCACGATCGGCATCCCCGGCCAGGACGGCCTCGACGATCTCGGCGTGCTGACTGTCGGAGTGGGCGATGTTGACCTGGAGGACGGGGATCGCGGCCAGCAGTTCGGCGATGCAGGACTGCGCCTGGGTCACCGCGTCCACCACCCGGGCCGACCCGGACAGGCTCGCGATCGCCAGATGCAGCCGCGCGTCGGCGACCCGGCGGCCCTCATCCCCCGCCGCGGTCACCGCGCGCAGGGCCTCGACCAGCCAGGAGCGCTGCTCCGCGGACAGCCCCGCACCGGCCGCCAGGGCCGCGGCCCCGGGTTCGACCACGCGGCGGAAGGCCAGCGCGTCGGCGATCTGCTCACGGGTCCAGTCCAGCCCCTGCACCCCGGTGCCCTCGACCCGGGGTCCGCGGTAGACGACCACGGATCCGCCGCCCCGGCCCCGCCGCGTGGTCACCAGACCGGCCTGCCGCAGCGCGCCGATCGCGTCCCGCAGGGTCGCCCGGCCCACCTTGAGCCGCTCGGCCAGCTCCCGCTCCGGCGGCAGCCGCTCCCCCTCGGCGAACACCCCGAGCCGGATCGCGGTGGCGAGGTGCTCGACGGTGGACTCGAAGGCGTTGCCCTCCCGGACCGGTCGCAGCACGGCGTCCGCGAGGGTGCCGCCGCTGCCGGTGGCGTCGTGCTCCTGCGGCCCGGGCGTGGACGGCGACTGCGGCGTGGACGTGACCGGCAGCTGCGCGGGAGAGCCCGGCGGCTGCGTGCCCGCGGGCAGCCCTCCTCGGGGACCACCGCGACCGGTCGCGGGTGATCCCGCGGTGGACCGGGCGGCAGCGGCGCGTGCGGCGGCCATCCCACCTCAAATATGCCGGGAGCGAACCATTGATGGCGCCTGGGCGCCTGAGACAGGCATCGTTCCCGGCATCCGCGCAGGATGTCAATGGTTCAATG
>DASTGO010000267.1:0-2640 GCA_035719045.1 Kineosporiaceae bacterium | reverse complement strand
GTGGTGGGCGCGGTGCCGGCCGGGGTCCCGCTGCCGGCGCTGCCCGCTCTGGGCGGGTCCGAGCTGGGCGCCCTGCTGCTGCCGGCGCTCGGGGTCGGGGTCGTCGGCTACACCGACAACGTGCTCACCGGCCGCGCCTTCGCCACCCGCAACCGGTACCAGGTCGACGCCAACCAGGAGATGCTCGCCCTCGGGGTGGCCAACCTCGCCTCGGCGTCCCTGCACGGCTTCCCGGTCAGCAGCAGCGGCAGCCGGACCGTGATCGCCGACTCCCTGGGCGCCCGCAGCCAGCTGTACTCGCTGGTGGCGCTGGCCACGGTCGCGCTGACCCTGCTCGCCGGGCGCGGGCTGCTGGCAGGCTTCCCGGTGGCCGCACTGGGCGCACTGGTGATCTGGGCCGCCAGCCGGCTGGTGGACCTCGGGGAGTTCCGCCGGCTCGGCCGGTTCCGGCTCAGCGAGCTGTTGCTGGCGCTCGCCACCACGGCCGGGGTGCTTGTCTTCGGCATCCTCAACGGGGTGCTGGTCGCGGTCGGGCTGTCCGTGCTGGACCTGCTGCGCCGGGTGGCCCGCCCGCATGACGGCATCCTCGGGTTCGTGCCGGGTCTGGCCGGGATGCACGACGTGGACGACTACCCGGTGAGCACGCAGGTCCCGGGGCTGGTGGTCTACCGCTACGACTCCCCGCTGTTCTTCGCCAACGCCGAGGACTTCAAGCGCCGCGCGCTGGCCGCGGTGGAGGACGCCCGGCCTCCCGCCCGCTGGCTGGTGATCAACGCCGAGGCGAACGTACAGACCGACCTGACCGCCCTGGACGCCCTCGCGGAGCTGTGCACCGAACTCGACCGGCGCGGCGTGGTCACCGCGCTGGCCCGGGTCAAGACCGAGGTGGCCGAGGAACTGCGCCGGGCCGGGCTGCTGGAGTGGTTCGGCCCCGACCGGGTGTTCGCCACCCTGCCCACCGCAGTGGAGGCCTTCCGGCGCTGGCAGGCCGGGCAGCCGCAGCCGCCCGCCGGGGTGTGACGGTCCGGCCCGAGGTGACCGGCCCGAGGTGACCGGCCGGATGTGACCGGCCCGGCCCGCGGCAAGGGACGGATGACATGGGCGCGGGCCGGGCCGGACGGGATCGGCCGGCGACTCGACCGTAGTTGTGACGTTACGCGCAGCTTCCCCTGGGCGCCGCCGCGCCCGCCCGGTGCCGCCCTCCCCCGTTGCCCGGCGTGTACCTCTGCCCGGTGTGTACCCCTGCGTGCGGGGCAACCCTGGGCCCCCCGGATCGAGATAGACAGACATGGTGCCCTCTGACGGGCCGCGGGCGCGGACCCCGGACGGACACCGGCGACCGGGACCGGGCGAGAAAGGGACCCTCGGATGAAGCGATGGCTGACGGCACTGGCGGGTGTGATCACCCTGGCAGCGGCGTCCATCTTGATCTCGCTGGCCGCGCGGCCGGCGTCGGCGGCGACGCTGACCCCGGTCACCGGTTTCGGCGCCAACCCGAGCAACCTCAACATGTACGTCTACGTCCCGGACTCGCCGGCGGCCAAGCCGGCCCTCCTGGTCGCGGTGCACTACTGCGGCGGTGACGCGAGGGCCATGATGGGCCTGGCGCACGACTACGTCGCCGCGGCGGACAAGCAGGGCTTCGTCATCGTCTTCCCGGAGACCACCCGCAGCGGGAAGTGCTTCGACGTGTCCACCCCGCAGGGGCTGAAGCGGGACGGCGGCAGCGACTCCACCGGGATCGCCGCGATGGTCCGGTACGCACAGAAGACCTACCACACCGACACCGCCCGCACCTATGTGGTCGGGATGTCCTCCGGCGCGATGATGACCAACGTCCTCGCGGCCGAGTACCCGGACCTGTTCGCCGCCGCCACGGCCTGGATGGGTGTCCCGGCGACCTGCTTCGGGACCGGCAATACGGGCAGCCTCTGGAACGGTGACTGCTCCAGCGGCAACCTGATCAAGAGTGCCGACGAGTGGGCCGCCGCCGTGCGGGCGATGTACCCCACCTGGTCCGGTTCCTACCCACGGATGCAGCTGTTCCACGGCACCACCGACGACATCCTGCGCTACCCGAACTTCGGCGAGGAGATCAAGGAGTGGACGGCCCTGCACGGGCTCGGCCAGACTCCCGCCTTCACCGACCACCCGGCCGCGAACTGGACCCGCACCCGCTACGGGGCCACCGGCACCCGGGCCACGGTCGAGGCCAACAGCATCGAGGGCATCGGCCACAACCTCCCGCAGAACGGGATGATCCAGAACTCGCTGGCCTTCCTCGGACTCGACGGCAGCGCCGCCACCGACCCCGGCACGCCCGCACCGGCCCCGACGTCCAGCCAGCCCACCCAGACCCAGCCGGCCCCGACGTCCAGCCAGCCCACCCAGACCCAGCCGGCCCAGACCCAGCCCGCCCAGACCGGCCAGCCGGCACCGGCTCCGGCGGCGGGCACCCTCGCCGCCGCGGCGTCCGCCTCCGGCCGGTACTTCGGTGCGGCGATCGCGGCGGGCCGGATGAGTGATGCCCGGTACACCGATATCGCCAACCGCGAGTTCGGGATGATCACGCCCGAGAACGAGATGAAGTGGGATGCCACGGAGGGTTCCCGCGGCAACTTCAACTTCGGTGGCGCGGAC
>DASTGO010000266.1:0-9278 GCA_035719045.1 Kineosporiaceae bacterium | reverse complement strand
GTCCGAGGCCTTGAACACGTCGTCGGCGCGCCCGACACAGGTGATGTACCCGTCGGCGTCGACCGAGGCGACGTCCCCGGTGTGGTACAGCCCGTCCCGCATCGCCTCCGCGGTGCGGGAGGGGTCGTCCCGGTAGCCGGTCATCAGCCCCAGCGGGCGGCCCAGCTCGGCGGCGTCCAGCCGCAGGCAGATCTCGCCCTCCCCGTCGCCGGTGCGGACCTGTCCGGTGACGGGGTCGGCGAGCACCACGTCGTAGCCCGGCAGCGGGCGGCCCATCGAGCCCGGGACCACCTTCTGGCCGGGGGTGTTGCCGACCTGCGCAGTGGTCTCGGTCTGCCCGAACCCGTCCCGGACGGTCAGCCCCCAGGCCTGCTGCACCTGGTCGATGACCTCGGCGTTGAGCGGTTCCCCGGCCCCGACCACCTCGCGCAGCGGGATCCGGCCGCGCCAGCTCGCCAGGTCGGTCTGGACCAGCATCCGCCAGACCGTGGGCGGCGCGCAGAAGGTGGTCACCCCGCAGCGGGCCATCGTCTCCAGCAGCGGCCGGGCGGCGAACCGGGACTGGTTGACCACCAGTGCACAGGCCTCCGCCAGCCAGGGGGCGAACAGGTTGCTCCAGGCGTGCTTGGCCCAGCCGGGGGAGGAGATGTTGAGGTGGACGTCACCCGGCTGCAGCCCGATCCAGTACAGCGTGGACAGGTGGCCGACCGGATACGAGCTGTGGGTGTGCTCGACCAGTTTCGGCAGGGCGGTGGTGCCGGAGGTGAAGTAGAGCAGCAGCGGGTCCGATGCCCGGGTGTCCGCGTCGGCCACGCTCCACTGCTGCAGCCGGGATGCCTGCGCGTAGTCCAGCCAGCCGGTGACCGGGGCGCCGACGGCGATCGGGGTCCAGCCGCCGCGCAGGCCGACGAACTTGCCGGCGTCGCCGCTGCGGGCGATGACGTGGCGGACGGCTCCCCGGTCCAGCCGGTCGCGCAGGTCCGCCGGGGCCAGCAGCGTGGTCGCCGGGATCACCACCGCGCCCAGCCGGATGCAGGCGACGACGGTCTCCCACAGCTCCACCTGATTGCCCAGCATGACCAGCACCCGGTCGCCGGCGGACACCCCGTGCCCCTGCAGCCACGCAGCCAGCCGGGCCGAGCGCTGGGCGATCTCGGCGTAGCTCAGCCGGACCTCGCTGCCGTCCTCCTCGACGATCCACAGCGCCGGCCGGGCGCCCGCCACCGGGTCGACCGCCAACGGGTCCAGCCAGTCCCGGGCCCAGTTGATCCGGGGTGGCCTCGGCCAGCGGAATCGTTCCCGGGCTGCCGGGTAGTCCTCCCGCAGCTGGAGCAGCTGATCGCGGGCGGCGCGGAGCTGGGAGTACACCGACGTCGACGTCGACGAGGTCATGACGACAGACAGTGGCACCCCGTGACGGCGAAGGCAACGGTTTGCGGATGAATCGCGCCAGCGCGTGATTTCGGGCGCCGAGCGGTGGCGGCGAGCCCTCCTCCGGTCACTGACCGTACTTGTCGTCACCCGGTTCCCTGCCGGGTCGGGGCCGTGGCGGAGGGCACCGGAAAGGCGATCTGTCGCGCAAGTGGAACGGGTCACGAACGGCGTACCGGGGCCGGGAGGTCCCGAGGACCGCCAGAGACACGCCGTTACCCTCGACGCGTGGACGGCACGCGCGACGCCCAGGACCAGCTGTTCGAGCAGGCGCCGTACCCGGCGCACTGGGAGGCGGACGTCGTCCTGCGGGACGGCGGCACGGCCCACCTGCGCCCGATCACCCCCGGCGACGCCGACGCCCTGCAACGGTTCCACGTCTCGCAGTCGCCGGAGTCGATCTACCTGCGCTTCTTCGCCCCGATGCCGCGACTGTCGGCGGGGGACCTGCACCGCTTCACCCACGTCGACCACGTCGACCGGGTGGCCTTCATCTGCACCGTCGGCGAGGAGATCGTCGGGGTGGGCCGCTATGACCGGGTCGCCCCCACCACGGCCGAGGTCGCCTTCAACATCAGCGACGCCCACCACGGCCGCGGGCTGGGTTCGGTGCTGCTGGAACACCTGGCGGCGGCCGCCCGGGAGAACGGCGTGCACCGCTTCGTCGCCGACGTGCTGCCGCAGAACCGGAAGATGATCGCGGTGTTCCGCGACGCCGGCTACGAGGTCAAGCACGCCTACGACGACGGGGTCATCTCCGTCGGCTTCGACATCGACCCGACCGAGAAGTCCCTGGCCGTGATGGAGGCCCGCGAGCACCGGGCCGAGGCCCGCAGCGTGGCCGCCCTGCTCAACCCGTCGTCGGTGGTCGTCATCGGGGCCAGCCGCAGGGAGGGCACCATCGGCCACCGGCTGCTGGCCGACCTGGTCGGCGGCGGGTTCACCGGCCGGCTGGAGGTGGTCCATCCGGAGGCGGACGCCGTCCTCGGGGTCACGGCGCACCGGCGGCTGTCCGACGTCCCCGGGCCGCTGGACCTGGCGGTCATCGCCGTGCCCGCTGCCTCCGTGCTGGACGTCGTCGCGGACTGCGCCGCCGCCGGGGTGCGCGGGCTGGTCGTGCTGTCCGGGGGGTTCGCCGAGACCGGTCCGGAGGGGCTGGAACGTCAACTGGAGCTGGTCCGGCTGGCCCGGGCCAACGGCATGCGGGTGGTCGGCCCGGCGTCCTGGGGGGTGATCAACGCCGACCCGGGGATGCGGCTGAACGTGTCCCTGGCCAGCGAACTGCCCCCGCCGGGCCGGCTCGGGCTGTTCTGCCAGTCCGGTGCCCTGTCGGTGTCGGTGCTGGACGCCACCCGGCGGCGCAACCTCGGCGTCTCCACCTTCCTGTCCGCCGGCAACCGGGCGGACGTGTCCGGCAACGACTGCATGCAGTACTGGGAGGAGGACGACCGCACCGACGCCGTCGGCCTCTACCTGGAGAGCATCGGCAACCCGCGGAAGTTCTCCCGGATCGCCCGCCGGCTGTCGCGCCGCAAGCCGGTGATCGTGGTGAAGTCGGGGACCTCCGGTTTCGGCGTCCCGCCCGGACACGCGGTACGCCGCACCCGGACCCCGCGGGAGGCCTTCGACGCGATGCTGCGGCAGAGCGGGTGCATCCGGGTGGAGAACGTCCACCAGCTGTTCGACGTCGCGCAACTGCTCCTCCAGCAGCCGCTGCCGGCCGGCCGCCGGGTCGCCATCGTCGGCAACAGTGATGCGCTCGGGGCGCTCATCGCCGATGCCTGCGTCGGCTGGGACCTCGACGTCGTGCACGGGCCGGTCTGCCTGGAACCGCAGGCCGACGCCGGGCAGTTCCGTACCGCCCTCGACGCCGCCTTCGCCGACGAGTCCGTGGACTCCGTGGTGGCCGCCTTCGTCCCGCCGCTGGCCACCGACAGTGCCGGGGTGGCCCAGGCCCTGACCGCCGCGGCGGAGAAGGCGACCGTGCCGGTGGTGGCCTGCTTCCTCGGCATGTCCGGGCTGCGGGAGAGCCTGGCCGGCGGTGGCAAGGTGATCCCCACCTACGCCACCCCGGAGGAGGCCGTCCGGGCGCTGGCCGCGGCGACCGTGTACGGAGCCTGGCGGCGGCGCGACCCCGGCAGCCGGGTGGACCCGCCGGACGTCGACCGCAACCGGGCGGAGGAGCTGGTCACGGGCCTGCTGGCCGACCACCCCGAGGGCCTGGAACTGGACGGCCCGCAGGCGGGGGAGCTGCTGGCCTGCTACGGCGTCCACCTCTGGCCGATCCTGCCGGTGGCCGACGCCGAGGAGGCCGTGGCCGCCGCCGAGGGCCTCGGCTGGCCGGTCGCGCTGAAGACCACCGCGCCGTACCTGCGGCACCGGGTCGACCTCGGCGGGGTCCGGCTCGACATCGGCGGCCCGGTGCAGCTGCGCGAGGACTTCGAGCGGATGCGCGAGCAGCTCACCCCGCTGGGCGGCGGCGACCTGGCGGTGCAGGCGATGTGCACCCCCGGCGTCGCGGCGATCGTCCGGTCCGTGGAGGACCCGCTGTTCGGGCCGGTGATCTCCTTCGGGCTGGCCGGGGACGCCAGCGACCTGCTCGGGGACGTGTCGCACCGGATCCCGCCGCTGACCGACGTCGACGTCACCGACCTGGTCCGCTCCGTGCGGGCCGCGCCGAAGCTGTTCGGCCACCGTGGTGCCCGTCCGGTCGACACCGCGGCGCTGGAGGAGATCATCTGCCGGCTGTCCTGTCTGGCCGACGACCGGCCCGAGGTGGCCGAGCTGGAGATCAACCCGATCGTCGTCGCCGAGTCCGGGGCAGCCGTGCTGGGCGCGACCATCCGGCTCGCCCCGCCGCCCGGCCGCACCGATACCGGCCGCCGGGAGCTGACCGCCGCCCCCGACCCCGTCGAGTGATCCCACGGTCGCTCACCGTCTGCGACCGGCCGCTGTCCCTACCGTCCGGCGGACGGATTCGTGCCACTCCCGGCGCGGCCGTCCGGAACCGGCCGCCGGGGTGACAGGATGTCGGGGTGCGTGAGCGACACCAGCCGGTAAGACCGATGCCGACCTGCGGCCTGCCGGCCGACCTGCGGGCCGGGATCGAGCGCGCCGGGTACTACCCCGCGCTGGTCGGCGACGTCCTCGACGTGGCCCTGGCCGGGGAGGAGGTGGTGTCCTTCCTGGTCCATCCCGAGACCACCTTCGACCGGGTGGAGGTGCGCCGGCATGTGACCGTCCTGGCGCTCACCCCGACCCGTCTCGTGGTGGCCCATGCCGACGACCACGAACCCGACGAGCTCAGCCCCCAGCCGTACGCCTCGGCGTCCACCGAGGCCGTGGCCCTGCACCAGGTGCGCTCGGTGGTGCTGTCACACGCGGTCACCAACCCGGAGCGGCACCGTCCCGGTGCCACCCCCCGCGAGCTCAACCTGACCATCGGCTGGGGCTCACTGTCCCGGGTGGACCTGGAACCGGCCGGCTGTGCGGACCCCGACTGCGAGGCCGACCACGGCTACACCGGAACCATCGCCGGGGATGACATCACGGTCCGGCTCTCCGCCGACGCGGAGGGAGCCGAGGCCGTCGACGCCGCGGTCGCCTTCGCCCGGGCGCTGTCCGCCGCGACGGCCCGGCGGTGACGGCACCGGCCCCGGTCCGCCCCCGGTGACGACGACCCCGGCGGGCCCGGACCCCGTCGACGGCGGGCTGTCCGACGTCCTGCCCTCGGTGGCCCGGGCGCTCGGCGTGCCGGTCCGCGATCCCGGCGGACCGGACACCCCCGGCACCGACCTGGCACTTCCCGAGGTCACCTGCGCCGTCGTCGTCCTGGTCGACGGCCTCGGGGACCGGTTGCTCGCCCAGCGTGGCGGGCACGCTCCCTTCCTGCGCGGACTGCGCGCGGACGCCGCCCGTGGCAACGGGACCGCCTCCGCGCGGGCCTGGACCCTGTCCGCCGGGTTCCCGAGCACCACCGCGACCAGCATGGGCACCTTCGGCACCGGACGGCTGCCCGGCACGCACGGGCTGGTCGGCCTCGACGTGCTCGACCCGGCGCGGGACGCCCTGTTCAACGAACTGGCGTGGGACCCGCAGGTCGACCCGCACCGCTGGCAGCCGGTCCCCACCGTGTTCGAGCAGGTGGCGGCCGCCGGGCACGACGTGGTCCGGATCGGGCCGGGGTACTTCGACGGCTCCGGGCTGACCGAGGCCGCCCTGCGCGGGGGCCGGTTCGTCGCCGCCGACGCCCTCGCCGACCGGGTCGACGCCGCGGTCACCGCGATCGAGGGCACCCGGCGGCTGCGCGGGAGGTCCGCGGGCTGCCTGGTGTACCTCTACTGGGGGGATGTCGACAAGGCCGGGCATGTGTACGGCTGCGACTCCTGGGAGTGGGGCGAGGCGGTCGGTGTGGTCGACGCCGGGATCCGGGAACTGGTCTCCCGGCTGGACCGGCGGACCCTGGTCGCCGTCACCGCCGACCACGGCATGGTCGACGTCCCGCTGCACGAGCGGATCGATCTGGCCACCGACCCGGAACTGGTCGCCGGGGTCCGGCATGTGGGTGGCGAGCCCCGTGCCCTCCACCTGTACTGCGCTCGCGGTGCCGCCGCCGACGTGGCCGCCGCCTGGCGGGCCCGGCTGGCCGGCCGGATGGACGTGCTGACCCGTGAGGAGGCGATCGCCGCCGGCTGGTTCGGGCCCGTGTCACCCGGCGTGCTGCCGCGGATCGGTGACCTCGTCACCGCAGCCCGGGGCTCCTTCGCCGTGGTCGACTCCCGCACCGCGCGTCCGGAACTGCTGCGGCTGATCGGGTTGCACGGCTCCCGCTCACCGGAGGAGGCCCACGTCCCGCTGCTGGTCACCCTCGGCGCCCGGCGGTAGGACGATCCGCCTGCGGGACGTCCCCGGCAGGGTTCGGCCACGCCGGGGCTCACCACGGCGGGGATCATCCCGGGGACGACCGGATCCCCCCGCGACGACGGGATCCTGGGATGACGACGGGATCCTGGGGTGACTGAGCCCTGGAACGACGAATCCCGGGGCCGGACGACGGACCCCGGGGACGACTCAGGGCAGGGGCCTACTCGCGGCGGGAGCCGAACACGATGTCGTCCCAACTCGGGACGCTGGCCCGCTTGTTGCGGCGGTTGGCGGGACCGGGCCGTTCGTTCGCCGGGGTCTGCGGCGTGGCCGTCTCAGGTTCCCGGGCGCCCGGCGGTGCGGGAGGCACCGCTGCTGGTGCAGGTGGTGCCGGTGGCGCGGCGGGCGAAGGGTGGCCGATGGGGGCGCCACCGCCACCGCTGCGGGAGGGGGACACCGACCGGCCCGGATCTGCGGGCACCGGTGCGCCAGGCGCCGGGGCGTCGCTACCGCCCGCCGCGGGCACCCCGCCGGTGCCAGGATTCGGCGTCCCGCGCCCGCGACCGGCGCTGCGCTCGCGTTCGGCGCGCTCGCGCTCGGCCCGCTGACCTGCCCGGCGTGCGACCCCGGCCGGATGTCCGACAGCCGGGTGACCGACGGAGACGGCCCGCCCGGCGCCGCGGTCCCGCCCGTTCCGGGACCCGGACGCCGCAGGGGAGGGCGTGGGCACGGGAGTGGCCACGGGAGACGGCACTGGCACGGAGGCGGCGGGGCTCGGGCGGGGCGGGGCGGGATCCTGCGACTCCGGCAGTTCGATCACGTCGTCGCCGGGGGTGGCCTGCTCGGGGTCCCCGGTCTCGCCGCGGTTGCGGGTCCGGGGCGACACCAGTTCGCCCGCGGCCTCCGCCCGGGACCGCAGCGTCTCCACGGCGGCGTCCACCGCGTCGGCCGTGGCGGGATCGGCCGGGACCAGGTGCTGCCGGCGCCCACGGCGTTCGCGCAGGGTGTCCAGCAGGTCCACGGTCGCCCGGCGGACCTCGGCGGGACGGTCCTCGCCGTAGAGCTCCTCGCGGTAGGGGTCCTCCCGGAAACGGTCCTCGCCGTAGCGGACGTTCTCGTAGCGTTCCGGGTGGAAGTGCTCGTCGGGGTACTCCTCGGCCGAGTGCTGGTCGGCCTGCCGCGGGTCGCCGTGGCGGTCCGGCTGACGGGCGACCTGCCGGTCGGAGCGGGGCTCGGGGTAGCGCGGGCCGCTCCGCTCGCCGTAGGGGCCGGCCGGGTCGTCGGTCTCGACGTCGTACACCCGTTCCCGGACGGCGTCGCGCTGCGGCCGGTCCCGCTCCCGGGTCGCCTCCCGGATCGGGGACAGCCGGCGACCGGTGACCGCCGTGTCCGGGCGTTCCTCCTCGGTGAACCAGCGGGCCTCCTCGTCACGGGGGGAGACATGCCGCAACTGGGTGTCGTAGGTCCAGTGCGCCCGGCGCCGGGTCGCCCCGGAGGCGAACCCCAGGCATACCACCCAGGTCCCGTCGTCCTCCCGCCAGGCGTCCCAGATCATCTCGGCGTCGTCGACGTCACGCTGGGCCAGTCGCTGCTGGACCAGTTCGCCGAGGGTGAGAGCGGTCATGCCGGCCCCGGTCCGGCGCAGCCGCACCCGGCGGGCCTGGTCGGCGACGAACTCGCGCTCGGCCAGCACCGGCCCCTCGAAGCGGCGCACATGCTCGACCGGCACTCCGGCGGCGGCGGCGATGTCCTCGGCGGACTGGCCGGCCCGGATCCGGGCCTGGATCTCCCGTGGCCGCAGGCCTTCGGAGTCCACCTGGAGCTGCCCGAGCCGGGCCCGGTCGCGGCGCACGGCGGCCCGCAGCGACTCGTCGACCCGTACCCGGAACTGCTGGCCCCCGGCACCGGCCAGCACGAGGTGCTCGCCGTCCTCGTGTACGCCGACGAGCGTGAGGTCCTGCATGCCTTACCCCTCCCGCCGCGTCCTGTCCCGACTCTGCCACCCCTGCCGTCCGATGCGAAGCACGTCACCGGGCGTGGCGCAGGATCCTCGCGGCCCCCGTTGCGGCCAGCGGGTGATACCCACCGTGATATCCGCCACCGGCTTCTGCGCAGCGGTTCCACCAGCCTCCCACTCGCTCCCCGCCTGCGCACCGCCGGGTCGGCGTTGGCAGGATGCCAGGGTGAGCCTCGCCCCCTATGACGGGATCCTGCTGCTGTCCTTCGGTGGGCCGGAGGGCCCCGAGGAGGTCCTGCCCTTCCTGCGCAACGTGACCCGCGGCCGGGGGATCCCCGACGACCGGCTGGCCGTCGTGGCGGAGCACTACCAGCGGTTCGGCGGCCGCAGCCCGATCAACGGCCAGAACCGGGCCCTGCTGGCCGCGCTGCGGGCCGAACTGGACGCCCGGGGCCTGGACCTGCCGCTGTTCTGGGGCAACCGGAACTGGCGGCCGTACCTGACCGAGGCCCTGCGCGAGGCCCGGGACGCGGGTGCGCGCCGGCTGGTCACCGTGGTCACCAGCGCCTACGCCAGCTACTCCGGTTGCCGGCAGTACCGGGAGGACCTCGCCGACGCCCTCGCCGCGCTGGCCGAGGAGGGTCCGTTGCCGCAGGTGGACAAGCTGCGCACGTACTTCAACCACCCCGGCTTCGTGGACCCGTTCGCCGACGCCCTGGTCACCGGGCTGGCCGGCCTGCCGGCGGGGTCGCACACGGTCTTCGTCACCCACTCCCTGCCGCGGCAGGCGGCCGACACCTCCGGTCCGGGAGGCGGGGCGTACGTGGCCCAGCACCGGGACCTGGCCGCCACCCTCGCCGGACGGGCCGGCGTCCCGGCGGACCGCTGGGACCTCGCCTTCTGCTCGCGCTCCGGGCCGCCCCAGCAGCCCTGGCTGGAACCCGACGTCAACGACCGGCTGGCCGCCCTGCACGCCGCCGGCGTCCCCGGCGTGCTGGTGGTGCCGATCGGCTTCGTCTCCGACCAC
>DASTGO010000265.1:0-2699 GCA_035719045.1 Kineosporiaceae bacterium | reverse complement strand
GAGTACGGGTTGCTGCTGGCCGCGGTCGCGGCCGTCATCACCCTCGCGGTGTTCTCGTTCGGCGGCGCGGTGCGGCAGGCGTTCGTCCACACGCAGAGCTGCATCACGGCCGAGCTCAGCGCCCACTGCTGAACCGCCCGGCCGATGCCCCCCGAGCCCCTCGCCGCCCCGGAGACCCTGACCGGCACCGGCGAGCCCGGATCTGTCGTCGTCACCCCCGTTGCAGCCGCCCCGTCCGCGGGACGGCTGCAACGTTTTGCCCGTGCCCTCAGCCCCGTCCACCTCGTCCTGGCCGCCGCGGCCGGGTGGGTGCTCTGGCTGGCCGTGTCCCCGGTCAACGACGTCGACTCGTACTGGCACGTCCTGATCGGGCGGCAACTGCTGGCCCGGCACACCCTGACCGGTCTGGGCGGCGACTGGCTCGCCGACCCCCCGGCGGGCCACTGGCTGACCTCGCAGTGGCTGTCCGAGGCGGGGATGGCCCGGCTGGTCGACACCTTCGGCTGGGGCGGCCTGATCGCCGTCCGGGTGCTCCTGGTCGCGGCACTGATCATGCTGGTCGCGGCCGCCGTGCTGCCGAGCCGGCCCGCCCTGCTCGCCACACCGGTCGCGCTGGCCACCGTGCTCGGTCTCGGGCTCAGCGCCCTGGCCCAGGACCGGCCGCAGACGGTCTCGCTCGTCCTGCTCGCCGGACTCGGCTGGATCGCGGCGCGGCTGCAGCGCGGGCAGCGGACCCCGCATCCGCTGCTGATCGCCCTCGGCTGCCTGCTGTGGGCGCAGTTGCACCCGCTGTGGATCCTCGCCCCGGCCGCCTTCGGACTGCTCGCCCTCGGCGCCCTGGCGGACGGGCCGCGCCGGAACCGGGCGCTGCTGCGGCGCTCGCTCCTCTGCCTGGCGGCGGGTCTGGCCGGGGTGCTCAACCCCCACGGCCCGGGAGCGTTCCTGCTCCCGCTGACCTTCCGGGCCTCGACCGGGGTGATCGCGGAGTGGCGGCCGTCGAACATCTCCTACCCCGCCGCGGTGGCCCTGTCCGGGCTGGTACTGCTGGCCGTCCTGGCCTGGGCCCGCTTCCCGGGGACTGCTCCCCGGGCACCGCTGCTCTGGGTGCTGGCCTGGGCGGCGTTCGGCACGCTCGCGTCCCGCAACCTGGGTCCGGCCCTGCTGCTGTGCGCCCCCGTCGTCGCCGACGCCGCGGACCGGACCTGGGGCGGGCGGCTGCGGGCGACGCAGACCACGAACGGGCGCCGGGAGGGCCTGGTCCTGGCCGGGGCGCTCGGGCTGTTCGTCGCCGCCGGGATCGCCGTCACCGCGGTGGCCCTGAGCCGGGTCGACCCGCTGAAGAACGCCCCTGCCCGGCACATCGCCGAGCGGCTGGCCGCCTCACCCGAACCGGTCAGGGTGCTGAACTCCTACAACGCCGGGGGCGCCCTGGCGGCCTTCGGCGGGGGCAGGGTCCGGGTGGCGGTCGACGGCCGGGCGGACCTGTGGGGCGGGGCGTACATCACGCGGATCACCGACGTGACCAGCCTGCACGCCGGCTGGGAGGCGACCTTCACGCGGTTCCGGCCGCAGGCCCTCGTGCTGACCAAGGACGCCCCGCTGGCCGTGCTGCTGGAGCACGACGGAACCTGGCGGGTGGTGCAGACCGACGGCGACTACGTCCTGCTCCTGCCGGCCCGTCCGACGGCCGTGGCCGCCCCCTGATCCGGCCCTGATCCACCGGCCGGCCCGGTGCACCCGCAGCCGACAGTACCGCCGCAGGTCCGTACCCTGGCCCGGTGACCGCCCGCCCCTCCCCCGCCGCGACCGTTCCGCCGGGCCACGGCTCCCCCGCCGACGAGGAACCCGCGACCGGTCCCGGCGCCCGGTGGACGGCGACCGCCACCCTGCGCGCCCTGCCCGGGCCGCTGCTGCTCCTGCTCGGCGCGGCGACGGCCACCCACAGCGTCGTCGTCTACGAACTGCGGATCGTCGCGGTGTACACCGTGCTGGCGGTCCTGCTGGCCGTGTCGTTGTGGCGCAGCGGCGGCCGGATCCGGCTCACCCCCGTCGCGAGCGCCGTGATGCTGGCGGTGACGGCGGGGATCCTGCTCGCCGTCCCCGGCTTCACCTACCTCGGGCCCGGTCCGGCCGGTACCGTCCGGGCGGTGCTGGCCGTCGCGGCCCTGGTCGCCGCGGTCACCCAACTCCTGCCCTGGCGCCGGGCGGCGGACGCCGGACTCGCGGTCGCGGTCGTGGGTTATCTGGTGGCCACGGCACTGCTGGTCCACGGTGACCCGGCCCCACGCATCGACGTCTGGTACACCCTGCAGGGGGCCGCGGACGCGCTGGCCCGGGGCGACGACCCGTACACCCAGGTCTGGGTGGGTCCCCCCGGGATCATGAGCGCCTTCACCTACCTGCCCTGGATGGCCGTGCTGCTGGCACCGGGGCGGTGGCTGGCCGGGGACGTGCGCTGGATGCTCGCCGTGCTCACCGTGGCGGGGGCGCTGGTGGTCCGCGGGTTCGCCGGGCGGTCCGCCGGCCCAGGCGGGGTGCGGGCGGCCGCCGCGCTGGCGGGACTGCTGCTGCTCCTGCCGGGAACCCCGACCCAGGTGGAGCAGGCCTGGACCGAGCCGGTGCTGCTGGCCTGCCTGGCCGGCGCCGGGCTGGCACTGCTGCGGCGGCGGACGCTGCTCGCGGCGCTGCTGCTCGCGCTC
>DASTGO010000264.1:0-4209 GCA_035719045.1 Kineosporiaceae bacterium | reverse complement strand
GGTCGTCGTCACGGCGCCCAGCCTAGGTGACCGGGGCCGGCGGTCTCGCAGACGGTCGGCGCGGCGCGGGCCGGCGCCCGGGTGGGTCCGGCGGCGGCGCTCAGGTCCCGGCGGACCCGGGCCCGCCGTCCAGGCCCTGCTCGATCACGTAGCGGGTGAGTTCGACCCGGTTGTGCAGTTGCAGCTTGTTGAGCACGTTCTGGACGTGGTTCTGCACGGTCCGGTGGGAGATCACCAGCCGCTCGGCGATCTGCCGGCTACCCAGCCCCTTGGCGACCAGTCGCAGGATCTCGGTCTCCCGGTCGGTCAGCCGCGGGGTCAGCGGGTCCGGCTCGGGCGGGGCCGCGACGGCCAGCCGGCGGAACTCCCCGAGCACCAGCCCCGCCAGCCCGGCGGTGAACACGCCCTCGCCGCGGGCGGTGCGCTCGACGGCCCGCAGCAGCTCCTCACGGGAGGCCGACTTCACCAGGTATCCGGTCGCCCCGGCCTTGACCGCCTCCAGGACGTCGGCCTGCTCACCGCTGGCGGTCAGCACCAGAACCCGGGTGCCGGGCAGTTCCGCGACGATCCGCCGGGTCACCTCCACCCCGCCGACCTGGGGCATCTGCAGGTCCAGGACGACCACGTCGGGGCGGACCGCCGGTGCCCGGCGCAGCGCCTCGCCGCCGTCCCCGGCGGTGGCGACCACGTCCAGGCCGGCCTCGGCGAGGTCGCGGGCCACGGCGTCGCGCCACATCGGATGGTCGTCGACCACCATCACCCGGATCGCCGGGTGCGGCCCGGCCTGCGCCGAGCTCACCGCCCGGCCCCGCGCGGGACACGCAACTCCACCTCGGTGCCCTGCCCGGGCACACTCACCACGCTGACCTGCCCGCCCACGGCGGTGATCCTCCCACGGATCGAGGCCGCCACCCCCAGCCGGCCCTCGGACTCCGCCTGCTCCAGCCGCCCGGGCGGGATGCCGGGACCCTCGTCCCGGACGGTCACCGTGACGGTGCCGGGCTCGTCCTCGACGAGGATCCAGGCCCGCCCCTCCCCGGCATGCCGGGCGACGTTGTCGAGGGCGGCCCCGGTGGCGGCGGCCAGCGCCCGGACCCGGTCGGCCGCCAGCAGCACCGGCTCGGCGGGGCCGACCAGGCTGACCCGGCCGCCGGTGAACCCGCTGAGGGCCGCGCGCACGTCCTGCTCGCCGCTGACCTCCGCGCCACTGCCCGGGGTCACCGCGACCAGGGCCCGCAACCGGGTCTCCTGCTCACCGGCCAGCCGGCCGAGCTGCGCGGCCTCCCCGCCGATCTCCGCCCCACGCCGCTGCACGAAGGCGAGCACCTGCAGGACGGAGTCGTGGATGTCGGCGGCCAGCCGTTCCCGTTCCGCGGTGGCCGCCTCGACCGCCACCGCCTGGGCCAGGCTGCGCCGGCCGGCCCGGAACACGTCCACCGCGTACCCCACGGTCGCCCCGGCCAGCAGCAGGATGATCACGTTGTAGACCGTCGAGGAGGACGGCCGGCCGACCTCGGCCAGATCAGCCACCGACAGGATGAGTCCCGCGATCAGCCCGCCCCGCCAGCCCCGCCACACCGCCCAGGCCAGCACGGCCGCGGACGCCCACATCGCCGGCAGGGTCTGCCCGGCGAAACCCGCCCGGGACGGGTCGTCGGCCACCCGGGTGGCCAGCACCGCGCCCACCGCGACGGCCAGGTCCGCGATCACCACCGGCACCGGCGGGGCCTGCGACCACGCCAGGAACCCGGTCCAGGCGGTGATCAGGGCCAGGGTGCCCCAGCCCACCCAGGGGCGCGGCATCTGACCGCTGACCTCGGCGAACGAGATCACCGCGTAGCACAGGGCGGCCACCCGGAACAGGTCCAGGGCCCGCCACAGCCGGGTCTCGTCCGCCACGACCCGGTCACCCTCCGGCCCGGCACCACCACCCCGAGGGTCCGGACCCGGCCCGGGCACCCCGGTGACGCCCCCGTCGGCCACCCGGTGCCTCAGCCGGCCGCGGGCAGGCCCGGGTCGGCCTCGTCGGCGGGACCGGCACCCGGGGAACCCGGCTCGGCCGCGTCGGCCGGCGCATCCGGAACGGGCCTGACCCGCCGGGCCATCGTCAGGCGTTCCTTCATGGTCGCGGCGTAGACGTCCACGTACTCCTGGCCGGACAGCTTCATCAGCTCGTACATGATCTCGTCGGTGATCGAGCGCAGGACCAGCCGGTCGTCCTCCATCCCGTCATAGCGGGAGAAGTCCAGCGGCTCGCCGATCACCACGCCGATCCGGCCGATCCTGGGGATGATCCGGCCCGGGGGCTGCACCTTGTGGGTGTCGATCATCGCCACCGGCAGCACCGGGACCCTGGCCTCCAGCGCCATCCGCGCCACGCCGGTCTTGCCGCGGTAGAGCCGGCCGTCCGGGGACCGGGTGCCCTCCGGGTAGATCCCGAGCAGCTCGCCCCGGCGCAGCACCCGCAGCCCGGTGCGCAGGGCCGCCTCCGACGCCTTGCCTCCGGACCGGTCCACCGGGAGCTGGCCCACCCCGCGGAAGAAGCCCGCGGTCAGCCGCCCCTTGATCCCCGAGCCGGTGAAGTAGTCCGACTTGGCCAGGAAGGTGACCCGCCGCCGCACCACCAGCGGGAGGAAGAACGAGTCGGAGAAGGACAAGTGGTTGCTGGCCAGGATGGCGGCACCGGAACCGGGAATGTGCTCCTCGCCACGGACCCAGGGGCGGAAGACGGCATGCAGGATCGGACCGAGGAAGATCCGCTTCAGCAGCCAGTAGAACACCAGTCACCTCCGAGCAGGGGTGAGTGCACTCTACGTAAGTCCGGGGCCCCGATGTGCCGGGCCGTGGTCCCTGGCGGCCACGGCGTGGCGTGATCTCCCCCGCCCACCGTCCGGCCCCCGGCTGCGGGCCCACCATGAGTGAACCGGGGATGGCCTCGACCCGGCGGGGCACACATGCCACGATGGCCACGCGCGCCCGGGCCGTGCCCGTCCACCTGCGCGAGCGTCCAGCCCCTGGGGAGGAGCCGTGTCCGTCCTGCCGGGTGCCGAGCCCTTCAGTCACGACGGCGGCGACGTCGGCGTCCTGCTGTGCCACGGCTACACCGGGTGCCCGCAGAGCCTGCGCCCGTGGGCCCAGGCGCTCGCCGGCGCCGGGTACACCGTCCGACTGCCGCTGCTGCCGGGCCACGGCACCCACTGGCGGGACCTCAACCGGACCCGCTGGACGGACTGGTACGCCGCGGCGGCGTCCACCCTGGACGACCTGCGCGGCCGCTGCCGCAACGTGGTGGTCGGCGGGCTGTCCATGGGCGGCGGGCTCGCCCTGCGGCTGGCGGCCCAGCGCGGGACCGATGTGGCCGGGCTGGTCCTGGTCAATCCGGCGGTCACCGCCGAGGACCCGCGGCTGAAGTTGCTGCCCGTCCTGCAGTACCTGCTGCCCTCCCTGCCGGGGATCGGCAGCGACATCAAGAAGCCGGGCGTCACCGAACTCGCCTACTCCCGCAATCCGTTGCGTGCGCTGTACTCGATGACCCAACTGTGGGCGGACATCGTCCCGGACCTGCCGCGGGTCAGCCAGCCGCTGCTGCTGCTGCGTTCCCTCGAGGACCATGTCGTGCCCGCCGCCAGCAGCGCGCTGATCCTGCGCCAGGTCTCCTCGGCCGATGTGCAGGAGGTGCTCTGCGAGGACAGCTACCACGTGGCCACCCTCGACAACGACGCGGACCTGATCATCAAGCAGTCCCTCGCGTTCGTGGAGCGAGTGGCCGGCTCCCCGGGCGGACTGGGATGAGTGGCGACTCCGACCACGACGGTGAGCCGGCACCTGGCGGCGAGCCGGAGAACTGGGGGGACGTCGACGTCGACGCCGCCTTCGCGGCGATCGTCGCCCAGTTCGCGCAGACGGATCCGCACGTAGGTCCCTGGCCGGTCGCGGAAGACCTGGACGGCCCCCGGGAGACGTCCGCACCCACCGGCCCGCACAGCACCGGCGGAGGGCCCAGCGCCACTGGAGGACCCAGCACTACCGGAGGACCCAGCGCCACCGGAGAGCACGGTCCGTCGGATCCGGCCGAGCCGGGTTCGACGTCGCAGAACTCGAATCGTACATGACGGGAGCCGATCCTGAGCACGGCCTGACCGACGAGGACGCCATTCCCGAAGCCCCAGAGGCGCCGGTCTCGGCAGTGGGAGACGTATGGCTGCTTGG
>DASTGO010000263.1:0-11365 GCA_035719045.1 Kineosporiaceae bacterium | reverse complement strand
GGCAGGGCAGACCGGCCACCCACCCGACCGGCCATCACCACAAGGCCACCGGTGTCATAGATGAACCGACACCACCCCCATCACGCGAAACCACCACACCCAGACCCGAACGAGGGAGAACCACCAAACACCACACCAGGCCAAACACCACGCCAGGGCGAACACCCACAGGACCCCACCGTCCGGAGCCATCAGGAGCCAACCACGAGCGTGGCGCACGAGGCAGACCAGGGCGGATAACACCCCAAACCGCAGCGCCCAGGATCCCGCCCTTGCCCGTACCCGTCGAACGCGATCACACACAACCAGGCCAGCAGACACACCACGAGAGGCACCGGCACAACCAGACACTGCCGCAAGCCCAGTTCGCGCCTGCCATCCGGAATGCCTGACGGGAAGCCCTCGACGCTCACGAACTGGCACCGCTCCGTTCACGCTCGGGACCCGCGAGCGGGCGGCGGCCTGGTTCGACGGGCTACGGCTCGGCCCCTGATCCACTTCACAACGGGGTGGCTGCGGTGTGCGGACAGCTTTGCTGCCGTGTAACGGCCGCCGACCGGACGCGTAACGGCCGGTTCCTAGCGTCACGTGCCAGTCGCCGGGAACACCTGCCCGGCGCGGCCTTCGCGAGGAGCCGACATGGCCACTGTCACCCGGACCGCGCCCAGCCTCGACCTGCGCCGACGCAGCGGCCGCTGGATCGACCACTGGGTCCCCGAGGACCCGGCCTTCTGGGCCTCCGCGGGCAGGACGGTTGCCAGGCGCAACCTTGTCTTCTCGATCTTCGCCGAGCACATCGGCTTCTCGGTGTGGCTGCTGTGGAGCATCGTCGTCGTCCGGTTGGGCGCTGCCGGCTGGCAGCTGGGCCTGAGCCAGGCTCTGTGGCTGACGGCCGTGCCCAGCGGGGTGGGTGCGCTGCTGCGGCTGCCGTACACGTTCGCCGTGCCGCGGTTCGGCGGCCGCAACTGGACGGTGGTGTCCGCGCTGCTGCTGCTCGTCCCGTGCGGTGGTCTGGCCTGGGCGGTCGGTCATCCGGAGATCGGCTACCCGGCGCTGCTCGGCATCGCGGCCACGGCCGGCGTGGGCGGCGGCAACTTCGCCTCGAGCATGGCGAACATCTCGTTCTTCTACCCCGAGCGTGAGAAGGGCTGGGCGCTCGGCCTCAACGCAGCGGGCGGCAATCTCGGTGTCGCCGTCGTGCAGTTCGCGGTGCCGAAGCTGATCGTGCTCGGCGGGGGGCTCGCGCTGGCCCGGGCCGGGCTGGTGTACATCCCCCTGGCGGTGATCGCCGCGGGCTGCGCCTTCCTGTTCATGGACAACCTCGGTGAGGCCAAGGCGGACCCTGGCCCGGTGCGGGACTCCTTGCGCCACAGCGACACCTGGGTGATGTCCCTGCTGTACATCGGAACCTTCGGCTCGTTCATCGGGTACTCCGCGGCCTTCCCGACCCTGCTCACCGGGGTGTTCCACCGTGCTGACCTCGCCCTGTCCTGGGCCTTCGCCGGTGCTGCCACGGGATCGGTGGCCCGCCCTCTCGGCGGCCGGCTGGCGGACCGCTTCGGCGGAGCCAGGATCACCGCGGTGAGCTTCGTGCTGCTGGCCGCCGGTGCCTATGCCGGGGTGTGGTCGGTGCAGCAGCGCAGCCTCCCGGCCTTCCTCGCGGCGTTCGGGTGCCTGTTCGTCGCGACGGGGATCGGGAACGGCTCCACCTACCGGATGATCCCGCGCATCTTCCTGGTCAAGGGTGAGGACACCGGCGGCGACGCGGACACGATGCTGCGGATGCGACGGACAGCCGCCGGGGCGCTCGGGGTGATCTCCGCCGTCGGCGCGCTCGGCGGCTTCGCCGTCCCGATCGCCTACGCCTGGAGCAGGTCCGCGTTCGGCAGCATCGAACCGGCCCTGTGGTTCTATCTCGGCTTCTTCGTCGTCCTCCTGGCGGTCACCTGGACGGCCTACCTGCGCCCCGGATCCCGCCTGGCGCGGGCGGGCGTGTGACCGGCTCGGCGGCGGTCGTCGACAGCGGAACGACGGCCGGGGTGGCCACCCACTGCCCGTACTGCGCCCTGCAGTGCGCCATGACCCTCACCGGGCACGACGCGACCGGGCTGCAGATCAGCGCCCGGGAATTCCCGACGAACCGGAAAGGCCTGTGTCGCAAGGGCTGGACCGCTCCCGAGGTTCTGCGGGCGCCCGACCGGTTGACCACGCCCCTGATCCGTGAGCCCGGCGGCGGGCTGCTCCCCACCGACTGGGACACCGCCCTGGACCATGTCGCCGAACGGGTGCGCATCCTGGTCGCCGAGTCCGGGCCGCAGGCCGTGGCCGTGTTCGGCGGCGGCGGGCTCACCAACGAGAAGGCCTATGCGCTCGGCGTGTTCGCGCGGGCCGTCCTGCGTACCCCGTACATCGACTACAACGGCCGGTTCTGCATGTCGTCGGCCGCGGCGGCCGGCATCCGCACGTTCGGCCTCGACCGCGGGCTGCCGTTCCCGCTGACCGACCTCGCCGGGGCCGGAGCCGTCCTGCTCATCGGCAGCAATCCCGCGCAGACCATGCCACCGGCCGTCCGGCACCTCGCCCCGGTGGCCGCCCGCGGCGGGCTGATCGTCGTCGACCCGCGGCGGACCCCGACCGCGGCGCTGGCCGAGGACGGCGGCGGACTCCACCTGCAGGCCATCCCCGGCACGGACCTGGCACTGGTTCTCGGCCTGCTGCATGTGGTGATCCACGAGAGCCTGGCCGATGCGCCTTACATCGCCGCCCGCACCACCGGCTTCCCCGCGGTACAACGGTCGGTGGCGACCTGGTGGCCGGAGCGGGTGGAACGGGTGAGTGGCATCCCGGCCGAGTTGGTGCGGGCGGCGGCGCGCCGGCTCGCGGGGGCGGCACCCTGCGCGGGCGGGCCAGGTGGGTACGTGATCACCGGCCGGGGTGCGGAGCAGCACACGAAGGGCACCGACACGGTCAGCGCCTGCATCGACCTCGCGCTCGCCCTCGGCCTGCCCGGACGCCTGGGCAGCGGGTACGGCTGCCTCACCGGGCAGGGCAACGGGCAGGGCGGCCGCGAGCACGGGCAGAAGGCCGACCAGTTGCCCGGCTACCGGCGGATCGACGACCCTGCGGCCCGGGCCCACGTGGCCGCCGTCTGGGGGATGGACCCCGGGGACCTGCCCGGGCCGGGCGTCCCGGCCGTGGAACTGCTGTCCCGGCTCGGATCCCCGCCGGCATCAGGTCGCCCGGCCGGGCCCCGTGCGCTGTTCGTGCACGGGGCCAATCCCGTGGTCAGCGCCCCGGACGCGACCGCCGTCGAGTCGCGGCTGCGGTCGCTGGATCTGCTCGTGGTCTGCGACGTGGTGCCCTCGGAAACCGCGCTGCTGGCGGACGTCGTGCTGCCCGTGACGCAGTGGGCGGAGGAGGACGGCACGCTCACCAGCCTGGAGGGACGGGTGCTGCGCCGCCGCCGGGCGGTCGCCCCGCCTCCCGGGGTGCGCAGCGACCTGGAGGTGCTCGCCGGACTCGCCGACCGGCTGGGGCGGCCCGGCCTGATCGACACCGAGCCGGCACGGGTGTTCGCCGCGCTGGCCCGGGCAAGCGCCGGGGGCCCGGCCGACTACTCGGGGATCGACTACGGGCGCCTCGACGCCGGGGCGGCCGTGTTCTGGCCCTGCCCCGCGACGGGCAACGACCCGGGAACGGCCGGCCCGCGGGTAGCCGACGCCGAAGCGTCAGCCGGTACCGAGGAATCAGCCGGTACCGACCTGTCGGCCGCTGCGCAGCACGTCGCCGCGCAACGGCATCCGGGGACCCCGCGGCTGTTCCTCGACCGGTTCGCGACGCCCGACGGCCGGGCCCGGTTCGTGGCCGTCGACCACCGGCCGGTCGACGACGACCTGCGCCCGGACGCCCCGCTGTTCCTGGTGACCGGCCGTCTGCCGGAGCACTACCAGTCCGGCGCACAGACCCGCCGGGTGCCGGAACTGGTTGCCGCGCAACCGGAACCCTTCGTCCAGCTGCACCCGGACACGGCGGCTCGGCTCGGTGTCGAGGACGGTCGGCCGGTGCGGCTCACCTCCCGCCGCGGCGTGGTGGTGGCCGTCGCCCGGATCAGCGCGGCGATCCGCACCGACACGGTGTTCCTGCCGTTCCACTGGTCCGGGCCCGGCCGGGCGAACACGTTGACGAATCCCGCCACCGACCCGGTCTCGGGGATGCCCGAGTTCAAGGTGTGCGCCGTCGCAGCCGAGCCCGCCGACGCCGTGAAGCCCGACGGAGCCGCCGACTGCGCTGTCGCCGCCGCGACCACCAGAGAGCCGATCGCCGTTGCGGCGTCTGGAAAAGCCGCAGCGCTGACCGATGCGGCGTGGACCGGTGCGGCGTGGACCGCCGAGGCGGGGAGCACCTCGTGACTGCCGTGACCACCGCTCCCCGCCTGCACGTGGTCGTGGTGGGTCACGGGATGGCCGGGAGCCGGCTCGTGGACGAACTGCTGGCCCGCAGGCGTTCGAGGGCGAGCCGTCCCCTGCGGATCACCGTCATCGGCGAGGAGCCCTACGGTGCCTACAACCGGGTCCTGCTCTCCGAGGTGGTCGGCGGGCGCGCGGACGTCGCCGCCCTGCAGTTGTCCGACCTCGACGGCTACCGCACGGCCGGCGTGGACCTCCGGCTCGGTGGGCTCGTGACCGGCCTGGACCTGTTGCGGCACAAGGTGTTCCTCGCCGACGGGTCCGCCGTCGGCTACGACCGTCTGGTGCTGGCCACCGGCGCACGACCGGTCGTCCCGGATGTGCCGGGACTGTCGGATGTGCCGGGACTGTCGGACGTGCCGGGACCGTCGGACGTGCCGGGACCGTCGGACGTGCCGGCGCTGGCGGGTGCGGCCGGAGGCGTTCCCGGCGTTCCCGGCGGCAGGCTGCCGGGCGGCGTCCACCTCCTGCGGACGGTGGACGACGCGCGGGAGATCGTGGCCGGGGTGGGGAACGCCCGGCATGCCGTCGTCGTGGGTGGGGGCCTGCTCGGGCTGGAGGCCGCCCGCGGACTGGCCTCCCGCGGCCTGCCGGTGACGGTGCTCAACGCAGGCGCCCATCCGCTGCACCGGCAGCTCGACGCCGCAGCCGGGACCCTGGTCGGGCGCCGCCTGGCGGACCTCGGTGTCCGGGTCCGTGATGGTGCCGCCCTGCGCGCCGTGCTCGTCGAGGGGGACCGGGTGGTGGCGGTAGAGGCGACCGGCGGTGATGGCGCTGCTCCCGCCGGGCGCCTGCCGGCCGATCTCGTGGTGCTGGCCTGCGGAGCCCGCCCCGAGACCACGCTCGCACGTGCGGCCGGGCTGCGGGTGGGCCGCGGCGTCGTCGTCGACGACCGGCTGACCACGAGCGATCCGTCCGTCCACGCTCTCGGCGACTGTGCCGAGCACGACGGGCAGTCGCCCGGCCTGCTCGCCCCGGCCTGGGAGCAGGCGCGGGTGCTCGCGGACCTGCTCACCGGTGCCGATCCGCAGGCCCGGTACCGCGGTTGCCGCCTGGTGTTCCGGCTCAAGGCCGCCGGACTGGACGTGCTCGCCGCGGGGGAGTGCGACGCCGACCCGTGGGCGCCGCCCGGGGACGGTGGATGCGAGGTGGTCCAACTGGTCGACCCCGCCGCGGGCCGCTACGTCAAGGCGGTCGTCGACGGCGGCCGGCTGGTCGGGGTGGTCTGCGTCGGGGTACCGCGCACCGCCGCCGAGCTGACCGTCCTGCTCGACCGTGGGACGCCGGTCCCGGCGGACCGGGCCACGTTGCTGCTGCCCGGCGCCGGCACCGCCGTCGGGGGCCGTGGCCCGGCCGTTGACGGTGACCCGACGCTCCTGCCGGACCGGGTCACTGTCTGTCACTGCAACGGGGTCACCAAGGGGCAGGTGGTGTCCGCCCGGGAGGCCGGCGCCCGCAGCGTCGACGCGGTCGCCGCCCGGACCCGTGCCGGCACCGGCTGCGGCGGCTGCCGGGACACCGTCGCGGGCCTGCTCACCTGGCTGGAGCAGTCCGATCCCTCGCCCACCCCGCAGGCCACACCTTGACCTGATCACGCCTTGACCTGATCACACCTTGACCCGGTCACACAGAGACGGAGAGCGCCATGAGTGAGAACAGCCCAGCCCGGCTCGTGGTGGTCGGGGGCGGCATGGTCGCCCACCGGCTGGTGGAGGCCCTCGTCGACCGGGAACGCCTGGCCCGTACCGACCGGTGGGCCGTCACCGTCCTCGCCGAGGAGCCGCACGCCCCCTACGACCGGGTCGCCCTCACCCAGTGCCTCGCCGGGCGCCGGGCCGAGGACCTCGCTCTCGGCGATCCCGCCCTGTGGAGCCACCCCCGGGTCAGCCTGCGCCCGGGGGAACAGGCGGTCGCCGTCGACCGGCGGGCCCGCACGGTCACCACCACCTCGGGCCGCGGCTACGCCTACGACGCCCTGGTGCTGGCCACCGGATCGTCGGCGTCCGTTCCGCCGGTGCCGGGGCGGGACCTGCGAGGCTGCTTCGTCTACCGCACCGTCGACGACGTCGCCGCGCTGCACCGGCATGTCGAAGGCCTGCAGCGGCGGGGCCGGCCGGTGTCCGGGGTTGTCGTCGGCGGCGGGCTGCTCGGCCTGGAGGCGGCCGGGGCGCTGCAGGCGCTCGGCGTCGCGACCCACGTCGTGGAGTTCGCGCCGCGCCTGATGCCGCTGCAGGTCGACGAGGGCGGCGGGGAGGCGCTGCGCCGGCTGATCGAGGGCGTCGGGGTGCGTGTGCACACCGGGACGGCGACCCAGCGGTGCCTGCCGGGGCGCGCGGCGGACGGGGAGGCGGTGGCAGGCGTCGAGTTCGCCGACGGCACGCGCCTGCCCGCCGACGTCGTCGTCTTCGCCACCGGGGTGCGTCCCCGGGACGAGCTGGCCCGGGCCGCGGGGCTGCCGGTGGCCGAGCGCGGGGGAGTACTGGTCGACCTCACCTGCCGGACGCAGGACCCGGCGGTCTGGGCGGTCGGTGAGGTGGCCGCGGTCGAGGGGCGCTGCTATGGCCTGGTCGCGCCCGGGTACGCGATGGCCGAGGTCGTCGCCGACCGGCTGCTCGGTGGCACCGCGACGTTCCCCGGCGCGGACCAGTCGACCAGGCTCAAGCTGCTCGGGGTCGACGTGGCCGGCTTCGGCGACGCGTTCGCGAGCACCGAGGGTGCCCTGTCCGTGGTGTTCGCCGACCCGGTCGCCGGGGTGTACAAGAAACTCGTCCTGTCCGACGACGCCCGGACGCTGCTCGGCGGGGTGCTGGTCGGTGACTCCTCGGCCTATCCGTCGCTGCGGGCGATGCTCCACCGGCCGCTCGGCGGCGAGCCCGCACGGTGGCTGCTCCCGGAGGGCGCGGGGACCGGTTCCGCACCGTCCTCGGACCTGCCGGACGAGGCCGCCGTCTGCTCCTGCCACAACGTGTCGGCCGCCGTCATCCGGGGCGCGGTGCGCGGCGACGGCGGGGACCGCGGTTGCACGGATCTGGCCTCGCTGAAGGCGTGCACGAAGGCCGGGACCGGTTGCGGCTCCTGCCTGCCGCTGGTGAAGAAGCTGCTGACCGCGCAGTTGCAGGCGGCCGGGGTCGCGGTCAGCGGGGCCCTGTGCGAGCACTTCGACGTCTCACGGGCCCAACTGTTCGACATCGTCCGGGTCAGCGGGATCCGGACCTTCAGCGAGCTGATCGACCGCCATGGCCGGGGCCGGGGCTGCGACATCTGCAAGCCCGTCGTCGCCTCGATCCTGGCGTGCCTGGGCAGCGGGCACATCCTGGACGGCGAGCAGGCCGGCCTGCAGGACACCAACGACCATGTGCTGGCCAACCTGCAGCGGGACGGCAGCTACTCGGTGGTCCCGCGGGTCCCCGGCGGCGAGATCACCCCGGAACGGCTCATCGCCATCGCCGAGGTCGCCCGCGACTTCGGCCTCTACACGAAGATCACCGGCGGCCAGCGGATCGACCTGTTCGGAGCCCGGATCGAGCAGCTCCCGCTGATCTGGCGGCGCCTGGTCGACGCCGGGTTCGAGTCCGGGCACGCCTACGGCAAGGCCGTCCGCACGGTGAAGTCCTGCGTGGGGTCGACCTGGTGCCGTTACGGGGTGCAGGACTCCGTCGGCCTCGCGATCGACCTGGAGCTGCGCTACCGCGGGCTGCGCGCCCCGCACAAGATCAAGCTCGGGGTGTCCGGCTGCGCCAGGGAGTGCGCCGAGGCGCGCAGCAAGGACGTCGGGGTGATCGCCACCGAGACGGGCTGGAACCTCTACGTCGGCGGCAACGGCGGTTTCAGCCCCCGCCATGCCCGGCTGCTCGCCGAGGACCTCGACACCGCGACCCTGGTCCGGACCGTCGACCGGTTCCTCATGTACTACGTGCGCACGGCCGATCGGTTGCAGCGCACCGCCTCCTGGCTGGAGGAGATCGAGGGCGGCCTCGACCACGTCCGTGCGGTGGTCCTCGACGACGCCCTGGGCATCGCGGGCGATCTCGACGCGGCGATGGCCGTCCACGTCGCCGGGTACGCCGACGAGTGGCGTGCCACACTGGAGGACCCGGCGAGGCTGCAGCGGTTCGTGTCGTTCGTCAATGCGCCTGACAGCCCCGACCCGGATCTGCGCTACGTGCCTGAGCGCGGGCAACGCCGCCCGGCCGCAGCGGTGGGACGAGCGCCCGCCGGGGACGACGGCGTCCCCTCTCCCGCCCCGGTGACCAACGCCACGACGGGCGACGGCGTACCCGTCCCCGGACCGATCCTCGTCACCGGACCGACCCTGGAGGTGGCTCGCCGATGACGCGCCTGCGCCCGCTCCCCGGCACGACGTGGGTCGGGATCTGCCCCCTGGAGCGGCTGGAGCCGGAACGCGGCGTGGCTGCCCTCGTCGCCGGAGTCCAGGTCGCGGTGTTCCGGCTGCGTGACGGAACCCTGCACGCCATCGACCACCGCGATCCCTGCAGCGGTGCGAACGTCCTGGCCAGGGGCATCGTCGGCACCCGGGGGGAGGTTCCGGTGCTGATCTCGCCGATGTTCAGGCAGGCGTTCGACCTGCACACCGGTGCCTGCCTGGACGATCCCGCCCGGGCGGTGCGGGTGCACGCCGTGCGGGCGCGCGGCGGATGGGTGGAGGTCTCCGCGGCGGCCGGTCCCGCGCCTCTCCCCGAGGTGGCCGGCGCGGGTCACGTCCCCGGGCCCGGTGCGGACGCCTGACGTGGACGACCTGGTGGCCGAGGGGCCGGCCCTGAACCCCGACCAGCTCGCGGGATTCACCGTCGTGCTCACCTCCGACCGCCGCAGCGAGGAGTTCGCGGCCAGCTTCGCCCGCCGGGGGGCCACCGCGCTCCGGGCGCCGACCCTGCGGATCATGCCCCTGGTCGAGGACGTCGACCTGCACGCCGCGACGCTGCGCATCATCGACGCCCCGCCGGACGCCGTCGTCGTCACCACCGGCATCGGCCTGCGTGGCTGGGTGGAGGCCGCCGACGCCTTCGGCCTCGCCCCGGACCTGCTGCGGGTGCTCGGCCGGGCCCGGCTGCTCGCCCGCGGGCCCAAGGCGCGCGGCGCGATCCGGGCGGCGGGCCTGGCCGAGGACTGGGCCGCGACCTCGGAGACGACGGCTGAGGTGGTGGACCGGTTGCTGGCCGACGGGGTGGCGGGCAGGCGGGTGGTGCTGCAACTGCACGGCCTGCCCGACCGGGAGTCCGCGCAGCGCCTGGTCGACGCCGGGGCGGTGCTCGACACCGTGCAGGTGTACCGGTGGGCACCCTCGCCGGACCCGGCCGCCGTGGGGCGGGCGATCGACGCGGTCTGCGCCCGCACGGTCGATGCCGTCGTCTTCACCAGCGCACCCGGCAGCCAGGCCTTCCTGGACGCGGCCCGGTCCGCCGGCCGGTGGACGGAGGTGGTGCGCGCGCTCGCCGAGGACGTGACGGCGGCCGCCGTCGGTCCGATGACCGCCGCCCCCCTGCGCGAGGCCGGGGTGGAACCCCTGGTGCCGGACCGGTACCGGCTCGGGGCGCTGGTCCGGGTGGTCGCCGAGCATCTCGCCGAGGCCCGGGTCCGCGACGTGTCGACCGCCGGCGGGCTGCTGCACGTCCGGGGCCAGACCGCGATGCTGGACGGGCGGCCGCTCGGCCTGTCCCCGGCGCCGATGGCGATGCTGCGCGCCCTGTCCCGCCATCCGGGGCAGGTGCTGTCCCGGGACCGGCTGCTGGCCGCCCTGCCGGGCGCCGAGGACCCCCACGCCGTGGAGGTCGCCATCGCCCGGGTGCGCTCGGCGCTCGCCGCACCGGGTGTGGTCGAGACCGTGATCAAGCGCGGCTACCGGCTGGCCGTCCTCGACGAGCGCCCGGTGTCCGCGTCGCCCGGGTGGTTGGGCGGCCACTGCCGAGACGGTGCGGAACCGCCTTCGGCGGGGTGACTCAGGCGCGCACGGTCAAGGGTGACCCACCCTCCGCATTCGTACCCCGCGGGGTATGGCCCCATGTGGCGCGATACACATGGGGACAACGGTTTTGGATCACGCGCTAGGACCTTCGTCCCGATATTGTCGAGTCGTTCGGGCTGACGATCTCCGGCGTGGCGGCTTCGACTCAGACTGAATCGGGATTCAAGGACCCGGTCTATGAGTCGGCGGTCGAGGCGGCCTCCCTGTTGTCGGCAGCGGCGGATCCCAACCGGATGACGATCCTGACGATCCTCGCCGCCGAGGGTACGGCCTGCGTCTGTGTCATCCAGGAACACGTTCCGGTGGCGGCGAACCTGCTGAGCTACCACTTGAAGGTGCTCCGGGATGCCGGTCTCGTCGTCGGTCGGCGCCGGGGCCGCTGGGTCGACTACGAGCTCGCCGGTGACGCGCTGTGCCGGCTGCGCGCCACCATCCCACCGGTTCCGGATGACGGGGGTTCGGAAGGTGAACGAGCGTCAGTTCACAACTGTGCGGTGATGGGACGGTCATCGGTGAAGGGGAGGACCAGGGCCTCGCCGGCGAGGTCTCAGCACCGGAAACGTGAAGCCTGAGAGCAGGTCCCTGCTCCGACGCCGGGTGGCCTCCGGGTGCCGGCGCACCGTGGGGCGGGGGAGCGGTCACCCGCAACGGTGACCTCCGGGCCTGACGTGTCACCGGCATGCCGCGGGGGCCGTCGAGTCGGCCCGCAGGTGCAGCAGTACTTCTCAGCATCCGCACCACATCGCACCACCTGTTGGCCGGCCGGGCGCCGGTCGCGACGATCGGGAGTTTTCGTGAATGCGTTGGATCTGTCTCGGTGGCAGTTCGGGATCACGACGGTTTATCACTTCTTGTTCGTGCCGTTGACGATTGGTTTGGCGCCGTTGGTGGCGGTGATGCAGACGGCGTGGGTGCG
>DASTGO010000262.1:0-4933 GCA_035719045.1 Kineosporiaceae bacterium | reverse complement strand
AGCCGGCTCCAGCGCACCCACATGCCAGTCCCCGATCGTCCAGGCGGCGTGGCCACCGGTGAGGGCCGGCTCCCTCCCGCTGCCCGGCCCACAGGTCACCGCGCCAGGTTCGGTTGCGGAACGCATCCGCCACGGCGACAGGCCGCGGGGCTGCGATGCACCCAGTCACGCATCATGGCCCGGCCTATCGCAAATCGGACACGGCGACACGCTCCGGCACGCCGACAACCCCCGGACCTGGGCAACTCCCGGACCTGGGCGGGTGGCTCACGGCCGGCATTCGTCCTGCCCGCGGATGGGCTGACCGCGCGGGGACGACACCGGCGGTTTCCCCGGCCCGGCCCGCCTCGCCTCCCGCCGTCGGGGCGGGAGAGGATGAGGGCATGGTTCAACCGATCACCGGACGGACACCCGGCAGCGTCCCGGGTCGCGGGGCAGTCGGGCGCTGCGGCCGCTGCCCGGACCGGGGAGTCGTCCGATGAGCACGCCGGTAGAGGGCGGGCGTCCGCTGCTGCGCGGGCGGCTCTTCGGCTTCCCCGTGCACCTGGACCTGTCGTTCGTCCTGATCATGGGCTTCCTGGGCTGGGCGGGGCACCCGACGCTGCGCGGCATCGTGGTCTGGGTCGTGGTCGCCACGCTGGCGGTGCTGGCCCACGAGTTCGGGCATGCCGTCGTCGCCCGCACCACCGGCGCGCACCCCCACATCACCCTCAGCGGGTTCGGTGGCGTCACCACGTTCGCCCCGCCGCAGCCGCTGAGCCGGGCACGTTCGCTGGCGATCTCCGTGGCCGGCCCGTTCGTGGGCCTGGTGCTGGGCGCGGCGCTCGTGGTGCTGGCCCCGGCCATCGTCCCCGGCACCGACCCGGCGAGCTGGCTGGCCGGAGCCTTCGCCTACCGCCCCTACCCGGTGAGCTGGCAGGTCGAGGCCCTCGATTCCGGGATCTTCGTCTGCTTCGCCTGGAGCGTGCTCAACCTGCTGCCGGTCCTGCCCCTGGACGGCGGCCAGGCGATGCGCGAACTGCTGCCCGGGTCCCCGCAGGCCCGGGCACGGCGGGCGGCGATGGTGTCGGTGGTCACGGCCGCGCTCGTCGTCCTCGCCGCGGTGCTGTCCGGCCAGGTGTTCGTCGGACTGTTCATGCTCATGTTCGCGGTGATGAACATCCTTTCCCTGCGCGAATCCGGGCCCAGGGCGGGTCAGGGCACGGTCAGCCCCGAGCAGGCCGTGGTCGAACGCCTCTGGCACAACGACCCGGCGGGCGCCCGGCAACTGCTCGTCGCGGTCCCCGAGGGAATGCCGGTCGACCTCGCCGTCCACGGGGCGGTGCTCGCCCTCACCGGGGACCGCGCCCAGGGCCACGCGCTGCTGCAGCAGGAGGTCGGCCGACGCCCCGGGGACGTCAACGCCGTCGCCCTCCTGGTGCTCACCCAGGTCCTGGAACACGACTGGGACGCCGTGCTGGCCGGTCTGCAGAGTCCTCTCCGGCCGCTCATCCCGCCGCCGGTCCTCCAGCGGGCGGTCGCCGAGGCCCGCGGCACCGGCCGGGAGGACGTCGCCGGGCGGATCGCGGCGCTGGCCATGCCCCCTGCCCCGCCAGGACCCGTCCCCCCGGATGGGGCGCGCGGCGGGCCGGACGGCGAAGGGTCCGGCAGACCGGCCTGAACACCGGGCGGCGCTACGACGGGTTCCCGGCCCCCGGCCCACACCCGGTGTCCCCGGATCCGGCCACGCTCCGTCATGATGGTTCCTGTCGTCATGATGGTTCCTGTCACCGGGTGGCTGCTGTCCGGCCCCGTCACGGCGCCCCCGGAAGCGGGTGGCGACCCGGAAGAGGGTTGCGACCGGATCGAGCGAGGAGGCGAGCACGAGCGAGCACGACACCTCCCCGCCCACCCACCCGGAGGACCTGGAGGCGCTCCTGGCTGCCGCGGCCGGCGGGGACCAGGTCGCCTGGGACGCCCTCGTCGACCGGTTCGCAGGCCTGCTGTGGGCGATCGCCCGCCGCCACCTGCCCAGCCACGCCGACGCCGCGGACGCCTGCCAGATGACCTGGCTGAAGCTGCTCGAACACCTCGGTTCCATCAAGGACCCCGCCCGGTTGCCCGGCTGGCTGTCCACCACCTGCCAACGCGAGTGTCTGGCGGTGCTCCGCCGCTCCGGGCGGACCATCCCGGTCAGCGACGAGGGTTTCCTCGACGCCCGCGCCGCCCACACCGAGGACACCGATCACGCCGTCCTGCTCGCCGACGCCTACAGCACCCTCTGGCAGGCGTTCGGGCGGCTCAACGAGCGCTGCCAGCGCCTGCTGCGGCTGTTGATCGCCGATGCGGAGGAGGGCCCCCCGTCCTACCAGGGCGCGGCGGTCACCCTGGGCATGCCGATCGGCAGCCTCGGGCCGACCCGGGCCCGCTGCCTGACCCGCCTCCGGCGCCTGCTCGAGCCGGATGACACCGAACCAGGCTGACCGGGTGAACTCGTGGCCTCCGGGGGTATCTGACGGCACGGTGGATGCCTCGACCTGATGACCATCCCGGCCGCGATCCGCGCCCGACCCATCACCCGGCCCCGCAGGGCCGGGACCGGCCCGCACGGGCCGCCAGGAAGGAGGCAGCAGCCGTGGAAGACGGCATCCCGGCCGCGACACCGCACTGGCAGGACCTCGACGACGCCACCCTGCTGGCCCACCTGCGAACAGCCCTGCGTGCCCACGAGGAATGCCCGGCAGAGATGGTGCAGGTGGCGAAGGCCAGCTTCATCCTGCACGACCTGGACACCGCGCTCGCCGCGCTCGTCGCCGACTCCCTCACCGCGGCGGCCGGCCCCCGGACCCGATCCGCGGCGGCGCCCCGGCTGCTCACCTTCCGCGCCGAAGACCTCGACATCGAGCTGGAACTGATGCCGACCCCCGACGGCTGGCGGATGATCGGCCAGCTCTCCCCGGCCGAGCCCGTCCGCATCCAACTCCGCCGCCCGCCCGGGAACCCCGCCGCCGGACGGCCCCCGGAAGGCTCTGACCCGGCGGCCGACGGCGTGGACGCCGACGCCTACGGGCGGTTCGCCCTCGACGCCGGTGCCGCCGGCCCGGTCAGCCTGATCATCCGCCGGCCGCGCAGGCGACCCCTGGCGACCAGTTGGGTGCTACTCGGCTGACAGCTCCCCCGGAGCCGGCCGTCAGGCCTCGTCGAGGGTGAGTGCCGGGCCCACACCCTCCACGGCAGCAGCCCGCGCCTGCTCCAGCAGAGCGGCGGTGGCCTGGGCCGAGTCCTCGCCGGTTCGGGCCATCCGGTCGGCGATCAGGCCCGCCACCACCGGGACGGCGAAGGACGTACCACTCCAGCGGGCCAGTCCGCCGAAGGTCTGCCGGGCGGGCCGGCGCGGCGGCTCGGTGTACAGGTACTCGCCGGTGGCGTAGGCGTTCACCAGCCCCTCGCCGACCGTGAACACGTCCACCCACGTCCCGAAGTTGCTGAACCAGGCCCTGTTGCGCTGGTCCGCCCCCAGCGCGCCGACGCCGACCACCCAGTCGAAGGCCGCCGGGTAGAACGGCCGGCTGCTGCCGTCGTTCCCGGCCGCCGTGACCAGGGTCAGCCGGGGGTAGCGCCGGTGCAGATCCGCGAAGCCGAGGCTGGCCCAGTCCCCGCGGGTGTAGGTCCCCGCGGACAGGCAGATCACGTCCTGCCCGGTGGCCGCCAGCGCGTCCAGCTTGGCCGTCATCACGCTCTCCAGCTCAGCCCCGGACGTGCTGAAGTGGTCGGTGACGGTGACGTCGGCGTCCGCGGCCAGGCAGCGGACCACACCTGCGATGAAGGTGCCGTGGCCGGCGAAGTGCGGGATCCGGCGACGCCCGTTCGGCAGCGGCTGCGGCAGCGGGTCCGGGTCGCCGGTCACGCCCGCCAGCCACGGGGTCAGCCCGAGGTCGAGGTCCGGGAGCAGGCCGGTGTCGCAGATGCCGACCCGGGGGCGGCGCCGCGGGTCCGCCTGGGGCGGGCGTGGTGCGGGCCAGGCGGCCGGTTCCCGGCCCGGCGGAACCTCCGGTTCCACCGCCGGACACAGCCGCGTGATGTGCAGCAGGTGGTCCGGGGAGGCCAGCGGCAGGCCCTGCGCGCGCCGGGCGTCGGCCTCCCCGGCACCGAGCCGGCTCTCCAGCAGTTCCAGGGCCTCGGGCACGCTCAACGGCCCGTCGTCAAGGGTGTCCAGGTCGAGCACGACGAGCGCGCTCTCCGGGGTGACGGCGTCCCGGGGACGGATCCCGGGCAGCAGCCGGCCGATCCGGGCCAGGGTGTCGCCGCTGTCCAGGGCCAGCAGCGTCGAACTCCCGTGCACGTAGTCGACCTGGCCCGCCGGGGTGTGGCTCACGTCGATCGGCACCCCCCGCCCGCCGAGACCGTCCTTGACCGTCCGGTACTGCGCGTCGAACACCCCGTCCATGTCCGCCTCCTTCGTCACCCACACCAACCGCGGGACGTTCCGCCCCGAGGAGTGTCGATTCTCGTCGTGGGATACCCGGCGACGCGGGCGTTTCGGCTCCGGACCGGCGCGTCTTGTCCGGCGGCCCCTGCGGCCGCTACATCTGAGGCGTGGCGGCTGTCATCGACCCCGGAGCGGACACCGCGGCACATCTGCTGCCGCTGGCCCTGTCCCGGCCGCATGAGGCCGCCCGCCGGGCACGGCTGCTGCTCCAGCAGCCCCTGTCCCCCCTGGAGGCGTCCTACGCGCGGCAGGCGATCGGCATCGTGCTGCGGGAGACCGGCGATGCCGAGCATGCGGTGCTCCAACTGCGGGCGGCCCGGAGCCTGGCCCGCCGGTCCGGCGCCCCCGAACGGGAGTCGGACGTGCTGGCCACGCTCGGGGTCGCGCTGGCCTTCGCCGGCCGCACGGCCGCTGCCCGGCGCGCCCTCGACGCCGCTGTCGCGGGCTCCCAGGGACTGCTCAACG
>DASTGO010000261.1:0-4141 GCA_035719045.1 Kineosporiaceae bacterium | reverse complement strand
GGGCCCGGCACCGGGCCGGCGGCGCCCCGGGGCCGTGCGGTGCCGGGCGGCGCTCGGACGACCCCGGCCGGCTCGGCCCTGGGCCGTCAGGTCCTGCTCGTCCGGGTCCTGGGCCGTCCGGACCTTGGCAGGACGTGACGGATCCGCTCGGCAGGAGCTGAGAGATCGCCTCGTCGGGGCGTGCCCGAGACTGCGCCGACGCCAGCCGATAGCGTCGTCGGTCGTGAACGAGGTCGACACCGGTGCGTGACGTGGTGGACATGGCCCTGCCGGCCGTCGCCGCGTCCCCGCCCGCCCTGCGGGGGGAGCGGGTGGCGGGGGCCGTGCTGCTGCGCGGCGGTCCGCTGGCCGGGCTCGGCGTCGGTGTGCTGGTGCTGTCCGCGGCCGTCCTGGTCCCCGCCGGGCTGTGGCGGCCCGTCGTCGTCCTCCCGGTGCTGATGGTCGGACTGGCGGTCGCCTGGCGGCTGTGCCTGCTGGTCCCGGTCCGGCCGGTGCCGGCCTGGTCCGCCGCGCTGTCCGTGCTGGCCGGGGTGGGGGAGGCGGGCTGGGCGGTGGCGACCCATGCCGAGCACCTGATCCTGCGCCGTGACCCCGGTTCCTACGCCCTCTACGCGCAGTGGATCGCCACCCACAACGGCCTGCCGGTGGACCCCCACCTCGGCGCCTTCGGCGGCAGCGCGGCGCTGGACGTCCCCGGGTTCACCCTGGGCAGCCCGGCCTACTACCAGGTGCTGCACGGCGGCGGCGCCGACATCGTCCCGCAGTTCCTGGTCGGGGCTCCGGCGGTGTTCTCCCTCGGCTGGTGGCTGGACGGCTGGCCGGGGCTGCTCGCCGCCCCGGCGGTGGTGGCGGGGCTGGCCGTGTTCGCGGTGGCAGGCCTGGCCGCCCGGCTGGTCGGTCCGCGCTGGGCGCCGCTGGCGGCCGTCGCGCTGGCGGTCGCCTTCCCCCTGCTGCACGCGGCCCGCTCCACGTACTCCGAGCCCCTGGCCCTGCTGCTGGTGATGACGGCCGCCGCCCTGATCGTGGACGCCACCGGGTCCGCCGGGACCGCGGCGGGAATCCGGCCGGGTGCGCTGGCCCTGGTCGGGGGACTCACCCTCGGGCTGACCGGGCTGGTCCGGGTGGATGCGCTGACCGAGATCGCCCTGCTGCTGCCGGTGGCGACGCTGCTGGTCCTGCGCCGGCATCCGGCGAGTGCCTGGCTGCTCACGGGGGCGCTGGCCGGCACGGTGCTCGCGGCGGGTTCCGCCCTGCTGCTGGCCCGCCCGTACCTGCGGACGATCTCCGGCTCACTGATCCCGCTGATCGCCGGCACCGCGGCGCTGGGCGTGGCCTGCGGGCTGGTCCTGCTGCTGACCCGGTGGTGCCGGACCGGCCGGGCCGCCCCGGCACCGGGACCCGCCAGGACCTCCCGGCCGGCCGCTGCCGTCGGCTGGGCGGCCGCCGCCCTGGTACTGCTCGCCGGGGTGGCCCTGGCCACCCGGCCGCTGTGGCAGATCGTCCGGCAGTCGCCCGGCGACCCCGGAGCCGCGTTCGTGGCCAGCCTGCAGAAGTTCCAGCATCTGCCGGTGGACGGGGCGCGCACCTACGCGGAGTGGTCGCTGGCCTGGGTCGCCTGGTGGGTGGGCCCGGTCGGCGTCCTGGCCGCCTGGCTGGGGTTCGCCGTGCTCGCCCGGCGGGCCGTCCACTGGCTGCTGCGCCACCCGGGTGCCGGGGGCACGCCGGCCGCCCGGGTCTCCGCCGCGCCCGCCTGGCTGGTCCCGGCGGTGGTGGGGTTCGCGTCCTCGATGCTGACCCTGTGGCGTCCGGGGATCACCCCGGACCACCCGTGGGCCGACCGCCGGCTGGTCCCGGTGCTGCTGCCCACGTTCGTCCTGGCCGCGACCGGGGTCACCGCCTGGGCGGTCCGCGCGGCCCGCCGCCGGCTGCCGGCCACCCTGCTCGTGCTCGCAGCGGTGACCGGCTGTGTCGCACTGGTCGCCCCGCCACTGCTGGCCACCGCCCCGATGGCCGCTCAGCGGACCGAGGCCGGGGAGCTCGGCGCGGTGGCCACGGTCTGTGCCGCGCTGCGGCCCGGGGACGTCGTGGTGGCCGTGGACAACCGCGGGTTCAACGAGTGGCCGCAGGTGATCCGCGGGGTCTGTGGCCATCCGGCGGCAACGCTGCAGGACGCGGGCACCCCCCTGCCCCCGGACCGGCTGCGGGCCTCGGTGACGCGGCTGTCGCAGCTCGTCGGTTCCGCCGGGGGCCGCCTGGTCCTGCTGGGAGCCGGGGAGGACCAGTCGCCGGACCAGGTACTGCGCGGGCTCGGGCTGGACCCGCAGCAGGTGGTCCATCTGGTCACCAGCGAGGACGACCGGCAGTTGGTCAGCCCGCCCCGGGGCGGCTTCCCGCTGGTCGTCACCGTCTGGCTGGCCCGCTGGCCCGGTTGACCCTTCCGTCCCTGCCCGCCCCTACCGGTTCCGCGGCCTGCGCCCCCCACCGTCCCCGCCGCCTCCGTCCGCAGGCCTGGCCCCGGCCCGTCGAGAGGGCCGGGGCCACGGTCCTCAGGCCGGGCGGGTAGCCTCATCCGCCGATGGACGCCTCCGAAGCCTCGCGCTTGGTCACTGCCAGTTCGCCGGCCGCTGCGAACGGTTCCCCTCCCGTGCCGGTGGCCACCATCGTGCTGCCCTGCTTCAACGAGGGCGACCATGTGCTCGCCGAGCTGGAGCGGATCACCGCCGCCATGGACGGCTCGGGACTGTCGTACGAGATCCTCGCCATCGACGACGCCAGCACCGACCACACCCTGCAGGTGCTGCGCGAGGCCGAGTCCCGCTTCCCCTCCCTGCAGGTGATCGCCTTCCGGCGTAACGGCGGGTCCGGGACGGCCCGGCGGATCGGCACCTCCCTGGCCCGCGGCGAGATCGTGGTCTGGACCGACGCGGACATGTCCTACCCCAACGAGCGGATCCCGGAACTGGTCCGGATCCTGCTCACCGACCCCTCCTTCGACCAGGTGGTCGGCGCCCGGACCACCGAGGAGGGCAGCCACAAGTGGCTGCGGATGCCCGCCAAGTGGTTCATCCGCAAGGTGGCCGAGCGGCTGACCAACCAGGAGATCCCCGACCTGAACTCCGGGCTGCGGGCGTTCCGGCGCCAGGTCTCGCTTCCCTACCTGCGGCTGCTGCCGCCCGGGTTCTCCTGCGTCACGACGATCACCCTGGCGTTCCTGTCCAACCAGCACGACATCCGCTACGTGCCGATCGAGTACGCCAAGCGCGCCGGAACCTCGAAGTTCCACTTCGTCCGCGACGCCTACCGGTACATCCTCCAGGTGCTGCGGATGGTGATGTACTTCGACCCGCTCAAGGTGCTCATGCCGCCGGCGCTGTGGCTGCTGATCATCGGACTGGTCAAAGGCGTGGTGGACATGGTCAGGCACCCGTTCTACTTCCCGGCCAGCACCGTGCTGATCGTGCTGTCCTCGCTGATCATCGGCTCGATGGCGCTGATGGCCGACCTGGTGGTGCGCTCCCGCGGCGACCAGGCGGCCGATCCCACCTGGCTGGCCGCCTCCGACGACCCGGCGACGAGGCGCTGAGGCCGGTGCGCATCGCCGTCGTCGGCGCCGCCCACCCGTACAAGGGCGGGATCGCCGCCCACACCACCGAGACCGCCCATCACCTGGCCGCCGCCGGGCACGAGGTGGTCGTGGTGTCCTGGTCCCGGCTGTACCCGCATCTGCTGTACCCCGGCGAGCAGGCCATCCCCGGGGGCGGTCACGACGTCCCGCCGTTCACCCCGACCCTGCGCCCGCTGCGCTGGGACCGGCCCGGCACCTGGTGGCGGACCGGCCGGCGGCTGCGCGACCGGGACCTGCTGATCGTCCAGGCGGTGCTTCCGGCGCAGGTGCCGGCCCTGCTGGCACTGCTGCGGGCGGCGCGCGGGCCGGGGGCGGCCACGGGTCCCCGGGTGGTGGTGATCGCGCACAACGTCGTGCCGCACGAGTCGCACCCCGGTGCCGGACGGCTGATGGAGCTGCTGCTGCGCCGGGCCGACCTGGTGGTCACCCACTCCACGGAGCAGGCCGGGCTGGCCCGCGAGCACGGCGCCGGCCAGGTGGCGACGCTGCAGCTGCCCGCGCACCTGCCCGGCGGGA
>DASTGO010000260.1:0-4041 GCA_035719045.1 Kineosporiaceae bacterium | reverse complement strand
GCAGGGCCTGGGCACGGGTGACCATGGTGGACGTCATCCGGGAACCGAACAGCATGGTGGACTCCTCCCGTCCCGCCGATGGCGCGGGCCCGACGAGCGGTACGTGGGGTCAACAGCTCACCCGACCAGTCCGTTCCCCGCCACCGGACCCGTGCCCCGTGCGCCGGATCGATCTTTGTACCCCCTTTCTGGGGTGAGTTGGTCACGTCCATCTCGCCTGTCTGGGGGTGCGTTGACTGGACGCCGGGGGCTTTGGCTTGGTCGGCGTGAGGACTGGGGCACCCATGCCGGGGACGGCTCCAGGAGTGGCTGTGCCCCGTGTTGGCCCGGCAGGGTGACTGCGGAATGGCCCGTGTCGTAGCGGCGGCGTGCCATCGCGGTCTGCTGCTCGGCGGGTCGTGGGTGCGCCTGTGGGAGGGGGCTTCGCGCTGTGGCCGCCCCCCTCCCAGGCCAGCTCTTGGGGTGTAGGCCTACGGGACGGCTCTCCAGCCCGGCCATGGTCGGTCTCCGTGCTGTCCTTGCAGGCAGCGGAGCCTGTGGACTGCCTGGTCCACGGCCTCGGGGTGGTCGAGGGCGACTTGTCCGGCGTAGGTGGTGACCCGCAGTTCTCGGATGTTCCGCAGCAGTGGGTAGCCCTCCCAGGTGGTGACGTCGCGGCCGTACGCGGAGACCAGTTCGCGGTATTGGTCCGTGGGGAGCAGGCCGTAGCTGGTGTGACTGGCGGCGATCACGACGAGGTCGTACTCGGGTGGTCCGAAGGAGAACCGCTCAAGGTCCAGCAGCACCGGCCCGGCCTCGGTGCGGACGATGTTGCCCGCCCATGGGTCACCGTGCACGAGGCAGACGGGGTTGGCGGGGTGGCTGGCGTACTGATGTCGTAGCTGCGCGGCGCGATCGAGTAACCACTGGCGGTCTTCGTCGCTGAGGAAGGTGAGGGAGGCGATTCGGGTCTCGACCTGGACGAAGGGGTCTGTTGGGGGGAGGTCGATTCCCTGCGTGCACATGGCGTGGAGTCGCCGCAGGACGACGCCGATCTCGCGGGGACTGGCGCGGGTGTGAGGTGGCAGCTCCCGCCAGAACGTGACCGCTCGCGCCGCCACTTCGATCGGTTGGGGAAGGTCCGTGATCGCTTGGACGACAGGGAAGTCTTGGAGCTGTAGCCATTGGCTCACCATGACCTCACGGCGGGCGGTGTCGAGCTGGCCGGGCCGGGAGACCCGGGCAATGATGCCGCCCGGCAGCCGATACAGGGCGTTCTCGGCGAGGCGGATGAGTTCGGCCTCCGAAGAGTCAACGCCTGCCTGCACGCAAGCCGCCCGAAGGGCCTCGCCCGGACCGCTGCCCGGCCTGTGATCAGGGTGGGTGCCCTGAGTGGGGCTTGGGTGGGTCATGGAGGCGTGATCACCTTGGAGAGTTCGTGGCGTAGCCGGGTCACCTCATGTTGCCGTGAGTGGGGCGCGGCCGTCGAGTCCAGAGCCCGCACCACCTGCACAGTCCGCGCGGAGCGCAGCCCGCCGAGGTCTCGAAGAGCGGTCTGGCCGATCTCGGCCCCCTCGATGGGGTCACCGGTATGGAACCTGAGGCTGGCGAGCTTGAGTCCGCTCATCGCCTTCGAGCGGACGTAGAGAGGCTTGTGACCAGCGAAGGCGGCTTCGAGTCGGCGGGTCGCTTCCTGCGTGTAGTGCCCATGCACGGCGAGGTCATAGAGGGCGTGGCCGGTGTCGCCGAGGTGCTGCGCCAGGTCGTAGTAGGTCAGCCACGGCGGGTCTTCGCCTGGGTCGGAGCGGTGGAAGTTGTCGTCGGCCGCCTGCACCGTTCGCATTGTGTCCTTGACTCGCCCGAGACGGGCAAGTGCTCTGGCACGGGCGGTCAGGAGCATGGCGCGTTCCGTCGCAGTAAGGCGATCCGCTCGAACCAGAGCCAGTTCGACCCAGGTCAGGCCAGTGTCGGGATCGCCTCGCCAGATCGCTTCGCGGGCCATGCTGCTGAGCACCCTGGCTCGCAGATGCCAGTCGGCGCCCTGCTCAGCGCAGGAGAGAGCGAAGGCGAATTCCTTTGCGGCTTGCTCGTGGCGGGTCGCGTCGAACGCAGCCGAACCGACGATGTGACCGATCCATCCCACGGCGGAGAACAGGTCCGGTCGCAGCGTGGCAGGGCAGGGCAGCCGGAGCAACTCTGCTGTGTGGTTGAGGTAGATGTTGGCGATGTTGGCAACCTCGGTGCCGCCGTGGGCGTGGTCAAGGGTCGTGAACATCGAGGCCGCTGTGTGAACGCTCTCAATATGCTCTCGGCTGACCGCGATGGGGAGCTGGTTCAGGCCGTCGATCAGTCGGTCGGGAGCCACGGCGCCACTCATTGCGAAGGGTATTCCTGTGATCGGCGTGTGGTCGAGACCTGCTACTTGGCGGCCTATCCGCACGGAGCGCGAGAAACCAAGTTCGCGGTCGCTGGTGACGCCGAGGACCGTACGGAAGGCAGCGCGGTAATGCAGGCGCGGCCAGGTGATAACACCTCGTTCCAGCTTCCCGATGTAGTTCGCGTCGAGCGCCCCCGGTCTGCCGGTCGATGCCTCAACCTCAGTGTTGACCAAGTCGGCCAACTCCTGGCGGGTCAGGTGCTCCCCCGGGCTGGAAGATGACGGCGTGCGCTCACGAATCTGCCGCAAGGCAGTGTTGGCTTGACTCACCGTCCCTCCAATCTCCCTGCTCATGATGGCAGACGGGCAGCGGGAGGTTTGGCGCGAAAGCTCCCCATATTCTCCCCTTGACATCCCTGAGCTTCGCCCTATTCGCCTTCGCTCGCCCCTGGCGAGGATGAATCCCACGGCGCTCCCAGTGGCACCAGCCATAGGCGTTCCTCAGCCCGTTCCGCCTGTCCCGTCGCAAGTGATGGGGAGGCCGCGGGCGGGACTGACCCGGCGCCCCATGACTGGCGGTACCGGCGGTGTGCGGCCCCTACCCGCCGCCGGTACTGCCCTCCAACGGAGGGATACGGGGAATGAGTGAGGGAACACCGCCTGCGGACGGGGGCTCGGGCGGGGAGGCGCGGGGTTCGGTGTTGGGGTTGCTGGTTCCCGCTGATGACGGTCGGCCGTTGTCTTTGGTGGTGTTGCGGCTGCGGGCGGTAGACCTGAGCATGGCGATCGGGGGCGGTCTGCTGGAGGAGGCGTTGACCTCGGACGGCGGGGAGGGTGGTTACACGCTCTACGTGGATGAGCACCGGGTGGCGAAGGGGCTGCCGTCGAATGAACGGGCGGCGGTGTTGTCGGCCCGGCTGGGGCATTTGAGGCGCACCTGGTTGGCGGACTTGTGCGGGGATGTGCTGGTGCTGGGCTGTGACCGGCATCTGCAGGATGTGAGTGTCCCACGGCTCGTGGTGGACGCTGCGGTGCAGTCGGGCCTGCTGGTGCAGACGTCGGGGGTGGACCTGTGACCGGCACCGGGGCGCGGCCGATCGTGGCTGGATATGCAGCCGTGCCCGCGCACGCGAAACCTGAGGCGGCAGAAGGCCTTTTGACGGAGTGGCGTGAGTGCTTCGCCGCCTGGACCCGGCGCGAGGGATACGCCCTCGGGAGCGTGTTCACCGATGTCCGGGGCCGGGACGAGAACGGCCTGTATGGGCTGGCGGAGTATCTGCGCCGGGACGGGGTGGTCGGCGTCGTGGTCCCGGGCCTCGGGCATCTGACGCATGCGCGGTGCCTGGTGGGCGCGGATTGGCGTGCGGCGCAACGGTTTTTGCGGTCCGCCGTGCTGACCGTTGACCCGGGCGGGGACGGCAGCCGGTCAGATTCGGGGGGTGAGCGGGGAGCGCTGTTCCGGTAGGGCGTAGCGGCCAGGCCGTCCCCTTCCCTTGGCAGAGTGGGGGCGGCCCGGCCTGGGGCAGCGAGCCCCGGTATCGGACGGTACCGGGGCTCGCTGTGCTGCCCGCGTGCTTTGCGGGAGCTGGCGGGTGACCGACTCCGGTGACCGGATCAGACGACGGGGTCGAGCGCTGCCTCGGGATCGGGTACCGCGGCGCCCCCGGACCAGGCGCGGGAGAGGA
>DASTGO010000259.1:0-13110 GCA_035719045.1 Kineosporiaceae bacterium | reverse complement strand
CGCGATCCGGCTGCGGGGCGTGCGGCGGGACGAGGTTCACGCGCTGCTCGCCCTGGACCCGGAGGCGGCCGCGGTCGCCTCCGGCCGGGCCGGGGACCTGGCGTCCCTGGTCGCCGCAGCGGCCGGGCCACCGGCGCCCGGACGTCCGGTCATGCTGCTCGCGCAGGGGGCTGGCGGCTCCCCGCTGGGATACGTCGTGCTGCAGCCGGGCGGGTTCTTCGGCCGCGACTACGTGGCGCGGGTCGGGGTGGCCGCCACCGTACGCCGGGGCGGTCTCGGCCGGACCCTGCTGCGGGCGGCGGTCGCGACGGCCCGGACGCCTCGGGTCTTCACCTCGGTGAATGCGGCCAACCAGCCGATGCGGGCGTTGCTCACCGATGGCGGCTGGACCCCGGCGGGAGCCCTGGACGGGGTGAACGCGGATCTGGCGCCCGGTCGCGCGGACCTGGAGCTGGTCAGCTATCTCGACACCCCGCACCCGACCGGGCCGGTGACCCGGCTGGTCCACCACCTGGCCCTGGCCCGGGACTGGGAGGCCGCCCGGAGCGCCGGCACGTACCGCGTGTCCACCCTCGGCCGGACCCTCGACCAGGTGGGTTTCGTGCACGCCTGCCTGGCCGGCCCGCAACTGTCCGGCGTGGCGGAGCGCTTCTATGCGGGGGTGAGTGAGCCGCTGGTGCTGCTCACGCTGGATCGCGACCGGCTGCGCGCACCCGTCCTGGTCGAGCCCGTGCACGGCGCCGGGTCCGGCCCGCAGGGGTTGTTCCCGCACGTCTACGGTCCGGTGGAGGTGGACGCGGTGGTCGCGGTGCGGGCGATGGCCCGGGATGCGTCCGGCCGCTGGCACCTGCCCTGAACTCCGGAACCGGCCATGTGGCTACGGTGCGTGAGGATTCGGTGCTGATCGCAGTCGCCTGGTCGGCGTCGCGGCGGGACCGGCCGGCCTGGGTGGCGGCCGCCCTCGTGGTCGCCGGGGCGGTGGCGGCGGCCCGGTGAGCGGGCGGCCGGGTGACCGGTTCGGGCCGGTCCGAGCGCAAAGCCGCTGTTAAGTGGCTGTGAAACCGCGGTAGGCCGGGTGAACCCTGTGCTCCGGGGGCGCCAAACCCGGCAATGGCGTGCCAGACTGACCGCGAACACGAACGCGTGCTCCGGGGTCGGTGCAATTCCGAACCGGCGGTGACAGTCCGCGACCCGATCGCAGCCAGCGACCGGTGGACCTGGTGAAATTCCAGGACCGACGGTGAAAGTCCGGATGGGAGGCAGCACGCACGGTGCCGTCCGGCGTCCCCTGTGCGGGGTGCGCCTGCGGTGCCGTCCGACGGCGTTCCGGCATATCCGGACGCCGCCGTGCCCCGGAGTCCGCGCCAGGCGCGAGGCAGGAGGGCACGGCAGATGTTCACCGGCATCGTCGAGGAACTTGGCGAGATCGTGGCGCTCGACCCGGGACCGGAGTCGGCCCGGATCACGGTACGCGGACCACTCGTCACCAGCGACGCCGTGCGCGGGGCTTCGATCGCGGTCAACGGGGTGTGTCTCACCGTCGTCGGACGGCACGGGGACACCTTCACCGCCGACGTGATGCTGGAGACCCTGCGCCGGACGTCCCTCGCCGGGCTCGGCCCCGGCACCCGGGTCAACCTGGAGCGTCCGGTCGCGGTGGACGGTCGGCTCGGCGGGCATGTGGTCCAGGGACATGTCGACGGGACCGGCACGGTCGTCGAGCGGATCCCCGGCGACCGCTGGGAGATCGTCCGGATCGCGCTGCCGGCCCGGCTGGCCCGCTACGTGGTCGAGAAGGGGTCCATCGCCGTCGACGGGGTGTCCCTGACGGTGGCCTCGATCGAGGACGAGGGTCCGCACGGCCCCAGCTTCACCGTCTCGCTGATCCCCGAGACCCTGTCCCGGACCACGCTGGGCCTTCGTGCGCCCGGCGAGCCGGTCAACCTCGAGGTGGACGTCCTGGCGAAGTACCTGGAACGGCTCGCCGGGGTGGCCGCGATCGCCGGCGCCGAGACCGGCCGGGCCGCAGTGGCGGCCTCGGCGGCGAGCACCGAGGGGGAGCCCCGATGAGCGCCGTGCCGCACACCGCCGTCCACCACCCCCGCGGTCACGCCGAGGGCCGGCCCGGCGCCACCGTCCGCCCGTCCGCCCCCGCCGACGACCTGATCCGGTTCGACCCCGTCACCGACGCGATCGCCGCGCTGCGGGAGGGCCTGCCGGTCCTCGTCGCCGATGACGCCGACCGGGAGAACGAGGGCGACATCATCCTCGCGGCCGTGCACGCCATCCCGCGCTGGGTCGGCTGGACCATCCGGCACACCTCCGGCGTGCTCTGCGCGGCCATGCCCGACGAGATCGCCGACCGGCTGCACCTGCCGCCCATGGTGGAGCACAACGAGGACGCCAAGAAGACCGCCTACACCGTCTCGGTGGACGCCCGGCACGGGGTCACCACCGGGATCAGCGCCACGGACCGGTCGGTGACCTTCCGGCTGCTGGCCGACCCCGGGACCGGCCCCGGCGACCTGGTCCGGCCGGGTCACGTGTTCCCGTTGCGGGCCCGGGAGGGCGGGGTGCTCACCCGGCGCGGACACACCGAGGCGACCGTGGACCTGTGCCGGCTGGCCGGGCTCCCCCCGGTCGGCGTACTCGCCGAGGTGGTCGGCGACGACGGCGAGGTGACCCGGCTGCCCGGGCTGCGCCGGCTGGCCGACGAGCACGGCCTGCCCCTGATCAGCATCGAGGACCTGGCCGCCTACCTGCGCGAGGACGCCACCGCGGCGGAACGGGCCGGGGCGACCGGCGTCACCGCGGCGACGGGCTCACCGCTGATGGCGGACGCGGCAGGTCCGGTCCTGCGGTCGCGGCGTTCGACCAGGCCGCGGGTGCAGCGGGTGGCCGACACCGTGCTGCCCACCGCGGTCGGGACCTTCCGGGTGCTGGGCTACCGGGACCTGGTCACCGGGGACGCCCACGTCGCCCTGGTCGCCGGTGAGCCGCCCGCCCGCGGCGCCCTGGTCCGGGTGCACTCCGAATGCCTGACCGGGGACGCCTTCGGCTCCCGGCGCTGCGACTGCGGCCCCCAGTTGGACGCCTCCCTGGCGGCGGTGGCCGCCGAGGGCGGTGTGGTGGTCTACCTCAGCGGACATGAGGGCCGGGGGATCGGGCTGCTGGCCAAGCTGACCGCCTACGGGCTGCAGGACCACGGCCTGGACACCGTCGCGGCCAACCTCGAGCAGGGACTGCCCGCCGACGCCCGGGAGTACGGGGCCGCGGCCGCGGTGCTCGGGGACCTCGGCCTGGACGGCGTCCGGCTGCTGACGAACAACCCGGGCAAGGTCGACGGCCTGGCCCGGCACGGGATCACCGTCGCCGACCGGGTTCCGCTGGTCGTCGGCCAGAGCAGGCACAACCGGGCCTACCTGCAGGCCAAGCGCGATCTGATGGGGCACGCGTTGCCCGTGGAGGTGTCCGATGAGCGGTGACGGAGCGCCCGAGACCCGGGCCGACGGATCGGGGCTGCGGGTCGCCGTGGTCGCGGCGTCCTGGCATGCGGAGGTGATCCGCGGCCTGCGCGAGGGAGCACTGAGGGGCCTGGCCGACTGCGGGGTCCAGGACCCGGTGGAGGTCCAGGTGCCCGGGACCTTCGAGCTCCCGGTGGCGGCCTCCCGGCTGGCCTCGGCCGGGTTCGACGCCGTGATCGCGCTCGGTGTGGTGGTCCGCGGCGGCACCCCGCACTTCGACTACGTCTGCCAGGCCGCCACGGTCGGGCTCACCGAGGTCGCGGTCCGCACCGGGGTCCCGGTCGGGTTCGGGGTCCTCACCTGCGACAACGAGCAGCAGGCGTTCGAGCGGTCCGGGCTTGCCGGGTCGAAGGAGGACAAGGGGTACGAGGCGGCCACCGCAGCCGTCGCCACCGCCGTCACCCTGCGCGCCCTGGCCTGAACCGCGACGTCCGGTGCCGGGACGGGCCGGACGGCTGGGACGGGCCGGACGGGACGGTGGAGTTCGGGCGGGTGTGACCGGGGCCGGACCCCCGGGGGTGGAGGGCGGGGTGAGGGCGCCCGTTAGCCTTGGGCCCGTGAAGACCTTCGACACGCTGTTCGCCGAGCTGAGCGAGCGGGCCCGGACCCGCCCCGCGGGTTCCGGCACCGTCGCGGCCCTCGACGCGGGCGTCCATGCCATCGGCAAGAAGGTCGTCGAGGAGGCCGCCGAGGTCTGGATGGCCGCCGAACACGAGTCCGGTGAGCGGGCCGCCGAGGAGATCTCGCAGCTGCTGTACCACCTGCAGGTGCTCATGATCGCCAGGGGCCTGTCCCTGGACGACGTCTACACCCACCTCTGATCTGCCCGGGTGTCCTGCGTGACGCCCGACCGACCCTCTGCACCACCGACCCCCTGCCCGACCGGCCCTCCCGGCCGGACCCGCCCCGCCGCCCCGGCCGGGGCGCAGCCTGAACGGAAGGACCTGGATGCTGCGCGTCGCCGTCCCCAACAAGGGATCGCTGTCGGAGCAGGCGGCGGAGATGCTCCGCGAGGCCGGGTACCGGCAGCGCCGTGACGGCCGTGACCTCGTGCTCGTGGACGCGGACAACGACGTCGAGTTCTTCTACCTGCGGCCCCGGGACATCGCCCTCTACGTCGGCGAGGGCACTCTCGACGTCGGGATCACCGGCCGGGACCTGCTGCTGGACTCCGGCGCCCGGGCCACCGAGACGGTCGCGCTCGGCTTCGGGGAGTCCACGTTCCGGTTCGCGGCGGTGCCCGGCACGGTGCATACCCTGGCCGACCTGGCCGGGCGCCGGGTGGCCACCAGCTACCCCGGACTGGTCGGCAGCTACCTCACGCAGCGGGGGGTCAGCGCAGACCTGGTCCGCCTCGACGGGGCGGTGGAGACGGCGGTCCGGCTCGGCGTGGCCGACGTGATCGCCGATGTGGTCGAGACCGGGCGCACGCTCAAGGCGGCGGGGCTGGAACTGTTCGGGGACCCGATTCTGCGCTCGGAGGCGGTGCTGATCAGGCGGGAGGGTGCACCGGCCGAACCCGCCGTCGAGGTGCTCGTCCGCCGGCTGCAGGGGGTCCTGGTGGCCCGGCAGTACGTGCTCATGGACTACGACGTGCGCGCGGAGCTGGTCGAGAAGGCCTGCGAGATCACCCCGGGGCTGGAGTCGCCCACGGTGTCGCCCCTGCACGACCAGGGCTGGGTCGCGGTCCGGGCGATGGTCCCGCGGGCACGGACCAACCAGGTGATGGACGACCTGTACGCCCTGGGTGCGCGCGCCATTCTCGTGACGGGGATCCACGCATGCCGCCTGTGAACGACCCCGCGCCCACCGGCCCGCAGGATCCGCAGCGGTCCGGGGACGGTGACCCTGCCGCGGCGGCGGACGGCTTCCGGCCGCCGGGAGACGACCTGCAGGCCCGCCGGGCCGCCCTGCACGCGCCGTTCCACCCGCTGCGTGCCCGGCGGATGTCGCGGACGATCGCCCTGGTGGAGTTCGTGGTGGTCGGGGCTCCGGCCCTGTTCGTCGCGGAGTCCGGGCCCGGCGCGTTCGGCTGGGCGGACCGGCTGAGCATCGTGGTGCTGGGCACCCTGATCGCGGCGGTCATCTTCCGGTTCTCGATGCTGGTCGCGGTGCCCACCGAGGACGGGTTCACCGTGCACAACCTGATCCGGCGCACCGAACTGGAGTGGGCGCAGATCGTCTCCGTCCGGTTCGGCGGCGGCAATCCGTGGGTGCTGCTGGACCTCGCCGACGGCGAGACGCTGGCCGTGATGGCGATCCAGCGGGCCGACGGTGCCCGCGGGGAGGCGGAGGCCAGCCGCCTGGCCACCCTGGTCGCCCTGCACAGCCAGACTCCGCGCAACACCTGAGCCCGGCGACCTGATCCCGGGCGCCACCCCTGCCGACGCCGGGCCGCGGCCGGTGCGGCCTACGCCCAGCCGAACCAGGCCCGCCCGGCGCTGATCAGCGCGGCCCAGGACAGGATCGCCACCAGGGGTACCGCCAGCACGAACGGGCTGCGCCGGGCCAGCAGGAGCAGGGCGACCAGCAGCAGCACCAGCCACCACAACGCCGTCACCAGGCTCACCCAGCCCGGAGCCAGCAGCAGGGTGAGCGTGTAGGCGCCGCCGACCATCAGGTGCATGCCGAGAGCGACCCCGCCCGCCAGCAGCGGCCAGTACCGGGCGAGGATGCTCCGCCCGCCTGCCGGGCCGTCCTGAGCATGACCGTCGCTCAATCCGCCGTCGCCAGGTCCGCCGTCGCCAGGTCCGTCGCCCCCGGGTCCGTCGTCGGCGGCTGGATGCGAGGCCGGGCCGCAGAAGCCGGAGGGGTCCGGCGACGAGGTGTCGCCGGACCCCTCCTGGTGTCTGTCGGTCATCGTTGCCGGTCGGTCACTTCTTGGCGGCGGCCTCGACGGCGGCCTTGAGCTTGTCCGGCGCGTAGTCGGACAGCACGGTCCCGTTGATCACGAGGGTCGGGGTGCCGGTGAAGTGCTTGACCTTGGAGAAGTCCTCGGTCACCTTCGTCGCCCAGCCGATGTACTTCTGGCCGGTGATCGCCGACTCGACGTCCGCCCGCTTGACGCCCGCCTGGACGGCGTAGTCGATGAGCTGGCTGTCCGGAAGACCGTCCCCGTTCTCCGGGGGCTGGTTGGCGAACAGCAGCGTGTGGAACTTGAGGAACGAGTCCGGCGTGGTGTTGATGACCGCGGCGGCGGCGTTGAGTGCGCGGGTCGAGTAGTTCGTGGTGGACATCCGGTCCAGGATCGCCACCGGGTGGTACTCGACCTTGACGGTGCCGTCAGCCTCCCACTTGGTGAGCTGGTCGGCGTTGAGCTCCTCGAAGTTCTTGCAGGCTGGGCACTGGAAGTCCTCCCAGATCTCGATGGTGACCTTGGACTCCTTCTTGCCGACGAAGAAGCCGCCGTTGGTCAGGTGCTGCGGCGGGGCCGTGGCGGCCTGCACCTTCGTCTGCTGGTTGTGCCGGGCAGTCTGGATGATGATGCCGGCGCCGACGGCGACGACGATGACGGCGACAACCGCCGAGACGATCGCGATCGCCCGGCGGCGGGCCTCCTGGCGGGCGGCCTCGGCCCGCATCTCGGCGGCCTTCTCCCGGGCCGACTTGGCCTGACGTGCGTTGACCATGCTGAGGTGCTCCAGAGGTGGGGTGGGGTAGGGGCAGGAGGGGCGGTCAGGCCGTCCCGGAGGTGACCGGTTGTGGCGTGGACAGCCCGAGGAGGCCGTCCACCGAGACCCGGCTGTGGGGCCAGTAGGCCAGGAAGGCCGCGGCGAGCAGATAACCGGTGTCGCGGAACAGGTCCTTGATGTAGCCGGGCACGGCGTCGACCACCGTGGCGCCGGTGTTGCCGAAGCAGCCGCACTCGATCTTCAGGCCGTGGGCCCAGGCCCAGGCGATGCCGAACATGAACGTGATCATCATTGCGCCTGTGACCAGTGCGGCGATCCGGGTCGCCAGGCCGAGGACGAGCACGAGCGCGAGGGCCAGCTCGATCAGCGGCAGGCCGTAGGCGAACGGGCGGACGAGCGCCTCCGGCAGGAGTTCGAAGGCGCGGACGCTGCGGACCGTGCCCTCGCTGTCGAGGAACTTGGGCCAGCCGGCCCAGATGAAGACGGCGGCCAGGAACAACCTGGCCAGGGTGGACAGCCAAGGCTGGGCTATCTGGAAACGAGCTTTCACGAAGACCTCGCAGAGGACGGCGCCGCGCCGGTGCGGCAGTTCGGTCGGGTGGGCGGGTGACGGCCGGGCGGCTCCGCGGGAGGGAACTCAGCCGGCCGGCAGCACCGCCGGGGGACCGCGCCGTCGGGCCGGGCCTGGCTGCCAGCGGGCCTGCAGCGGGTGCACGGTCCGCAGGCCGGGCAGCATCCGGCGGGGGGCGTCGACCGGAATGCCGGGCGGGTTTGCGGTTCGGAAGGTGACCGACCCGAGGCAGGCCCGGACCGCCTCCACCGCCAGGTGCCCGGCGCAGACCAGGACCGCGGCCAGCACGGCGACCAGCCCGTGCCCGGTGAGGATCAGCAGTGCCGTGAGCAGGGCCCCGACGGCGACCGCGGCGGTCGGACCGGTGGCCAGTGTTCCGGGCCGGCAGGCCGCGTCCTGTTGCAGGAAGGCCAGCCGCAGCCCCAGTGCCGCGCCCCGGCCGACCATCGGCAGGCAGCCGCCGGAGGAGTCGGGGCCCGTCGCCGGGTGCAGGACGGCGAGCAGCCCGTGCCCGGCGGCCTGGGCCAGACCGACGGTGAGCGCCAGCCGCCAGCGGCTGCGGCTGCCGCAGGCGGCCGTGACTACCAGGACGACGGCGCAGACCAGGGCGATCACCCCGGCGGACGGGATGGCCCGGGCGGTGACCAGGTGTGCGAGGAGCATGGCCGGCACGGCGAGCAGGCAGACGGCGCCCGCCCTGGCCGTGCGCACGGCCGCTCCGAGGCCGCCGCGGGAGGCGGTCGTCCCCGGCGCGAAGGTCACGGGCCGAAGCGTACGCCGTCCCGCTGGGAACCTGCTGCTCTGCCGCCGGCAGCCGGGTGGCGTCGGGACCAGAAGGAGTTCCGGGGGCCCGGGGCGCAGTGGGGGTCCCAGGGGCACGGGCGGGCGGGGGAGCCGGTCAGGTCGGGACGGTCAGGTCCGCCCGCAGCTGCGGAGCCTCCTGCGCGAGGTAGCGCTCCTCCTGTGCGGCCCACCGGTCCCAGTGCGCGGCGAAGGTCTCCCCGTCCCGCTCCAGCGCCCGCTGCCGCCGGATCTCGGGCGGGGCCTCGACCCAGACCAGCAGCGACAGCCGGGCCGCCAGCCGGGCGGACCCGCTTCCGACGCCCTCCAGGACCAGCACGCCGCCCGGCTCCACCGGCTGCCAGGCGCCGAACCGGCCGGCGGACCAGTCGTACCGGTAGTAGCCGGCGGGACGCCCGGCGGCCAGCGGCCGGAACAGCCAGCGGCACAGCAGGACGGCGGCGTCGCGCAGGCCGTCCCAGCCGGGGTACACGTCGTCCATCCGGACCACCTGCACCCGCTGCCGGCACCGTTCACCGGTACCGGAGGGCCGGGCGAGGCCTTCCGCGAGTTGCTCCGCGAGCCGGCTCTTGCCCGCACCGCTGCGCCCGTCGACCGCGATCACCCGGGTGGCCGCACAGCGTGGGGGGACCGCCCGGCAGGCCTGGACCAGCTGCGCGAGGGGGAAAGCCGGGGCGGGTGGCACGGGCCTGCAGACTACGCTGCCCCCAGATCCCGGCCGCCCGGCTGACCTCTGCCGGACCGGCCAGCCCCGCCCGGCCAGCCCCGCCCGGCCAACCCTGCCCGGCCAGCCCTGCCCGAGGAGCCTGTCGTGACCGTCGCCGTCCGCGTGATCCCCTGCCTGGACGTCGACGCCGGGCGGGTGGTCAAGGGAGTGAACTTCGTCGGGCTGCGCGACGCCGGGGACCCGGTCGAGCTGGCCCGCCGTTACGACGCGGAAGGCGCCGACGAGCTGACCTTCCTCGACGTCACCGCCTCCGCGGACAGCCGGCGGACCACCTACGAGGTGGTGTCCCGGACCGCCGAGGAGGTGTTCATCCCGCTCACCGTCGGCGGCGGGGTCCGCACCGTCGAGGACGTGGACCAGCTGCTGCGGGCCGGGGCCGACAAGGTCGGGGTGAACACCGCGGCGATCGCTCGGCCGCAGCTGATCTGCGAGGTCGCCGACCGGTTCGGCTCGCAGGTCCTGGTGCTGTCGGTGGACGCCCGGCGCTGCCCGGAGGGGACGGTCACCGAGTCCGGCTACGAGGTCACCACGCACGGCGGGCGGCGGGGGACCGGGATCGACGCCGTCGCGTGGGCGGTTCGTGCCGCCGAACTGGGGGCCGGGGAGATCCTGCTCAACTCGATGGACGCCGACGGGACGAAGGCGGGGTTCGACCTGCAGATGCTGCGCGACGTGCGGGCCCGGGTCAGCCTCCCGCTGATCGCCAGCGGCGGGGCCGGGGCCGTGGAGCACTTCGCCCCCGCGGTCGAGGCCGGCGCCGACGCCGTGCTCGCCGCGAGCGTGTTCCACTTCGGTGAACTGACCATCGGCGAGGTGAAGACCGCGATGCGCACGGCGGGGGTCATCGTCCGCTGAGCGCGGCTGACGGCCGGAGCGGTGAACGCGAGGGGCAGGTGCGCTTCGATCGCATCCCTGGTGCGCGAGCATCGGCCGGGCGCGCAGGCGGGTCTCGGACCTCCGGAAGGAGTGCTCGACCTGCCACAGGTCGTAGTGGCTGGAGATGGTTTCGGTGACGCGCCGGGTGACGGGGATGTTGGTGATGTAACCCTTCAGATCGACCAGCTGCCGTGCCCGCGCTGCCTCATCGAGGTGACCGTGAGAGCCCCGGTCCCGTGGCCTGAGCGTCTCCGGAGGAGGAGACGCCGTCGGTCTCATGGTCACCGATACATAGCGCCGCAGTTCTGGACGCTGTTCTCCTGAGCCCGGATCCACCGAGCCGGTGTGTTGTTGAGGGCTGGGGATGATGAGACGGGTGCCTCCTGAGCTGGGAAGATGTTCTTGCTGAGGGAACATCGGGACCAGTTCGAGGGGACACCCGCCAAGTGCAATCCTTGCATGCCGCGACCGCGGTCGACATCGCGTTCGATGACCCGAATCTGATCGCCGATGCCGGGCTGGTGCCGACGCTGGCGTTGGCCGAGCAGATCGATCTGCCCGAGCTGGTCGGGGAGCATGTGGCGATCGTCGGGGCGGCCAACAGTGCGGGGGCCAACCCAGGCGCGAAGGTGATGAGTCTGCTGGCCGGGATGGTCGCTGGCGCAGACAGCATCGACGATGTGGACCGGCTACGGCATACGGGGAACACACTGGCGTTCACCGGGATCCGGGCGCCGTCGACGTTGGGCACGTTCCTGCGGGCGTTCACCCACGGGCACGTCCAGCAGTTGAACGCGGTGCTGCGCCAGATGCTGATCCGACTGGCCGAACGCGCCCCGATCCTGTCCGGCGCCGAAGGCGAGGGCGGGGATCTGGTGGTGTTCGTGGACCTGGACTCCACCCACCGGCAGGTCTACGGCTACGCCAAGCAAGGTGCGGCGGTCGGGCGGCACAAGGGGAAGAAGACCCTGCACCCGCTGCTGGTCACCGCGGCCACCCCGACCACGGCACCGATCGTGGTCGCCGCCCGGTTACGCAAGGGCAAGTCCGCCGACGTGCGTGGCGCGGACCGCCTGCTGGCCGAAGCCCTCACAACCGTGCGCGCGATCGCCCCGACCGCGACGATCATCGTGCGCGCCGACTCCAAGTTCTACACCGCCGACATCGTGGCCACCGCCGCCCGCTACGGCGCGGCCGTGTCGTTGACCACCGGGACCAACCCCAGCATCAACACCGCGATCACCGGCATCGACGAGAACACCTGGACATCGATCCACTACCCGAACGCGTTCGTCGACGAGGACACCGGCGAGTTGATCTCCGACGCGCAGGTCGCCGAAACCCCATACACGGCGTTCACGGGCCGGACGAAGAAACAGCAGGTGACCGGCCGGCTGATCGTGCGGCGGGTCAAACGCCTGAACCCCAAGACCGCGCCCGGCCAGGACGGACTGTTCGAGGTCTGGCGTCACCACGCCGTGTTCGTCACCAGCGGGTTCGAGATGCTGCAGGCCGAGGCCCAGCACCGTGGCCACGCCATCGTCGAACAGGTCATCGCCGACGCCGCCCCCAGCGCTCTGGCCCACCTGCCCTCGGGCGCGTTCAACGCCAACGCCGCCTGGACGGTGCTGTGGACCATCGCGCACAACCTCACCCGCACCCTCGGCGTCCTCGCGGGCGGCACCCACGCCCGGGCGACCACGTCCACCATCCGCGCCCAGTTGGTCAACGTACCCGCCCGGCTCGCCCGAGGCGCACGACGGCTGACCCTGCACCTACCCCAAGCCTGGCCCTGGGAACCGGCCTGGATCCTGCTGCACGCAGCAGTCCACCGCCCGCCGCCAGCACCCGCGGCCTGACCCGACCACCCGCCCCAGCCGGGCACAACCCAAGGACCACGTGGAGAAGCCGGACCCGACCGGCAGGACCGCCACGCCCAGAAACGAACACCATCCAACCCAAGATCAAGAACGGCACTCAGGTGCCATCACGAAACCCGCTCGGTGGATCCGGGTTCAGTATGGGCACGACTGAGGGGCAAGATCCAGATTCAGGTGTATCGAACGTGTCGGATGGAGGAATGCAACGAGCAGGGCAAGGACCTGATCGGACTGGACCAGCACCAGGTCCACACCTGGACCGCGTTCCACCACCACGTCACCGTGTGGTGTGTTGCCCGCCTGGCTTCCAAGTGGTGTAGCCCCCGGCTGGCTTCCAACCACCGCCGCCTATCCACGTAGCTTTAGGTTCCATTCTTCTGGTCCCATTCTTCTCCCTATCCGCTCGATTGATCTTCAAGGCAACGTCGTAGGGCATCAACTCGGTGTACTCCTCCGCCTCCTCAGCCACGGGCCGGGTGGGTGCCGCAGCCGGCAACAGGTGGCTCCATACCGCGGTCGTGTCCGGGCCGGTGGGGTCGGCGGTTGCGGGTCGGGTGGTCTGTGCCGCGGTCGCGGGTCGGGTGGTGGGTGCCGGTGTCACGTACTGGCCGTTGGGATCGACGGTGACGGGCCGGGAAGTTCGTGCCGCGGTCGCGGGTCGGGTGGTGCCCAGATCCTCTCCAACTTGCCGCGTCCACCCGGTGTCCTCCTCCGCCACGGGCCGGGTGACGGGCGCCCGCGTCGTGTACTGAGTGCTCCATACGGCGGTTACGTCGGGGATGCTCAGGTCCGCGGTCGCGGGTCGGGTGGTGGGTGCCGCGGTTGCGGGCCGGGAGGTTCGTGCCGCGGTCGTGTCTGCCGTACGCCACTCTGTGGGACACCACATGGTGGTCGACCAATCGTCCCGTGGGTCCCGCTCAGCCCCGTGATCCGCCCGGCCAGGGTCAGTACCGAGCCGGGGGACCAGGTGCGGGGCCGCAGTTGCGGGTCGGGTGGTGGGTGCCGCGGTTGCGGGTCGGGTGGTGGGGGCCGCGGTTGCGGGTCGGGTGGTGGGTGCCGCGGTTGCGGGTCGGGTGGTGGGTGCCGCAGTCGGCAACAG
>DASTGO010000258.1:0-6233 GCA_035719045.1 Kineosporiaceae bacterium | reverse complement strand
GTGTCCATATCCGGGTCACCAGAATCCGGCATCGTTTCGCCGACCTCGTCGGAGGCAAACCCGACGCGCCCCCGCCCGCGAAACGATGACCGCCAGCAGGCCCAGGACCCCTGTCCGTGGCCCCCAGGGTCATTGCGAAGTCGTGAATGCCCTGTTCAGGAGTGCGATCGCTTGGTCGGTGTGTCTGCCGTAGTGGCGTAGGGCTCGGGCGATGTTGTCGTGGTCGGCCAGGCGCAGGACGCTGATAGCGAAGTTGCGCAGGATGGCCAGGACGTGCGGGCCGTTGCCGGTCCGGGCCTGGTGAAGGTCTTCACCCAGAGTCACGTCCCGGACCCAGTGGAGCCGGTTCTCGATGTGCCAGTGCGATCTGATCCAGCCGGCGAGTTCGGCGGCGGTGGCTTGTTCGGCGGGCAGGGTGACGATGGCGTAGACGGTCTCGGTGCGCCAGGGGTTCTTCTTGCCGGGCTTGGGGTTGATGCGCTTGGTGCGGCGGGTGATCTGGATGGCTTGGGCGGCTCCGGGGAAGCCGAGTCCGCCGGCGGATTCGGTGACGGTGACGACCTTGGCGGTGCGTTCTTCGATCCGGCCGTGGGCCCGGTCGGTGCTGGTGTGCCCGAGGGGGATCTGCTTCCAGGGCAGCGCCTTGAGCCGGGTGAGTAGGCCGGGTTGGTTGCCTTTCGCGCAGACCAGCAGGTGTGCTCCGCGACCGAGCAGGTAGGTGATGTGGGCGGTCTGGCAGTGCAGGGCGTCGGCGGTGATCAGGACGTCCTTGAGGTCGGTGATCTGGTCCAAGACCGTTTTCAGGCAAGGGATTTCGTTGGTCTTGGCGTCCACGTTGACCTGGGCCAGGACGATCGAGGTGGCGTGGTCGAGGACGGCGAGCAGGTGGATGGGGTTGTGGCCCCGCGCAGGGTGGCCCGCATGGCCTTGCCGTCCACGGCCAGGACCCGCCGGCCCCGGCGTCGGCGCCGGTCGGCCTGGTTCGCCCGCCAGGTCAGTCGCTCGCGTAGCCAGGCGCCGACGGCGTCCTGCGGCGTGGTCGGGTCCACCGCGGTCAGCAGACGCCACAACGTGGTACCGGCCGGGCCCGGACCGGTCAGCCCGAGATCGGCGCGCGCAGCAGCGGGCAGATCGGCGACCCACTCGGCGATCGCGGCGAACGACCGGGACCCGGCGAGCATCGCGCAGATGACCGCTGTCAGCAGTGGGGTGAAGGCGTGGCGCACGCCCCTGCGGCGGCGCGGATCAGGCACCACTGCGAGCGTGGCGGCGAGGCTCCGCCGATCACGTTCGGTGGCTGGGGTCAGCGAACCGGCAGTGTCCAGGACGTGGCTGTGCAGCATGTCGGACACGGCTGCGATGGGGGAAGATGGCATCGGCGGGCGCGACTCTCAGGTGATCGTTTCAGGTGTGGTAACCCGATGATCACCGCCAGGGACGCGCCCGCCCCCGCATCTCAGCAGTGTGTCGCAAACCGGGTTATCCCAGGTCAGACCACCTCAACCGCGACTACGCAATGGCCCTGGGGTTGGAACCCAGGGCCTCGGCAAAGTCGTCAGAGGCTCTTGATCACCTGTAGCGGGCGGTCGGGTCGACGGGCCTGGTGGCGGATGCTGGCGGCGATGTTGGTGACGCCGGTGAGGCGGACGGCGCTGATGGCCAGGTTGCGCAGCGAGGCCATGGTGCGGGGGCCGCTGCCGGTGCGGATCTGGGAGCGGTCTTCGTCGTAGGAGACGTCTCGGACCCAGTGGAGACGGTCTTCGATGCTCCAGTGGCCGCGGGCCAGTTCGGCCAGGTCTGTGCCACTGGCGTCGCGCGCGGTCAGGGAGGTGATCGCATAGACGGTCTCGGCCGACCACTTCTTGTCGGCGTTGAGTGGTCGGCGTCGCCGGATGATCTGCAGGGCCTGGGCGGCATGGGGGAACAGCAGTTCGCGGCCGGGCCCGGCCAGGGCGGTGGCCTTGAGTTGGCGGGTCTCCTCGCGTCCGTGGCCGCGTTCGCGGGTGCGGTCGGCCAGCGGGATCTGCGGCCAGGGCAGGGCCGCCAGCTGGGCGAACAGACTCGGCTGGTTGGCCTTCACGGTGAGCAGGTAGTGCGCGCCGCGCCGGGCGACGAGGTACTCGGCGTGGTCGCGCTGAGCGTGCAAGGCATCGGCGGTGACCACCGCACCGGTCAGGTCGACGGTGTCCAGAAGCGTTGAGAACAGTGGGATCTCGTTGGTCTTGACACCGATCTCGACCTGCCCGAGCACCAGTCCTTGCGTGTGATCGAACGCCGCCATCAGCATCCGGGCGGTCCGGGCCGGCGTGGCTGAGCCACGTACAGCCTTGCCGTCCACGGCCACGCCCCGCAGCCTGCCGGCCGACCCTGCGACCCGGGCCTGGGCCCACTGGCCCAACCGCTGGTCCAGGTCGTCACCGTCGAGACGCTGCAGGATCCGCCGGAATGTCGACTCGCTCGGTGCGCCCCGCCGTGCACCGGCATCGGTGAGGATCTCCTCCCCAGCGTCCGCGGCCCACTCGGCGATCGCGACGAACGACCGAGCACCAGCCAGCACTGCGCACAACGCCAGCGTCAGCACCCCCGCCAGCGAGTGCCGTACCCCGCGCGCCTTGCGAGGGTCACTGACCTGTCTCAGCACCGCAAGCAGACCAGACCGGTCACCTGCGAGGTGCTCGCTGAGGTCGACAAGATGGCCGATCACGGGGTCGATCGGGGAAGATGGAACAGCGGGCATGGCCCCTCTGCAGTGACCTGGTTGGCGTAGGAACCGCCATGATCACTTCGGGGGTCATGCCCGTACTGCTACCTCACCGGCGTGTCGCAAACCCACCCAGATCACCCGCCCCTCATGACTTTGCCGAGGCCCTGGGTTGGAACCGGGGGACCGATCTGGGAATCCATTCACCAGTTCTGACATTGCGGACGCCGGGTGGACGAGTGAGGAGTTGGGGCTGAACGGTCCCTATCGGGCGGCCTGCACCCCCGGTGCTGCCGACAAGGCACCGCCCGTCACCTACTGCTTCCTTGCGGTGGATTCATCCCAGGGGTCTGCGATGGTCTACATTCACGCCGGTCGCAAGTGAGTTGCGTCAACTGGTGGTCAAGTCATTCGTGATGCGTCATGGGTGATGCTGGGATTGAACTACGAAGGGCCGGTGAAGTTGCATGTAGCCTCGCCTTCCTTGCGGAACGCAAGCCGTCACACGTATCTGGTGATGTCGGCGATGGTGAAGCCTTGTGCCTGGATGTGCCGGTATAAGTTGATCATCATCTGGACCATGGTCTCGCCCTTGAGTTGAGCCGGTCCCCGGAAATGGCACAGGATGATGTCTCCCGGCATCAGGTCGTGCCCGGCCGTCTGGTACTGCATGTCCTTGATCTGCATGGCCTCTTTCCACAGCATGACCCCGCCGAGACCGGCTTGTCCGGCTGCGGCGATGGTGGTCGCGTCATAGTTGCCGCCTGGTGGCCGGAAGATGCGGGGTGTCGTGCCGTAATGCGCCCGCAGCTTGTCCTGTTGTCCGGCGATCTCGTCGAGCTGTCGCGCGGCGGACAGATGCGGCATGTCCAGGGGGTGGGTGAGCGTGTGGTTCTGGATCGACACATATCCGGTGTCGTACAGGCGCGAGAAGTAGGCGTAGTCGTCCCTGATCAGCGTGTCGGCCAGGCAGACCATGATCGGAACCTGGAAGTCCTTGACCATCTGGATGAACGCCGGGTCCTTCTCGACCCCGTCATCAATCGTGACAAACACGACCTTGTCGCTGATCGGCACCCGGGAGAAGACACCCGGACGAGCCGGGCTCAGCGCCATCGGCTTCGCTCCCGGCGCAGTGGGCGCCGCAGGGAACGGCTTCAGGCCCTGGTAGCGCCGACTGATCAACTCCGCGTCCACGCTCCCGGCGCCGACACGACCGGGGCTCACAGAACCTGCTGCGCCGGTCCCGGTAGCTGGCCGCGCCCCGGTCGGATCCCCGCTGCAGGCACCCGATACGGCGCCCAAGACCACCAGCCCCGTCACGCCCCCGAGAAAGCGCCGACGTGACCACAGTGGCGCCTCGAACTCCGTCACGGACTCACCCTCGCAAGCGACGGTGCCCTCCCGCAAGGAGACGCCGGGCAGCCAGCCACCGGCCCGGACTCTCGCCAAGGACGCCCTGATCGGTGCTGCCCTGTCATCCATCGGCCGGCAACACATCTGCCTCGACCAAGCGCCAAGCGCCCGCCGGGGCACCACGAACACGGCGGACACCGGAACCGCGCGGACCATCAGCCCCTGCAGATCTGTGACATCTCCGGATCTTGAAGGTGGCACGAGTCAGGGGGCGGTCGCACCAAGGATCCGGACGACTCGGCTGGCCTGCTCGATCACCGCGAGGATGTACATCCGGGTCACCGTCACGGTCTCGATGAAGTCGGCGGCGAGCAGTGCGTGGCGGGCATGGGTCGACGAAGCCACGCCCCTGGCCGCCGGGCAGGCCGACAGGTGAATCCAGGGCAGCGCGCCGGACGGTTCCCGGCATGTGCACTGGAGTGTTGTGAGGGAGGCTTCGTCATCAACGGGAGGCCGACGCCGACGGCCGGGTTGGACCCGTCTGCGGTGCTGCGTGCGGTGGCACGTACGGCGGGTTCCGGCGTATCCCGGTCTACCCGTCCTTGGTCATGAACCCGTCTCTGTGACGAGTCAGCCTGGCCACGATGGCTGTGGGCAGGCGTCCGGGGTCGAGAAGTCGGGAGAGGCCCCGCGGTCGTCCCGTAAGATCTGCCCAGCTCCGAAGCGGTTCACCCGCTGTGGAGGCGCGGGGTTCGGGGGAATGGGGATGGGCCCGCACGGGGAGACCGGCGGTCCCGACGCGTCCTGTGGTTGTGCCTCGCTGGATATTGAGCATCGGAGATCGCGTGAGGGAAGGTAGGACCCACTTGGCGGGCGCCGTTCGGCCCCGCCTGCGGGTGATGGGAACGCTGACAGCGAGTGCGCTGCTGCTCGCCGGCCCTGGTGGCTTGGCCGGGTGCGGCGCCGTGGACGCGAAGAAGTCCGCGGACGCGGCGGCGGCGAACCTGTCCGCCGCGAAGGTTGTCGCGTTCACGATGAGCCTCAAGGACCCCAAGGGATCCCTGCTGGCGACGGCGACGACGGCCGAGGACAAGCGGGTGGCTCAGTTCATCGAGAGCTCGAGCCTCACCGTGACGATCGATCCCGCCGGTGACGCGACGTTCGGGTCGGCGACCAAGGCGCCGCAGGCCGCGCCCAAGGACCTGGTGGCGGCGCTCAAGAACAGTGGCGCGATGCGGCTGGACCTGACCCGCTCCGGCAAGTCGGTGGTCGGCCTGACCATCGTCAACGGGGTGATCTACACCCGGGTGGACCTGGCTGAGCTGTCCACCGTCAGCGGCCAGCAGCTGAGCGAGCAGCTGGCTGACGCCCCGCCGATGCTGGCCCCGGTGGTGGACGGTCTGAAGACGGGGAAGTGGCTCTCGCTCGACCTGCCCGCCCTGCTGGCGAAGTACCCGGAGCTGGCCAAGATGGCTTCCGCCGGCGCCGGCGGGGCCGCGACCCCGTCGCCTCAGGCGATGCTGGGCCTGCAGAGCAAGCTGCTGGCCGCTTTCGAGGCCAACTCGACCAAGACCGTCACCGCCTCCGGAGACCAGACCGAGGTCCGCCTGACGGTGAAGGCCAAGGCGTTCCTCACGGCCGTGGTGGACACCATGGCCGCGACCGGGGCGGTTCCGGGGACGGCGTCGTCGCTGTCCGACCTGAAGAGCGGCCTCAGTTCGCTGCCGGACGGGACCGTGGACGTCATCCTCACGATCAAGGCGGATCACTACACCAGCGCCGTCTTCGACCTGCAGAGCCTCGCCAAGCTGAGCAAGGACCCCAAGGCCGTGTCCTACACCGCGGGCGAGCAGTTGCGGGTGGACATCAACGACCAGGCGGCGGCCGTGACCGCGCCAGCGGCCGGCCAGGTGGTCGATCTGAACAGCCTGGTGCAGTCGGTGCTCAGCCAGCTGGCGGCCAGCGGCAGGCCGCTGTCCAGCCTGGCTGGTGGCGGCGCGTAGGCAGCAGGTAGCGGTGCCGGTGCCAGCTCTGATGCCGATGACAGCGTTGATGCGGGTGCTGGCTCTGGTGCCGCTCGTCCCGGCGGTCGCCCCCGGATGACCGCAGGATGAGGCAGAAGGACCAGCGGTGAGGGCCGCCCGGAATCCTCCCGGGCGGCCCTCACCATGTCGTT
>DASTGO010000257.1:0-4553 GCA_035719045.1 Kineosporiaceae bacterium | reverse complement strand
TTCAACGCCGGGCAGACGGTCCCGAACCTGGTGATCGCCAAGGTGGGTGCGGGGGGCTGGATCTCGATCTACAACCGGCTCGGGAACACCCACGTGATCGTCGACGTGATGGGCTGGTTCGCCACCACCGACACCCAAGGCCTCGCCATCGGCGCGAGTGAGACCGTCTCCGTGGACATCTACGGCCGCGCTATCAACGGCTATGTCAGCGGCGTATCTGCCGACGGCCGCTATAGCCTGCTCACCACGGGGAACGCGACGCTGTGGGCCGGGGGTGCCCCGCAGCCCGCAGTGCTGGTCCGCGACTCCGTCCTAGGTATCAGCACCGTGGTGACCGCGGCGACGGCCATGAACTATCGCGTGTCGGGCGCAGGACTGACCGCCGACGGCCGGTACGCCCTGTGGACCACCTCGGCCGGTCTCGTCCCCGAAGACACCAACGGGGTGGACGACGTCTACCTGACCGACCTGTCCACCGGCTACCTCTACCTGCTGTCGTACGACCCGACGACGAAGGCGGTGGGCAACGGGCGCTCGCAGGCCCGTGCCATCTCCCCGAACGGGTGGTACGTCACCTTCGCTACGATGTCGACCAACCTCGCCGCCGGGACCGGGACCACTGGGCGTGATGACCTCGTCGTGAGGGACCAGACGACGGGGGCCGCCACCCGGGTCGTGAGCGGGCTCTACGCCTCCACCCAACACGGCCGCCAGTCCGTGGCGGACAACGGTGCGGTGGCCTACACGGATACCGGCCAGGTGTACGTCCTGGCGGCGGGGGTCCGCACTCTGGTCAGCCAGCCCACCGGCACCACCGGGACGGGCGGCAACGGGTATTCCTTCGAACCCGCCATCTCCCGCGACGGCAGGTACGTCTCCTTCACCTCCACAGCCCTTCTCGATGCCACCAAGGCCGGCAACGTGCTGCGGTACGACATCTACCTGCGGGACACCATCGGTAACACCACCACCCTGGTCAGCCACAACGCGGCGGGAACCGCGGGCGGTAACGAGAACTCCACCTGGTCGTCCATCTCGGCGGACGGTTCGACGGTCGTCTACCAGTCCGACGCGACGGACCTGGTGGCTGCGCCCGTCGTCACCGTGCCGTGGACCAGGGTGTACCGCTGGGTGCGCGGATCAGCCATCACCAAGATGGTGAGCGCGACCCCGGGCGGAGAGGCGGCCGACGCTACGACGCTGGCGCCGATCGTCAGCACCACCGGTGCCTACGTCGGTTACAGCACCGACGCGTCCAACCTGGTCCTCGGGGGTGTTTCCATGCAGGGCCTGCTGACCAAGGTGGGTTGACTCACTCGGCGACCCGGATCCGAGGCCGTCCCCGACGCTGCTCGGGGATGCTGGGTGGTTCACAAGGTCTTGCCGACGAAGCCTGTGCGAACCCGCCCAGGCGGAAGGAAGTCCGGATCAACCGGCCAGGTGCCGGGTGGCGGTGACCAGGAGCCGCGCGGGCAGGCCACCGAACCGGGCACCCGCCAGCGCCGCCCGGGCCGCCTGGCCCCTGCGGGCACCGTGCACCCCGCCGCCGGGGTTGATCGCCGCGCCGGCCAGGTAGAGCACCAGCACCGGCACCGGCACCGGCACCGGCACCGGCACCGGCAGCGGCGGCGGGGGACGCCGTGGCGGTGAGTCGGCGGGCGCCGGTGGACGTCCGGTGGTTGAAGTCTCTAGGGTCTGGGCGGTGCCGTCCCGGAAGATCCGCCTTGGGGTGGGGCGGCCGAAGGGATGGAAACCAGTGTCGGGTGTGCGCGTGGGACGGATGCGGTCGGGGTGGCGTCGCCTGGCCGGACTGACATTGGCAGGGCTGACGGTGGGCGGCGTGCTGGCCGCTGAACTGGTGCCGATGGCGGCCCCCGCCTCCGCGGTGACCCACGTCGGGTACACCAATCTGACGCCGACGCGACTGCTGGACACTCGCAGCGGGCTGGGAGCCCCGGCCTCCCGGGTCGGTCCCGGGGGGACGGTGGATGTCCAGATCACCGGGCAGGCAGGCATTCCCGCTACCGGGGCGGCGGCGGTCGTGCTGAACCTCACAGTCGTGTGGCCGACCGCTCCGACGTACGTCACCGCCTACCCGGCAGGGGCGGCACGGCCGATGGCGTCGAACATCAACGTCGATCCCGGGGCCGTGCGCGCGAACATGGTCATCGCGGCGCTGGGCACCGGCGGCAAGATCACCCTGTACAACGCCCAGGGCGCCACCGATCTCCTGGTGGATGTGATGGGTTGGTACGGCACGGGTTTCAGCTACACCGGCCAGACGCCGCAGCGGGTGCTGGACACCCGGATCGGCCAGGGTGTGCCGAAGACGGGGGCCGTGGGTCCCGACAGCTCCATCGACGTGCAGGTCACCGGGATCGCAGGGGTGCCCGCGAACGGGGTGGCGGCGGTGGCGCTGAACCTCACCGGGACCGCGCCGACCGCCCCCACGTACCTGACGGCGTACCCCACGGGCGGTCCGCTGCGGTCCACCTCGAACCTGAACCTGAGCGCCGGGCAGACCGCGGCCGTGCTGGCGATCGCCACGGTGGGCACGGGCGGGAAGGTCAGCCTCTACAACTCCGCGGGCAACGTCCACGTCGTGGCGGATGTTCAGGGCTGGTTCACCACCGGCGGCGACTTCGTTCCGCTGAGCCCGCAGCGACTGCTGGACACCAGGGCGGGTAACGCGCCGCTGTGCGCAGGCTGCTCGACCTCCATCCCCTTCCAGGGCTGGCCCGGAATGCCTGCGGGCGCCACGGCGGTGTACCTGTCCGTCACCGCGGTGTGGCCCAGCGAGCCCACGTACCTGACGGTTCACCCGCATGGTGCGCCGGTGCCGAACGCGTCGAACGTCAACGCCACGGCCGGAGACGTCGTGCCCAACCTCGTGGTGGCGGACGCCCGATCGGTCATCGACGTGTACAACTCGGCCGGGAAGACCCACGTTCTGGTGGACGTCCTCGGCTACTCGACGGCACCGGACGCGCCCGCGACGGCAGCGATCCGCGGGACGGTCGGCAGCGGGCTGTCCTTGTTCCTCACCGGGTCGACGGGTCTGACCTGGTCGGTGCTCCCGGGCAGCGGGTCTCTGCCGCCGGGGCTCTCGTTGGACCCCAAGCTGGGGTTGATCGGCGGTTCCCCCACCGTGGCGGGCACGTACACGTTCACCGTCGAGGGCACCGATCCGGTCGGCCAGACGATCGACACGGTCATCACCGCGGGGATCGCCATCGCGATCGCACCGTCGGCCCTGAGCGCCGCCGAGATCGGCGTTCCGTACGCGTCGGTGGCCCCCGTGCTCACCGGATGCACGGCGCCCTGCACCTGGAAGGTCCTGTCCGGGGCGTTGCCGACCGGGCTCACCCTCGACCCGGCCACCGGCGTCATCTCCGGTACCCCGACCGCCTCCGGGAGCACCTCCTTCAGCCTGCAGGTCACCGACGCCAACGGCGGCATCGGGGTCCGCTCCTGCCTGCTGACGGTCTATCCGCATCTCTCCCACGGCGTGTTCGGCTGGGGCCTGGCGGGGCAGTACCTCGGCGGCTCGGCGCCCTCCCAGCAGGTCGTGGTCCAGGCCGACGGACTCACGGATGTGGTCTCCGTCGCGCCGGCCGGGGTCGGCGGCGTCGCGCTGAAGTCGGACGGCACCGTCTGGGCCTGGGGCAACGGCACCTGGGGCCTGCTCGGCAACGGCACCTCCCCCACGACCACGGTGCGGGTACCCGGGCGGGTGAGCCGTCTGAGCGGCATCGTCTCGGTGGGGGCGACGGCCGGCAACGGCTTCGCAGTGGCCTCCGACGGGAGCGTGTGGGGCTGGGGCGGCGGCGGATCCCTGCTGGGTCAGACGACCGCGGCCGACAGCAACGTCCCGGTTCGGATCCCTGGTCTCAGCCGCGTCGTCGCGGTCCAGGGCGCCCTGTCCACGGCCTACGCGCTGACCTCGGACGGGACCGTGTGGGCCTGGGGAGCCGGGGCCAAGGGGCAGTTGGGCGACGGGACCTTCACCTCCGACCAGCCCACCCCCGTGCAGGTGGCCGGCCTGCCCAAGGTCACCACGGTGTCCAGCGGACCGGACACGACCTACGCCGTCGGCGTGGACGGCTCGGTGTGGGCCTGGGGCTGGAACATGGCGGGCGAACTGGGGAACGGCACGCTGTACTCGCCGTCAGCGGTTCCGGTCCAGGTGAGCGGACTGACCGGCGTCAAGGCAGTCGCCGCGGGAACCGAGACCGGGTACGCCCTGAAGTCGGACGGCACGGTCTGGGCCTGGGGCGCAGGTGGTGGCGGGCTGCTCGGCAACGGTCTGGGCGCGGACTCCAAGACGCCCGTCCAGGTGAGCGGGCTGACCGGGATCACGGCGATCGCCAGCACCGACGGTGCCGCCTACGCCCTGACCGGATCAGGGCAGGTGTGGGCCTGGGGGATCAACCAGAACGGCGAGCTGCCGAGCGGGGAGTTCACCGGAAGTTCCGCCTTCACACCGATCCCGGCGACCCTCCTGCCCCGGCTCACGAGCATCTTCGGCCGAGCCTTCTCCGGCGTCTTCGGGA
>DASTGO010000256.1:0-7540 GCA_035719045.1 Kineosporiaceae bacterium | reverse complement strand
GTCAGACGGACATGCGGCAGGCCGGGTGTCCGGGTGTTCCGCTACGGGTCAGAGCGAGGAGCCGACCAGCGCCGCGAGGTCCACGAGCCGGTTGGAGTAGCCCCACTCGTTGTCGTACCAGCCGACGATCTTGGCCTGGTTGCCCTGGACCGTGGTCAGGCCGGCGTCGAAGGTGCACGACGCCGGGGCGGTGACGATGTCGCTGGAGACGATCGGGTCCTCGGTGTACTCGAGGATGCCCTTCAGCGCGCCCTCCGCGGCCTTCTTGAACGCCGCGTTGACCTCGTCCTTGGTGGTCTCACGGCCCAACTCGACGGTGAGGTCGGTGGCGGAGCCGGTCGGCACCGGGACGCGCATCGCGAAGCCGTCCAGCTTGCCCTTCAGCTCCGGGATGACCAGCGCGATGGCCCGGGCGGCCCCGGTCGTGGTCGGGATGATGTTCGTCGCGGCGGCACGGGCCCGGCGCAGGTCCTTGTGCGGGAAGTCAAGGATGACCTGGTCGTTGGTGTACGCGTGGATCGTCGTCATCAGGCCCTTGACGATCCCGAACTCCTCCAGCAGCACCTTGGCCATCGGGGCGAGGCAGTTGGTGGTGCAGGAGGCGTTGGAGATGACCGTGTGCTTCTCGGCGTCGTAGGCATCGTGGTTGATGCCCATGACGATGGTGATGTCCTCGTTCTTCGCCGGGGCGGAGATGATGACCTTCTTGGCACCGGCCTCGACGTGCTTCTTGGCGTCCTCGGCGTTGGTGAACCGACCCGTCGACTCCAGGACGACGTCCGCCCCGAGGTCCTTCCACGGCAGCGCCGCCGGGTCACGCTCGGCGAGCGCCTTGAAGCTCTTGCCCCCGACCGTGATCTCGTCCTCGCTGAACGACACGTCCTGGCCGAGCCGGCCGAGGATCGAGTCGTACTTGAGCAGGTGGGCCAGGGTCTTGTTGTCGGTGAGGTCGTTCACACCCACGACCTCGATGTCGGCGCCGGACGCCAGCACCGCACGGTAGAAGTTGCGGCCGATCCGACCGAAGCCGTTGATGCCAACTCGAACCGTCACTGCGAAAGCCCTCCCTGGGGGCACCGGACATCGACACGACCGGTTGTCGATTCGGGTGCGGTCTGTGAAAGAAGGGGCGTACGCCCTCGTCACGCCCTCGTGGGACATCGACAACCCTATGGGTTACCGACAGGTTTCACCCAACCACCACTCCGCGGCCTTCTCGGGGCCGATGGTCCCGCCGGACCGGTGCTGGGTCCGCCCGCGCGATGTGACCCTCCCACCGAGACGGCGAGGGGGTTCGGCGCAGGTCAGGCGTCGAGCATCTCCGGGGTCAGGTTCGCCTCGGTCCCGGGGATGCCGAGTTCACGGGCCCGCTTGTCCGCCATGGCCAGCAGCCGGCGGATCCGGCCGGCCACCGCGTCCTTGGTCATCGGCGGCTCAGCCAGCTGCCCGAGTTCCTCCAGGCTGGCCTGCTTGTGCTTCAGGCGCAGCTCCCCGGCGGCGCGCAGATGCTCCGGCACGTCGTCGCCGAGGATCTCCATGGCCCGCTCCACCCTGGCGCCGGCGGCCACCGCGGCCCGGGCCGAACGGCGCAGGTTGGCGTCGTCGAAGTTGGCCAGCCGGTTCGCCGTCGCCCGGACCTCCCGGCGCATCCGGCGCTCCTCCCACGCCAGCACCGCGTCGTGCGCGCCCAGCCGGGTCAGCATCGCGCCGATGGTGTCGCCGTCGCGGATCACCACCCGGTCGACGCCCCGGACCTCGCGGGCCTTGCAGGCGATGTTCAGCCGCCGGGCGGCCCCCACCAGGGCCAGTGCCGCCTCGGGACCGGGGCAGGTGACCTCCAGCGCACTGGAGCGGCCGGGTTCGGTCAACGAGCCGTGCGCCAGGAACGCGCCCCGCCAGGCCGCCTCGGCGTCACAGGTCGCCCCCGACACCACCTGCGGCGGCAGCCCGCGGACCGGACGCCCACGCACGTCGAGCAGCCCCGTCTGCCGGGCCAGGGACTCCCCCTCGCGGACCACGCGGACCACGTACCGGCTGGCCCGCCGCAGACCGCCGGGCGCCAGGACGATCACATCGCTGCTGTGCCCGAAGACCTCCGCGATATCCCGCCGCAGCCGCCGGGCCGCATTGCCGGTGTCCAACTCGGCCTCGACCACGATCCGCCCGCTGACGATGTGCAGTCCCCCGGCGAACCGCAGCGTGGCCGACACCTCCGCCTTGCGGCAGCAGGGTTTCGTCACCTGGAGCCGGCTGAGTTCGTCCTTCACCAGCGCCGTCAGAGCCATGGCCGACATCCTGCCACCGGTTCTCCGTCGGCGTGGCGCGGACTGCCCGTAATCATTCGATCACCCGGGATGATTCTTCGCCAGGACGATGTGCTACAGATCGCCCCAGCTCCCCGCGAATACGTCACGGTAGGCAGCGGCCAGCCGCAGCGGGTCGTGCCGTGCCGTGCCGTCCCCGAGGGAGACCTGCCGCATGATCAACCGGGCACCCATGCCCGCAGCGGCCTCCGCGAGCGCCCCCGCGTCCTCGACCGCCCGCGGATCCGCGAGCACGGCGTCCACCCGCAGGTTCGGGGCGTGCGCGGCCAGCACCTCCAGATGGGTCTGCGCGCTGAACCCGGCCGTCTCCCCCACCTGCGGGCCGAGATTCATCGTCACACAGCGCCTGGCCGGGGTCTCCTGCAGGGCCGCGGCGAGTTCGGGCAGCAGCAGATGCGGCAGGACGCTGCTGAACCAGGAGCCCGGCCCGAGCACCACCCAGTCCGCCGACCGGATCGCGTCCAGGGCGGGACCGCAGGCGGGCGGGTTCTGCGGGACCAGCCGAACGCCCAGCACCCGGCCGGGCGTGGTGGCCACCGCGACCTGGCCGCGCACGGTGTCGACGACCTCCGGCAGGTCCGGGTCGATCCCCGCCACCGTCGCCTCGATGTCCAGCGGGACGGCCGCCATCGGCAGCACCCGCCCCCGGGCCCGCAACAGCCGGGCCACCCAGTCCAGGCCGCTGACGGTGTCGCCCAGCATGTCCCAGAGGGTGACGATCAGCAGGTTGCCCATCGCATGCTGGTTCAGGGTCCCGGCGCTGGCGAACCGGTGCTGCAGCACGTCCCGCCAGAGCCGCCCCCACTCGCTGTCGTCGCAGAGCGCGGCCAGCGCCATCCGCAGGTCGCCGGGCGGCAGCACGCCGAACTCCCGCCGCAGCCGCCCCGAGGACCCGCCGTCGTCGGCAACCGTGACCACGGCGGTGAGGTTCTCGGTGAGGTGCCGCAGCGCCGACAGGGACGCCGACAGCCCGTGGCCGCCACCCAGGGCGACCACGGACGGGCCGGTCATCACTCCCTGCCCAGGTCTCGGTGGACGGTCGTGACACTGGTCCCGCCCGCGCGCAGCCGTTCCGCGAGGGCCTCGGTCAGCGCCACGGAGCGGTGCTTGCCACCGGTGCAACCGACCGCCACCGTCGCATAGCGCTTGCGTTCCCGCAGGTAGCCCGCCAGCACCGGCCGCAGGGCCGTGGCGTAGTGGTCGAGGAAGCTCACCGCCCCGTCCTGGGACAGCACGTACTGGCTGACCGCCTCGTCCAGGCCGGTCCGCGGGCGCAGCTCGGCCACCCAGTGCGGATTGGGCAGGAAGCGCACGTCGACCACGTGGTCGGCGTCCAGCGGCAGCCCGTACTTGAACCCGAAGGACATCACCGAGACCCGCAGCAGCGGCCCGGCCTCGTCGCCGAACGCCTCGGTGATCCGGGCGGCCAGTTGGTGCACGTTGAGGTGGGACGTGTCGATGGCGATGTCCGCACGCTCGCGCAGGTCGCCGAGGATCTCCCGCTCCTCGACGATCCCGTCCAGCAGGCGGCCCCCGCCCTGCAGTGGATGCGGGCGGCGGTTGGACTCGAACCGGCGGACCAGTGCGTCGTCGGCCGCGTCGAGGAACAGCATCCGGGTGCGGACCCCGCGCCGCTGTAGCTCGGTCAGGGCCGTCCGCAGGGCCGCGAAGAAGGTCCGCCCGCGCACGTCGACGGCGGCCGCCAGCCGGCGCATCGCGGGGCCACCGGCGGCGGTCAGGTCGAGCAGGGTGCCCAGCAACTGCGGCGGCAGATTGTCCACCACGTACCAGCCGAGGTCCTCCAGCACATCCCCGGCGGTGGACCGGCCGGCACCGGACATCCCGGTGATCACCAGCAGCTCGCGTTCGGTCTCACGTGGGGCGCCCGTCCCGGGCTCGTGCATCACCGTCACGTCGGCTCGTGCCTCCCTGTTCCGTGGATCCGGCCGCCGCGCGACCGGAGGACATGCGTCCGCCCAGGTCAGTCGATGATCTCACCGGTCGAGGTGTCCACCGCGGGCATCGACGGCGTGGCGGCCAGCGCGTCGACCACAGCGGTCGCCAGGGTCGGTCCGATACCCGGCACCGCGGCCACCGCCTCGGCGGAGGCGGCCCGCAGCTTGCGCATCGACCCGAACGCGGCGAGCAGGGCCTTCTTCCGGGCCGGGCCCAGTCCGGGGACGGCGTCGAGTTCGCTGGCCGTCATCGCCTTGCTGCGCCGCTGCCGGTGATGGGTGATCGCGAACCGGTGCGCCTCGTCGCGTACCCGCTGCAGCAGGTACAGGCCCTCGCTGGTCCGGGGGAGGATCACCGGATCGTCCTCGCCGGGGAGCCAGACCTCCTCCAGCCGCTTCGCCAGCCCGCACAGCGCGACGTCGTCCACGCCCAGTTCCGCCATCGCCCGGGCCGCGGCCGCCACCTGCGGGGGCCCGCCGTCCACCACGATCAGGTTCGGTGGGTAGGCGAACCGGCGGGGTCGTCCGGTCTCGGGGTCGATCCCCTCCGGAACTGCCTGGTCCGCGGGATCCGCCGCGCCCGGCTGGTCCGGGCGGGAATGCTGCGGGTGGTACTCCAGGTCGGGGCCGCTCCCCCCGGCCAGCGCATCCGGATGCCCACCGGGACCACCGGCCGCTCCTGACTCGAGGTCTCCGAGGTCGTGGTCTGCGAGGTCGAGGTCGGCGGCGTTCTCGCGGTCGGTCAGGTACCGGCGCAGCCGGCGGGAGATCACCTCGTGCACGGCGGCCACGTCGTCCTGGCCGTCGGTGCCGCGGACGGTGAACCTCCGGTACTCCGCCTTGCGGGCCACCCCGTCCTCGAACACCACCATCGAGGCGACGACATGTTCGCCCTGGATGTTCGACACGTCGTAGCACTCGATGCGCAGGGGCGCCTCGTCCAGGCCGAGCGCCTCCTGGAGTTCTTGCAGGGCCTTCGCGCGGATCGTGAGGTCCCCGGCACGGCGGACCTTGTGCAGGGCCAGTGCCTGCGAGGCGTTGCGCCCCACGGTCTCCAGCAGCGAGCGCTTGTCCCCCCGCTGCGGCACCCGGACCCGGACCCGGGCCCCGCGCCGCTGCGACAACCAGGACTCCAGGTCCTCCGCCTGGACGGGCAACTCCGGGACCAGGACCTCCCGCGGCACCCCGTCGGCGGAGGCGTCCCCGTAGACCTGGAGCAGCAGATGCTCGACGAGTGCCGCGGAGTCCAACTCCTCGACCTTCTCCACCACCCAGCCACGCTGGCCGCGGACCCGGCCGTCCCGGACGTGGAAGACCTGGACCGCGGCCTCCAACTCGTCCTCGGCCAGGGCGAACACGTCGGCGTCGGTCCCGTCCGGCAGCACGACGGCGGTCTTCTCCAGGGCACGGGTCAAAGCGGCGATGTCGTCCCGGAGCCGGGCCGCCCGCTCGTACTCCAGGGCCACGGCGGCCTCGCGCATCTCCCGGTCCAGCCGGCGCACGTACCGCTGGGTCTGCCCGGCCATGAAGTCGCAGAAGTCCTCGGCCAGCCGACGGTGCTCCTCGGCATCGACCCGGCCCACACAGGGCGCCGAACACTTGTCGATGTAGCCCAGCAGGCAGGGGCGCCCGACCTGCCCGGCCCGCTTGAAGACCCCGTTGCTGCAGGTCCGCACGGGGAACACCCGCAACAGCAGGTCAACCGTCTCGCGGATCGCCCAGGCATGGGCGTACGGCCCGAAGTACCGGGTGCCCTTGCGCTTCGCCCCGCGCATCACCTGCACCCGGGGGAACTGCTCACCCATGGTCACCGCGAGGTACGGGTACGACTTGTCGTCGCGGTACTTCACGTTGAACCGCGGGTCGAACTCCTTGATCCAGGAGTACTCCAGTTGCAGGGCCTCGACCTCGGTGGACACCACGGTCCACTCCACGCCGGCCGCGGTGGTGACCATGGACTGGGTGCGCGGGTGCAGCGACGCCAGGTCGGCGAAGTACGAGTTCAGCCGGGAGCGCAGGTTCTTGGCCTTGCCGACGTAGATGACCCGCCCGTGAGCGTCCCGGAACCGGTACACCCCGGGAGACTCGGGAATCTCCCCCGAACGCGGGCGGTAGGTCGTCGGATCGGCCACGCCGAAAGCCTAGGCGGAGCGGGCGACACCCGGCGGCCAGGGCCGCACGTGGGCAGCGGCCTCCGGGGAGCGGGTCACCGGGCCGGCAGGTCACCGGGCCGGCAGGTCCACGAGCCGGCGGATGGACGGGCGCGGATGGACCAACACGCGGGTCAGGGTGCGGACGGGTCCGGGGCGGGTGCGTCGAGGGCGGCGGCCGCGGCCAGCCACCCGGCCAGCAGCGCCCGGGCCACCTCCCCGACCGCCTGGTCCGCCGGCAGGTAGCGCGGATCGTGCAGGGTCGGGCCGCCCTCCCCCTCGCCGGTCCCGACGAACATCATCAGGGTGGGCACGGCGAGCCCGTAGGTGGCGAAGTCGTCCGAGCCGCAGGACGCGAAGCTGCCGAGCGGAACCCCGAGCGCGTGCAGGCGCTGCCGGGCTCCGGCGGCGAGGGCGGGATCGTTGACCAGGGCGGGCTCCCCACGCCGGACGGTGACCCGGCCGGTGCAGCCGAAACCGGCCGCGATCCCGGTGACCGTCGCGGCCAGACGGTCGTGCAGGCGGCGGGCGGTCCCGGGGCTCATCGTCCGGACGGTCCCCGCGGCGGTGGCGGTCGCGGGGATGACGTTCGGCGCACCGGCTCCGGCGAGCTGGGTGATGCTGACGACGGCCGGTTCCAGCGGGTCGACCGAACCGCGGACGGCCTCCTGCACCGCGAGCACGACGGCGCACAGGGCGGGGACCGGATCCACCACCAGGTGCGGGTAGGCGCCGTGCCCGCCGCGGCCGGTGACCACGATCTCGATCTCGTCGACGGCGGCGTTCACCGGCCCGGCGTCCACCGCCACCAGGGACCGCGGCACGAGCGGCTGGACGTGCGCGCCGATGATCGAGCGGACCTGGTGGGCGGCCAGCACGCCGGAGGCGAGGACGTCCTGGGCACCCGTCGGCCCGACCTCCTCCCGGGGCTGGAGCACGGCGACCTACCCGGCCGGCAGCTCGGTCCGACGGGCGGCGCGGACCAGGGCGACCAGCGCGGCCAGGTGGACGTCGTGCCCGCAGGCGTGCATCGCCCCGTTGGCCGCCGCGTACGGCGCGCCGGTGGCCTCGTGCAACGGCAGAGCGTCGAGCTCGGCCCGGACGGCGACCG
>DASTGO010000255.1:0-8028 GCA_035719045.1 Kineosporiaceae bacterium | reverse complement strand
CCACGGTCACCTCGGCGCCGTGACCGCCGTCGGGCGCCGCCCCGGCCTCGGCCCCGTCGGCCAGATCGTCCGGATCCTGGACGGCCACCAGCCGGACCACGACGAGGTCCGGTGCCCCTGAGATGAGCTCGGGAGCCTGCGGACCCTCGACCACCACCGGCAACAGCCCGGTGCCCTGCTTGCCCGTGGACTCGGCGAGCAGCTGCTCCGCCCAGTCCCCGAAGCCTGCGGTCCCGCTGCCCTCGTCCACGAGCACGGTCTTGTCCCGCAGCGGGGTGGTCCCGGCCAGCGCAGCAGCCAGGACCAGGGCCGGGTTGCCCTCCCCGTCGTCGGCGACCAGGTCGGCGACCACCGCGGCGGAGTCCAGCAGCCCGTCGACGTCCGCCCCGGCCAGTCCGGCCGGCACCAGCCCGAACGCCGACAGCGCCGAGAACCGGCCACCGACGTGCGGGTCCGCGGTGAAGACCGCCCGGCAGGGGCTGCGGCGGGCGAACTGTTCCAGCGGTGAGTCCGGATCGGTGACCACGACGAACCGGCTGCCCGGGTCGATCCCCGCGTCGGTGAAGGCAGCCTCGAACGCCCGGCGCTGGCAGTCGGTCTCCAGCGTCGACCCGGACTTGCTGGACAGCACGACGACGGTCCGGTCCAGCTCGGAGAGCGCGGCCGCGACCTGGTCGGGGTCGGTGCTGTCCAGGACCACCAGCGGGACCCCGCCGGTCCGGGCGATCACCTCGGCCGCCAGCGAGGAGCCGCCCATGCCGCACAGCACCACCCGGTCCAGGCCCTCGGCGGCCAGTTCGGCCCGCAGCTGCTCGATCCGCGCGACCAGCGGCCGCGAGGTGTCGGGCAGCTGCACCCAGCCGAGCCGGACCGTCGCGTCGGGCAGTGCGGCAGGTCCCCACAGGGTCGGGTCCTGGGCGGCGATCGCCCCCGCGACGCCGTCCGCGACCAGCTGCGGAACCCGGGCCGCGACGGCGTCCGCCGCGGCCCCGGACGCGGTCACCTCCAGGGCGCTGTCCTGGTCGTCGCCCGCCCACGTCACGAGCCAGTGGGGTTGGGTCACCGAACCTCCTCCGTCGTCACCGGCGCCGGACGTCCCCGCCGGGCGCAACGCCGCGCCCGTCACCTGACCCCGCACGGCTACTGGTGGGCCTCCGCCGCAGAGTCCGACACCGACAGCCGGGCCAGCTCGTCGGAGACGGTGGCGAGCAGTTCGGCCCAGCTCTTGTCGAACTTCTGGACGCCCTCGCGCTCCAGCACCTCGACGACGTCGGTGTAGCTGATCCCCAGACCTGCGAGCCCGTCCAACACCGCCGTCGCCGCGTCGTAGCGACCGCGGACGGTGTCCCCGGTGATCGCGCCGTGGTCGGCGGTAGCGGCCAGGGTGGCGCCCGGCATGGTGTTCACCGTGCCGGGGGCGACCAGTTCGGACACGTACAGGGTGTCGGGGTAGGCCCGGTTCTTGACCCCGGTGGACGCCCACAGCGGACGCTGCACACGGGCCCCCGCCGACGCGAGGACGTTCCAGCGCGGGGTCGAGGTGACCTCCTCGAAGGCCTGGTACGCCAGCCGGGCGTTCGCCACCGCGGCCTGGCCCCGCAGGGCCAGCGCCTGCGGGGTGCCGAGCGCCTCCAGCCGCTTGTCCACCTCGGTGTCCACCCGTGAGACGAAGAAGCTGGCCACGGAGCCGATCGAGGACAGGTCCCGGCCGGCCTCGTGGGCGGCCTCCAGGCCGGCCAGGTGCGCGTTCATCACCGCCCGGTAACGCTGCAGGCTGAAGACCAGCGTCACGTTCACGCTGATCCCCTCCGACAAGGCCGCGGTGATCGCGGGCAGGCCCTCGACCGTCGCCGGGATCTTGATCATGGCGTTGGGCCGGCCCACGGTTCGCCACAGCAGGCGGGCGGCCTCGACCGTGGCGGCGGTGTCGCGCGCCAGCCTGGGGTCCACCTCGATGGACACCCGGCCGTCGAGGCCGTCGGTCGCCTCGTAGACCGGCCGGAGCACGTCGCACGCCGACCGGACGTCGTCGGTGGTGATCTCGAAGACCGCTTCCTCGACGCTCGCACCCCGGACGGCCAGTCGCTCCAGCTGCTCGGTGTAGCGGTCGCCCTTGCTCAGGGCGGAGGCGAAGATCGTCGGGTTCGAGGTCACGCCGACGACGTGCTGCTCGGCCACCAGCCGGGCCAGGTCACCGCTGTCGACGAGTTCGCGCGACAGGTCGTCCAGCCACACCGACACCCCGGCCCGGGCGAGCAGGTCCAGCTGGTCCACGTGCGTGGTGGGCTCGGTGTTCTCGGTCATCGTTCTCCCGTTTCCTGTGGACGTGGTGGTCGGACGCGGGTGCCGCAGGTCCGGCCGGGCCCCACGGCCCGGCCGGACAGCAGCTCAGGACGCCCGAGCGGCGGCGAGGCTCTCCCGGGCGGCGGCCACGACATGCCCGGCGGTGAGGCCGAACTCGCGGAACAGGGTCTGGTAGTCCGCGGAGGCGCCGAAGTGCTCCAGGCTGACGATCCGCCCGGCGTCCCCGACGATCTCCCGCCAGCCCTGGGCGATCCCCGCCTCGACGCTGACCCGGGCCCGCACCGAGGCCGGCAGCACCGCCGCCCGGTACTGCGCGTCCTGGGCGTCGAACCACTCCCGGCACGGCATCGAGACCACCCGGGTCGCGATCCCCTCGGCCTGCAGCTGCTCGCGGGCGGCGACGGCGATCTGCACCTCCGACCCCGTCCCGACCAGGATCACCTCGGGTGCGCCGCCCTCGGCCTCGGCGAGCACGTAGCCGCCCCGGGCCACGCCGTCCGCCGGGGCGAAGCCGGAGCCCGGGGTGCGGTCGAAGGTCGGCAGGTTCTGCCGGGACAGGCAGATCCCGGCGGGCCGGTCGGTGTGCCCGAGGATGGTCCGCCAGGCCCAGACGGTCTCGTTGGCATCGGCGGGCCGGACCACGTCGAGGTTCGGGATCGCCCGCAGCGAGGCCAGGTGCTCGACGGGCTGGTGGGTCGGGCCGTCCTCGCCGAGGCCGATCGAGTCGTGGGTCCACACGTAGACCACCGGCAGCTTCATCAGCGCCGCGAGCCGGACCGCCGGGCGCATGTAGTCGCTGAACACCAGGAACGTGGCGCCGTACACCCGCAGCCCGCCGTGCAGGGCGATCCCGTTGAGGATCGACCCCATGGCGTGCTCGCGGATGCCGAAGTGCAGGGTCCGCCCGTAGGGGTCGCCCTGGCCCCACGTCTGGGTGCTGATCCCGCCGGGCAGGAAGGACGGCGAGCCCTCGATCGTCGTGTTGTTGCTCTCCGCCAGGTCGGCCGACCCGCCCCACAGCTCGGGCAGGGCGGGACCGAGGGCGTTGAGCACCGCCCCGGACGCCTTCCGGGTGGCCACGTCCTTGCCCCCGGGGAAGCTCGGCAGCACGTCCGTCCAGCCCTCGGGCAGCCGGCGCTCGGTCAGCCGCTCCCACAGTGCGGCCCGGTCCGGGTCGGCCGCCCGCCAGGCGTTGAACCGCTCGTTCCACTCCGCGTGCAGGATCTTGCCCCGGTCGGCGACCTCGCGGGCGTGTGCCAGCACGTCGTCGTCGACCTGGAATTTCCGGTCGGGGTCCATCCCCATGACCTGCTTGGTGGCGCGGATCTCCGCCTCGCCGAGGGCGGCGCCGTGGGACTTGCCCGTGTTCATCAGGTTCGGGGCCGGCCAGGCGATCACCGTGCGCAGGATGACCAGCGAGGGCCGGGAGGTCTCGTCCCGGGCCGCGGTCAGCGCCGCGTGGAGGGCCTGGACGTCCTCGTCGTAGCTGCCGTCCTTGCCGGCCGCGGTGCCCTTGCCGCCGGTCCAGTCGACGGTCTGCACATGCCAGCCGTACGCCTCGTACCGCTTGCCGGTGTCCTCGCTGAGGGCGACCGCGGTGTCGTCCTCGATCGAGATGTGGTTGGCGTCGTAGAGCACGACGAGGTTGCCCAACTGCTGGGTGCCGGCCAGGGAGGAGGCCTCGCTGGTGACGCCTTCCTCGATGTCCCCGTCGGAGGCGAAGACCCAGATCGTGTGGTCGAAGAGGCTCTGCCCGGGCGCGGCGCCGGGGTCGAGCAGGCCCCGCTCACGGCGGGCGGCCATCGCCATGCCGACGCCGTTGGCCAGCCCCTGCCCGAGCGGTCCGGTGGTGACCTCGACGCCGTCGGTGTGCTCGACCTCAGGGTGGCCCGGGGTCAGCGACCCCCAGGTGCGCAGGGCCTTGATGTCGTCCAGACTCAGCCGGTAGCCGGACAGGTAGAGCTGGATGTACTGGGTCAGGCTGCTGTGACCGCAGGACAGGATGAACCGGTCCCGGCCCGGCCAGCGGGCGTCGGCGGGGTCATGCCGCAGCAGCCGCTGGTAGAGCAGGTAGGCCACCGGGGCCAGGCTCATGGCCGTACCGGGGTGGCCGCTGCCGGCCTTCTGGACGGCGTCCATGGCCAGGGCGCGGACGGTGTCGACCGCGCGGCGGTCGAGTTCGGTCCATTCGAGGGCGGGGCCATCGGTCACGGGATCTCGGATCCTCTCCTACGAGGCAGAACCGGCGCACAGACCGGGGGAGTACATCAGCACAGACGAGGTAGTACAGCAGGGGATTACCCCGTCGGGGCGACCAGCATGCGACGGGTGATCCGAGCCTATCCCGCCGGACCGGGCGTGGCCGGACGAGCACGTTGGGGCAAGGTGAAGCCGAAGTCAAGATCGTGTGAGGGACCGGACAGGTGACGGTCACCCCGGGAGATCGCGACGGGTCTCCGGTGGCCGGGATGGTCCCGGCGGCCGGAGGGAGCGCGACGTGGAGTGACTGCCCGGGAGGGTCCGCCGGGTTCCGTCGCGGAGCGAGGTCGTCCGGAACGCCCGGTGATGGGGGATCTGGTCCGGTCCGGAATCACCCGGATGGCGCCGCCACGTCTGGTGGAATACGACGCACGCAACATTAACTCCCGGCGATCGGCCGCGTAGAGTGGTCGGGATTCGCCCGCCGCCAGCCACTGAGGACACCGTGACGACTCTCGACCGCCGTCCGAGCGCAGCTCTGCGGCCCCCGGTCATCGGCTTCGCCGACCGGCGCCGGCTGGTGATGTCCTACATCGCGCTCACCAAGCCACGGATCATCGAGTTGCTGCTCGTGACCACGGTGCCGACCATGATCCTCGCCCAGCGCGGGCTCCCGTCCCTGTGGCTGGTCGCGGCCACCCTGGTCGGCGGATCCCTCGCCGCGGGCAGTGCGAACACCCTCAACTGCTACCTCGACCGGGACATCGACGAGGTCATGCACCGGACCGAGCGCCGGCCCCTGGTCACCGGGGAGATCCCGCCGCTGAGGGCGATGGCCTTCGGGATCGTCCTCGGGGTGATCGCGGTGGGCCTGCTCGCCGCCACCGTGAACGTCCTCTCGGCGGTGCTGGCCCTGGCGGCGATCCTCTTCTACGTCTTCATCTACACCCTGATGCTCAAGCGCCGGACCCCGCAGAACATCGTGTGGGGCGGGGCGGCCGGATGTATGCCCGTCCTCATCGGCTGGGCCGCGGTGACCGACAGCCTGTCCTGGGCCCCCGTCGTCCTCTTCATGATCATCTTCCTGTGGACGCCGCCTCACTACTGGCCGCTGTCCCTGCGGTACAAGGACGACTACGCTGCGGCCGGGGTCCCGATGCTGCCCGTGGTGGCCTCGCCTGCGGTCGTCGCGCAGCGAGTGGTCACCTACACCTGGGCCATGGTGCTGTGCTCGGTCACGCTGGTCCCGGTCGCCCACACCGGCCCGGTGTACGCAGTCGTCGCGGTCGGGCTGGGGGCGGTGTTCCTCAAGGCCGCCTACGGGCTGCGGTCGCGGGCCCGCGCGGAGGCTGAGGACCTGGCCCCGATGCGGGTGTTCCACCTCTCCATCAGCTACCTGACCCTGCTGTTCGTGGCGATCGCGCTGGACCCGTTCATCACGGTGCCGTTCCCGCACCTCTGAGGAATCCGGCGCCTGCCTGGCGGCCTCGACGCCGCCGTTCCCCCGGGGGGAACGGCGGCGTCCGCCATTCCGGGCGGTGGTGCGGCGGGGCCCGGCTGCGGTGGGGCCGGCTCCGGTGTGCCCGGAGATGCAGGGGGCCGGCGGTGCCCCGGGCGGATCAAGCCGTGACGGGGTGGATCAGGCCGTGACGGGGTGGATCAGGCCGTGACGGCGGCTTCGGAGGATTCCGGCTCCGGACGGCTGCGGAACACCTCGACCACGACACCGGTGACCCCGGCGGCGATCAGGGCGGTCCCGAGCAGGTGCACCGCGACGATCCCGATCGGCAGCCCGGTCGCGTACTGCAGGTACCCGATCGCACCCTGCAGGACGATCGCGGCGATCAGGTGGTCGGTGGACGTGCGGGCCCGGGGCGGGGCGGGGACCAGCCGCAGGGCCACCGAGAGGGCGATCGCGAGGCCGACGAACAGCCACACGGAGTCCGCGTGCATCCAGCTGATCGTGCGCGGGTCGAAACCGAACCGGGACGGGTGGCCGATGCTGTCCCCGGAGTGCGGCCCGGACCCGGTGACCACCATGCCGAGCAGCAGCACGACGGTGGCGACCGCGGCGAGCCCATAGGTGAGGAAGGTGATCTCGGCGCGCCGGGGGACGGGGGCGGCCTGCGCCGGGCGGACCAGCAGCACCAGCGCCATCGCCGCGCTCACCAGGACCATCGACAGCAGGAAGTGGCAGGCGACCATCCACGGCGACAGATTGGTCAGGACGGTGATGCCGCCGACGACGATCTGCGCCACCACCCCGAGCAGTGGGGCCAGCCCCAGCCAGAACACCGGCCGGGACCGCTCCCCGGTCTCCCGCTGGTGCCGGATCACCACGACGACGGTGGCGACGGCGACCGCGATGAGCAGGCCGGTGGCCAGCCGGTTGGTGAACTCCACGTACTTGTGCCAGCCCTCAGCCTGGTGGGCGACCGGCGTGTACGACCCGGGGACGCACTGGGGCCAGGTGGTGCAGCCGAGCCCGGAGGCGGTGAGCCGGACGAGACCGCCGGTGAGGACGATCCCGGACTGGACGACGAGGTTCGCCAGGACCACCCGGCGCAGCCAGGGGTGGGCGGGGGAGGCGGAGACCGGCAGACCGGCAGGGACGGCGAGGGAGCTGCTCACCGGGTCAGGGTAGAACCACCCGTTTCCCGGACCCCGTCCCGGGCCGGTCCGGCCTCGCCCCGGTGGGCCCCGTTCAGTCCCAGCGGAACCAGCGTGCGGCGGCCGCGGTGGCCACGATCCCCCAGGACAGGAGCACCACGAGGGCGGTCCAGTCGGCCCGTCCGTGCAGGCAGGCGGTCCGCAGGAAGTCGCCCAGTGCCCCGGACGGCAGCAGCCGGGCGATCCCGCCGAGCGGGCCGAGCTGCTGCGGGGGCAGGACCACCCCGCCCCCGGCCAGCAACAGCACCCAGACCAGGTTGGCGGCGGCGAGCACGGCCTCCGCCCGCAGCGTGCCGGCCAGCAGCAGGCCGAGGGAGACGAAGGCGAGGACACCGGCCAGCACCCCGACGGACCCGAGCACGAGCCCGGCCGGGACGGGGCGCCAGCCGAGGGCCAGCCCGAGGCCCCCGAGCACGAGGGTCTGGAGGATCAGCAGCCCCAGGACCGCGAACCCGCGCCCGGCCAGCAGTCCCGCCCGGCCGAGCGGGGTGGTGGCGAGCAGCCGGAGCACTCCGTAGCGGCGGTCGAAACCGGTCCCGATGGCCTGCCCGGTGAAGGCGGTCGACATCAGCGCCAGCGCCAGCACCCCGGGGGCGGCGACGTCGATCCGCCGCCCGGCACCGAGATCGGGGGTGTGCGTGAGGGCCAGGCCGACCAGGAGCAGTGCGGGGAGGATGAGCAGCAGGAGCAGTTGCTCGCCGTTGGACAGCATGATCCGGGTGTCGAACCGGGCCTGGGCCAGCACTCGGCGCAGCGGGGGAGCGGCTGCGGGGTCGGGGCGGAACCAGCCGTCGGGCAGTCGGCGGGCGGGCGTCCCGGGACCGGCCGGGTCGGGGGCCGCCGGGTCCGCGGTGG
>DASTGO010000254.1:0-4575 GCA_035719045.1 Kineosporiaceae bacterium | reverse complement strand
CTAGGGCCTGTTTCGGAAGGGGAATTTGCGCTTGGGGGGTCTGGTTCGTCCTGGTCGTGGGGCGTGGTGATCTGACGGATGCGGCGTGGGCTGTGCTGGAGCCGTTGCTGCCGGTGGCGGGGACGGGTCGTCGGGCGCGTAACCGGAGGGTTCAGCTCAACGGGATCCGGTGGCGGATCCGGGTCGGGTGCCCGTGGCGGGACGTGCCGGAGCGGTTCGGTCCCTGGCAGAGCCTGTACCGGGTGTTCCGGTCCTGGCAGCGGGACGGGACCTGGCGGGCGATCGTCCAGCAGTTGCAGACCTTGGCCGATGCGGGCGGGGCGATCTGCTGGGAGTTGAACGTGGACTCCACGATCGCCCGGGCTCACCAGCACGCCGCGGGGGCGCGGCGGGACGGCGCGGGCCAGGTCGAGCCGCCCGGTGGGGTGGCCACCGAGCCGGCCGACCACGGGCTGGGTCGTTCCCGGGGAGGCTGGACCACCAAGGTCCACGCGGTGGCCGAGCAGGGTCAGAAGCTGATGGCGGTCATTGTCACCGCAGGTCAGCGTGGTGACAGCCCACAGTTCCAGCCCGTGCTGGGTATGGTCGCCGTGAAGCGTCCCGGCGGGGTGGGACGCCCCCGCACGCGGCCGGTCCGGGTCCGGGCGGACAAGGCCTACGCCTCGGCGGGCAACCGGGCCTACCTGCGTCGCCGCGGGATCCGGGCGACCATCCCGCAGAAGAAGGACCAGCAGGCCCACCGCCGGGCCAAGGGGGCCAGGGGAGGCCGACCACCGCTGGTCGACCACGCGGACTACAAGCTGCGGCACGCGGTGGAATGCATGTTCAACCGCCTCAAGCGCTGGCGTGCGGTGGCCACCCGATACGACAAGCTCGCCGTGCGCTACGAGGCCACCGTGCTGATCGCGGCGATGGACGACTGGCTGACCGCCGTGGCCTGAACCGACCCGGACTGCCGACCCGGCCGCTGGCATGCTGGACGCCGTGGAGTACTACGCCGACACCGAGGGCGGCGCCTACTTCGAGGACCCGACCCACGCCGACCTCGTTCAGCTCATCCAGGGACTGGACCGGGCCTCGAACACCTTCGTCGTGCTCTACCCCGGCGACGACACCCGGGACTGGTTCATCTCCGTCGCCACCCGCCGCAGCGCCCTGGGTGGCTACGAGATCGAACGCCGCGACACCGACCAGGCACGCCCGACCAAGAACGCCGCAGCCGTCCCCACCGAGATCGCCACCGACATCCTGGACTGGATCAGCCAACGCTGAGCACTTCCGAAACAGGCCCTAGGTCACACGGCAGCTCAGGTTGCGCGGGAAACGTCTTGAGGATGGCCCCGTCTCTCCCGACGATCCGCCCTTCCGAGAGGCCCAACTCGGTGTTGGTGATGATTCCCTGCCGCACATCCCCTGGTGCAGCTACGGCTGCCTTGACCACCACCTGGTAGCCCTCGAAGGTCGAGCCTTCTTGCCTACGGAGATCGATCTCATGGATCACGCTCGAGCAGAAGGTGCACCCGCTGTCACTCAACGCGGTCAGGAGTTCGGAGGATCGACTTCGGTGGCTGTAGTTGAAGACGTCCCACCAGTAGGAAACGAACGCGCTCGCCCCTGCGGGTGATGCCGCTACGGCAGCGGCAGGCAGTGTCGGCGGGACTTCCATCTGCGGTCTGGACTTCGACGACGAATCCAGCGTGCCGCTCATGAACGTCGTAGGCGTAGGACTTGGCTTGGTGTCGCATCCCACCAGTAGTCCGACGACGACCAGCGCGGCACCCATAGTGGCTACCCGCTCTGGTCGTGTTTGCATTGGAATCCCCTGGGCGCATTCGTCCGACTTGAACACCCTACGGCGCCAGTCACGGGATTGCGATCATGAACCGCCGCCGTTGTGGACGGACCACGAGCAACTCCCTGCATCTGCGTCCCGGAACAGGCGCCGCCACCCAGCCACCGTGCCACCCGGCCACCGTGCCACCCCGTCGCCGCACTACCGGCGGACCAGATCCTCCAGCACGACGGCGGCGCCATCCTCGTCGACGCTCGGGGCCACCTCGTCGGCGGCGGCGATCACCTCGGGCACCGCCTGTCCCATGGCGACCGCCCAACCGGCCCAGCCGAACATCTCCAGGTCGTTGCGCCCGTCGCCGAGCGCAAGGGTCTGCGTTGGGTCGATCCCGAGCTGCCGCCGCACCGTTTCCAGGGCACTGGCCTTGCTGACTCCCTCGGGCGCCAGGTCCAGCCAGGCCGTCCAGCCGACGGCGTAGTTGACCCCGTGCAGCCCGATCCGCTGGCTGAGTTCGAGGAACTCCTCCGGCGTGTGTGCCGGGCTGCGGACGATCACCCGCGTGGTGGGTCTGCGCATCAACTCCTCCAGCGGCACGATCGTCTGCCGCCCGGTGAGCTCCCCGTCCGGGAACGGAGCGGTCAGCCGGTAGCCGACCCCGACGTTCTCCACCGCGTACATCGCCGTGGGGAGGTGCCGGTGCAACAGTCGCAGCGCCGGCCCGGGGTCGAAGGTGGAGGCGGCGACCACTTCGTACCCGCCGGGCAGTTCCGGGTCGAGCCGCAGGATGAGGGCCCCGTTGCTGCAGACCGCCCAGCCGGTGAGCAGTCCCAGCCGGTCCAGCACGGGGATGGTGGCCTGCACCGACCGCCCGGTGGCCACGACCACCTCGATCCCGCCCGTGACGGCGGCTCCGACGGCTTCACGGACCCGCTCGGACAGCCGTTCGTCCAGGTCGAGGACCGTGCCGTCGAGGTCCAGTGCCGCCAGGCGGACGGTGGTGGGCCGGTCACGGGCCGGCCCGGGCACGGTGGCGGCACCGCCCTGGGTCACACCTGTCTCCCTCCCCGTCCGGGCTCCGGTCAGTTGCCACCGTAGCCGGGCATCCCGGGCGGCGGGGGGAGCACCCGCCGCACCGGCCCGAGCTCGGGTGGGTGCAGGGGCTAGCGTTCCCCTATGCCCGCAGGCTCCGACCTGACCCAGGACGCCCTCCTGGTCGGTGTGCTGCTGATCGCCCTGGTCCTCCTGGGGTTGCTCCGGCGTGCCCGGTCCCGTCGCCCGGCCGGACCCGCGGGCCCGGCTGCGCAGGGGTCCGAACCGGTGCTCCGTCCCTGGGTCGCCGTGGTCGCCAATCCCACCAAGGTCGACGACGTGGACGAGCGCCAGGCCTGGCTCGCCCGCGCAAGCGCCCGGCACGGCCTCGCCCCGCCGATCTGGCTGGAGACCACGATCGAGGACCCGGGGCTCGGGCAGGCCGGAACCGCCGTCGAGATCGGCGCCCAGGCGGTACTGGCCTACGGCGGCGACGGGACGGTCCGCTCGATCGCCTCCCGGCTGGCGGGAACCGGCGTCCCGCTCGGGCTGCTGCCGACCGGCACGGGCAACCTGCTCGCCCGCAACCTCGGGATCCCGGTCGGCGACCTCGACGCGGCGCTGGACGTCGCTCTCGCCGGAACCGATCGCAAGCTCGACGTCGGGCGGGTCACCGTCGATGTGTCCGGGGAGGACGTCCCCGCGCGACGGGAGGCCTTCCTCGTCATGACCGGCCTCGGCTTCGACGCCGAGGTGATGGCCTCCGTGGAACCGAAGCTGAAGAAGCGGGTCGGATGGATGGCCTATGTGGTGGCCGGGGCGCGGCTGCTGCGAGGCCGGCAGACGAAGGTCACCATCCGGATGGACGGTGAGCCGGTGGTCCACCGCCGGATCCGCAGCGTGATCGTGGGGAACTGCGGCGAGCTCACCGCCGGGGTCCGGCTGCTGCCCGACGCCCGCCCCGACGACGGCTGGCTGGACGTGGTCGTCGTGGCTCCGCGCAACGTCGTCGGATGGGCGGGGGTGGTGGCAGCCGTCCTGTCCGGCAGCCGACACGGGCACCCGCTGGTCGAGCGCTTCCGCTGCCAGCAGGTGGACATCCGCGCCGAACGTCCCCTCCCGGTGCAGATCGACGGCGACCCCGCCGGGATCGCGCGCGCGATGAGTGCCGGACTGGACTGCCTGGGCCTGGTGGTCCGGGTTCCCGAGGGCGGTGACTCGGCCCCCTACGGGGCACCCGGGCCCGGGCAGGAGCCCGCCAACGGGGTCGCGGCCCCGTCCGCCGCTCCGCTCCGACGGCCACAGACCACCTGACAACCCCCACAGCCAACAGCGCGTGTTGGCTAACTCACGTTATGCGACGAAGCAACCTTGCAAGCGCTGTCAGGACACCATGACTAGTCAGTCAAGGGATCTGTGACTAGAGTGGGCGACGTGCTCACGCGGGCGTTACCGCCCCTGGCCGCGGACATACCCCGCGTGCAGCGCAAGCGGGGGTGGGGAGGCGTCGGGCCATCGTCTTCCCGCCCCCGCGCCCCTGAGACGGGGCCCCACCGAACGGACCATGCGCCGACGAGCGACTCGATGAGGGGGGTGCCCGGTGGCTGGAGTGTTTGACGCGCCCGCTGCGGCCTCGCCCGGCACCTTCAGCACTGCTGTGGAATTCAACCCACAGTGAGCTGCGGTGATTCGGGGAACAGTGGCGGCGGAGGTGATCCGAGACTCGACCCGCGGTCATGCCACGGGACCCGCCG
>DASTGO010000253.1:0-29764 GCA_035719045.1 Kineosporiaceae bacterium | reverse complement strand
TCCTTCGACGCCCATGCCGTCACCCGGGCCCGGAGCGATGACTTCGCCCGCGGACGGGTGACCGGTGACCTCCTCCGGGTCACGGCCTACGCAGACGGCCATCCTCTTCGGGGGACGGCCGAGTGGACCGAGGGCGGCCTTCGGATCGTCGGCGTCGACAAGCAGAATGATGACCGGGTCCGAGCGGCGCACATGCGGGCCCTCGATGAGTTCGCCGAGCGTGGCGACCAACGGCCGAACTTCTCGTTCACGGTTCATACCCGGTTCAGCGAAACCCGGGCCCGCTACTCCTGGATCCGCTCTGCCTATCTGGCTGCGTTCGCCGCGCTGGGATGGGCCTACATCCTCAGCCCTGTCTTGCGGCCGATTCGTGAGCAGCTTGCTAACCCCGATGCTGAGGTTCTCTCTACCTACATGTTCCGCGACCCGGAGGCCGACGCGACGGCCAGACGGCTTCTGCTGGTGAGCGAGCCGGAGGAGCTTCGCTGCCTCGCTGTGTCGATCGGGGAGCATGGGGTGTTTCTGCCGAGTGTGTTCGATCCGCTCACGATGGACGAACTTGCCCACAGGTTCGCCGAGCGCTGCGACGAGAACCAGCGGATAAACGTGACACTCAACGGTAAGTTGGTTCCTTGGCCGAGCCGGGCGATGTACTTCTTGGATTGACCTTCGGCGGCCTGGCCCACTTCATCGGTATCGCTCGTGACACCCCGCCTGGGAAGGGCGGCGGCGACAGGCCCACGAAGCCGCGTCACTCCGCGCCGGTCCTTCGGATGGGACCTGGATCCGAGACAGTTCCGCCGTCACTGCGTCATGGGCCATTCCGCAGGAGCCCCGTTCGGCCGACATGGGGGACTGCCACTGTGGGAGCCGTGCCCGGCCTGGGTGCCCCGCCCGCGGACGGCCGGTCCCCCTCCGACCGGCCGCCCACGGGCCTCGTCGCGGCTACTCCGCCAGGGCCGCCACGGGGGAGGTCCGGGCGGCCCGGCGGGCGGGCAGGGCCGAGGCGAGCAACCCGGCCAGTACCCCACCGGCGAGCAGGAGGGCGAGCTGCCCGGCGGGGACGGTGAGGGACGGCCGCCAGGCCCCACCGATCACCGCCGCCGCACCGGCCCAGCCGTACAGCACTCCGAGCACGACCCCGGCCAGCGCCCCGATCCCGGCGATCAGGGCACCCTCGACGGCGAGCGTGACGCGCAGTTGCCGGCGGGTGAGTCCGAGCGCCCGCAGCATGGCCGACTCCCGGGTGCGTTCGATGACCGACAGCGAGAGGGTGTTGGCCACCCCGACCATGGCGATCACCACGGCCACCGCGAGCAGACCGGTGACCACGAGCAGCAGGGTGTTGATCCCGTTCTGCAGGGCGGCCCGCTCCGCCGCCAGCCCGGTCACCGGGACGGACCGGGCCGATCCGGTTGCGGTGACCATGGCTTCCTGGACCGCGTCGAGCACGGTCCGGGCGTCGGCGTCGCCGGTCAGGCGCAGCCACATCATCGTCGTCGGGGCATCGGGCACCACGCTGCGCAGGTCGGCCGGGACCACGACCACGGCGGACACCTTCAGTCCGGTCACCCGGGCCCGCAACGTCACCGAGCGGCCGCCCGCGGTCAGCCGGACCAGGTCCCCGTCCTGCAGTCGGCCGGCGTCCCTGGCGACCTCCCTGGGCACCACGACCACTCCGGGGGCCAGCCCGTCCAGGCCGCCGGCGTCGCGGAGGGTGGCCTTCGCCCTGGCGGGATCCACCGCCGCCGCGGTCGCCCAGGAGCCGCTGCCGGCCGACCCGGAGGCCAGGCTCAGCTGCACCTGTGCCGCCGACAGCAGGGCGGACTCGCCGACCCCGGGCACCTTCGCGACCGCTGCGGGCACGGCGGCCGGAACCGGGGTCAACGGCCCGGCGGCCTCCGCCTCGGGTCCGGGCGGGAGGTCGCCGATCATGACGTCCACCGGGTAGTGGGTGTCCAGGGCCCGGTCGGTGGTCGCGGTGATCACGGCGGCTCCGGTGGCCATCATCGCGACCAGGGTCACCCCGATCAGCAGGGCAGCGCTCGTGGTCGCCGTCCGGCGGGGGTTGCGCACGGCGTTCGCGGCGGCCAGCCGGGTGGGGACGCCGCCGAACCGCCCGGCGAGCCCGCCGACCAGGCCGACCAGCCGCGGGATGAACAGCTGCCCGCCGATGAGCACCCCGAGGAAGGAGATCACGCCCCCGGCCATCCCGGCCGGCAGACCGTGCGTGCTGTGGCTGTCCATCGAGGTGCGGGCACCGACCACGAGCAGGGCCGCGCCGACGGCGAGCAGCCCGACGGACAGGCCGAGACGGATCCGCGAGGCCCGCGACCGCAGTCCCCCGGCACCTGCCGGGCGCAGCGCGGCCACCGGGGACACCCTGGTCGCCGCCCGGGCGGGGGACAGTGCCGCCAGCACGGTCACCGCCAGACCGACCAGCAGCGGCAGCAGCACCGACAGCAGGGTCGGCCGGACCGTGGCCGGGATGGGGACGTCCTGCCAGTGGGACAGCACCTGGGCGACCACGGTGACCAGCGCGTAGCCGGTCAGCAGCCCGGCCAGGGAGCTGAGCAGCCCGAGCAACCCGGCCTCCGTCAGCACCCCGCGGCGCAGCTGACGCCGGGTGGCACCGACGCAGCGCAGCAGGGCCAGGGTCCGGGTGCGCTGGGCGACCAGCACCTGGAAGGTGTTCGTGATCACCAGGCCGGCGACGAAGAGGGCCACCGCGGCGAAGGCGAGCAGGCCGGCGGCCAGCACGTCCACCCCGTTGGTGAGTTCCCGGGTGTCGGCGGCGATCTGGTCGGCGCCGGTGCGGATCTGCGCCGCCTCACCCCAGCCGCCCACGGCGGCCACCGCGTCCCGGGCCTGCTGCGGGTCGACCCCGGCGGCCGCGTGCACGACCAGTCCGGACATCCGGTCCCGCCCGCCCATCTCGGCCAGCAGGCGGCTGACGTCGGACGGGGTCGCGACGGCGTCCGGGGCCAGGGCGAAGCCTGTGGTGGGTGCCAGCAGGCCGACCACGGTGAGCCGGGTCTCCTGCGGGGTGGGGGCCGCCGCGCCGTCCTTCCAGGTCAGGGTGCGGGCGGTGACCTGGTCGCCGACGTGCAGCCGCAGCCGGTCGGTGAGGTCCTTGCCCAGCAGGATCTCGCCCGGGCGCTCGGGCAGGCGCCCGGTCGCCGCGCGGGTGGTGCGCAGTTCGGGCGTGGTGGCCAGCGACCCCACCAGCGGGGTCTCGGAGCGGCCACCGGCGACCAGTTCCACCGGAACCTGGGACACCGCGTCGGCGCCGGCCACCTGGGGCAGCCTGCGCACCGCGGCCAGGGCGGAGGCGGGGGCATCGGCGTTGCTGACCACCACGTCGGCGCCCCGGTACGAGGCGGAGACCGAGGCGTCCATGGTCTGCTTGATCAGGTCGTCGGCGAGCAGGGTCGCGGCGACGAAGGCGGTGCCCAGCATGACGGCGACCCCGGCGGCGATCAGCCGTCCCAGGTTCAGCCGCATCTGGGTCAGGGTGAGCCGCAGCATCAGCGGACCGCCCGCAGTGCGTCCAGCCCCGCCAGCACCGACTCGGGGGTGGGGTCGTGGATCTCCCCGGCCAGTCGGCCGTCGGCCAGCAGCACCACCCGGTCGGCGTAGGAGGCCGCCACCGGGTCGTGCGTCACCAGCACGATGGTCTGGCCGAGTTCCCGCACGCTGCGGCGCAGGAAGGCCAGCACCTCCCCGCCGGAGCGGGAGTCCAGGTTGCCCGTCGGCTCGTCGGCGAAGACCACCTCGGGGCGGCTGATCAGTGCCCGGGCGATGGCCACCCGCTGCTGCTGCCCCCCGGACAGCTCACTGGGTCGGTGCTCCAGACGGTCGCCCAGGCCCAGGGTGGCGATCAGCGTGTCCAGCCAGTCCTGGCGGGTCCTGCTGAGGTTGCGGGCGCCGGCCAGTTCCAGCGGCAGGGTGATGTTCTGCCGCGCGGTGAACATCGGCAGCAGGTTGAAGGACTGGAAGACGAAGCCGATCCGCTCCCGGCGCAGCAGGGTCAGGTCGTTGTCGGACAGCTTCGTCAGTTCGGTCTGCCCGAGGAACACCTGCCCGGCGGTGGCGCTGTCCAGGCCGGCCAGGCAGTGCATGAGCGTGGACTTGCCCGACCCGGACGGTCCCATGATCGCCGTCAGCTGCGCGGACTCGAAGGCGACGTCCACGCCGTCCAGCGCGGTGACGGCCGTCGGGCCGCTGCCGTACACCTTGCGCAGGCCCGCGGCGCGGACGGCGGTGGTCGGGGAGGAGGTCTGGAGAGTGGCCGGCGCCCTGCCGGGCACGGTGTTGGTCATGGTCACTGACGCTAGGGACGGTGCTGCGTGCGCCGCGTCGGAGCGGAGGCGGGTTCCCGGGTCCGCCCTGAGGATGATCCGGTCGTCCCGGGGTCCGCCTCACCGGTGGCGGCCGGCCGTCCGGGGGAGGAGGCACGGCCCCGCCGGCTGCCGTCCCACTCTGCCGGGGAGGTGCCGCGGACGCTCAGCCGCCGGGCCGGACCAGCCCGCTCTCGTACGCCAGGACGACGGCCTGCACCCGGTCGCGGACCCCGAGCTTGGCCAGCACCCGGCCGACGTGCGTCTTCACCGTGGCCTCGCTGACCACCAGGTCCCCGGCGATCTCGGCGTTGGACCGGCCGCGGGCCATCGCGACGAGGACCTCGCGTTCGCGTTCGGTGAGGGTGGACAGCGCGGCGGGCTCGGTGGTGGCCTGGGCGGGCAGCAGCGGAGCGAAGTGTTCCAGCAGCCGCCGGGTGGTGCTCGGGGCGATCACGGCGTCGCCGTGGTGCACGGTCCGGACCGCGGCGAGCATGTCCTCCGGCGGGGCGTCCTTGAGCAGGAAGCCACTCGCCCCCGCCTTGATCGCCTGCAGGGCGTACTCGTCGAGGTCGAAGGTGGTCAGCACGATGACCCGCACCGGGCGCTCCGCGTGCCGCTGGGCCGCCTGGGCGAGGATCTGCGCGGTCGCGGTGATCCCGTCGGTCTGCGGCATCCGGACGTCCATCAGCACGACGTCGGCCGGGGTCCCGGCGAGCACCCGGACCGCCTCCCGGCCGTCACCCGCCTCGGCGACCACCCGCATGTCCGGCTGGGAGTCGATGACCATCCGGAACCCGGCCCGGACCAGCTGCTGATCGTCCACCAGCACGACCCGGATCCGCTCGGCCGGCTCGTCCACGTGCCCTCCCCTCCTCGTCGCGGCCGGTCAGCCGCCGTTCCCACTCTCCCGCATCGCCGTGCCGGGCCGCGGGTAGGGCAGCAGGGCGTGGACCCGGAAGCCGCCGCCCGGCCGGGGACCGGCATCCACCCGCCCCCCGTACAGCCGGGCCCGCTCACGCATCCCGCCCAGACCCTGGCCGCGCCCGTCGTCGGAGGCGCTGGCGCCCCGGCCGTCGTCCTCGACGACCAGGCGGACGGCGTCGGCCTCCCAGCTCACCTGGACGCTGGCCCGGGCGGCCGGCCCGCCGTGCTTGAGGACGTTGGTCAGTGCCTCCTGGACGATCCGGTACGCCGCCAGCCCGAGCCCGTCACCGACGTCCCGCGGCCGGCCCACCTCGGCCAGGCCGACCGTCAGCCCGCTGGACCGGACGGAGGTGACCAGGTCGGCCACGGCGCCGATCCCCGGCTGCGGTCCCCGGCTGTCCTGCTCGCCGTCGCGCAGGACGCCGAGCAGCCGGCGCATGTCGGTCAGGGCGGTGCGGCCCGTCCCGGACACGATCTCCAGTGCCCGGACGGCGGCCTGTGAGTCGCTCCTGGCCGCATACCGGCCGCCGTCGGCCTGGGCGATGATCACCGACAGGGAGTGGGCCACGACGTCGTGCAGTTCGCGGGCGATCCTGGCCCGTTCGGCGGCGGTCGCGAGCCGGGACTGCTGTTCCCGCTCGATCTCCAGCCGGTCCGCCCGCTCCTCCAGGGCGTCCAGATAGGCCCGGCGGGTTCCGCGCAGGCTCCCGGCCACCCAGACCGCCAGCGCGAACCCGCAGCCCACCAGTGCGATCAGCACCACGTCGACCAGGAAGGACCTGGCGTAGTCCTTGCGGGCCGTCGCGACCGCCACCATGCCGGCCCCGACCAGCGAGAAGGCCAGCCCGAGCCGGGCCTGCACCTGGTTGCCGTACGCCGCCACCGCGTACAGCGCGACGAACACCGTCACGTCCGACGGCAGCAGTTCGACGCCCGCCAGGAAGTGCGTGAAGGCGGCTCCGAACACCAGGCCTGTGGACAGGCCCGGGCGGGTCCGCCGCCAGGCCAGGGGGACGGTCTGCAGCAGCACGATCAGCACCCGTGACTGCCAGTTGAGCACCTCGAGGACCAACGTGGGCACGCCGGGGAAGATCAGCAGGGCGGTCACCAGCACGGCGTCGACGGCGACGGGATGCCCGCGCACCCAGCGGTCGAACCGTTCCTGCAGCACGCAGCGAGCCTAGGCTGCGGACCGCGGGGCCTGGCGTCAGCCCGGGGAGTGATCCCGGCGGGCGGGATCAGCCTCCGGGCGGACCTGCGTCGAGCAGGTCCGCCAGCCCGGCCGCCAGACCGCCGGTGCCCACGTCGAGCTGTTCCAGCGGCAGGCCCATCACCGCGGCGGCGGATACGGCGGCCGCGCGCAGTTCGGGGGTCGGCTCCTGGGCCAGCCACAGCGCCCGCCGGTAGTGGCCGAAGTAGTCCGCCCGCAGCTGCGGGTACCGGTCCAGCCCGAGCTCGACGACGACGCTGCGCCGGAACGAGCGGACCAGGTAGTCGGTGAGCAGGTACGTTCCGGGTTCCTCGGCGAGCAGGCCGGCCAGCCGGTCGGCCCCGGCGAGCACGTCGTAGCAGTGCGCCCCGCGCAGCCGGGCCACCCCGAGCCGGGCGCAGACCTCGTCGAGCGCGCCGTAGGTGCCGCAGTCGGCGTAGGCGACGGCGATCCGGGGGTACCGGTCCCGCAGCCGCCGCACCTCGGCCTCCACGGCGGCGGCGATCCGCTGCGGGCGGTTGTGCAGCAGCGGGGGGAGCGGGTGGACGTCGACCGGCAGCGAGAGCCGGGCCGCCGCCTGCTCCACCGGCAGTGCGAGCGCGCCGCAGGCGACCACGGCGGTCCGGGCGGCGGGAGCCGGCGGGCGCGGGTCAGCAGGGGAATCAGCAGGGGAAGGAGAGCTGCTCGACGAACAGGTCGTTGAAGTCGGCCCGGTCGGAGAGCTCGACATAGCGCACCTCCTCCAGCAGCCGGCGCGCCCCCTCGCGTTCGCGGACCGACAGCAGGGCCATCTTCGCCCCCTCGCCCGCCACGTTGCCCGCGCTCACGATGCGCAGCACCGGAACCTCGGGGACCAGTCCGATCCGGATGGCGCCGGCGGGGGACAGGTAGCTGCCGAAGGATCCCGCGAGCAGGACCTGGGCGATGTCGGACACCTCGACCCCGAGCTCCTCGACCAGCAGCCGCCAGCCGGTCGCGATCGCGGCCTTGGCGAACTGCAGCTCGCGGACGTCCCGCTGGGACAGGTAGACCGCGTGCTCCGCGTCGCCGGGCCGGCCCCTCCAGTGCAGGACGAACACGCGCTCGCCGTTGACCTCGGCCAGCCGGTCGGCCAGGCCGGGCGCCCGCTCCCGGGCGGCCGGTGCGTCCAGCAGCCTGCCGGAGGAGTCCAGCAGGCCGGCCCCGACCAGTGCGGCTACCGCGTCGACCAGTCCGGAACCGCACAGCCCCAACGGTTCCGCGTCACCGATCACCTGGAGCCGGACGTCGTCGTCGCTGATCTCGACGGCCTCGATCGCCCCGTCCGCGGCGCGCATCCCGCACCGGATCGAGGCGCCCTCGAAGGCGGGTCCGGCCGGGGCCGCGGTGGCCAGCAGCCGGGAGGCGTCCCCGAGGACGATCTCGCAGTTGGTTCCGACGTCGATGAACAGCCGCAGCCGCCTGTCCCGGTCCATGCCCGCGGCGAGCATCCCGGCGACGATGTCCCCGCCGACGTAGGCGCCGAGCGCGGGGAACACGTACGCCCGTGCCCCCGGATGCACCGCCGGTCCGAGGTCGGCGGCCAGCACCTGCGGGAACTGCCTGGCGGACATGACGAACGGCGCCACCCCGAGCGGTTCCGGGTCGATCCCGAGCACCAGGTGGACCATCGTCGCGTTGCCCGCCAGGGCCACCTCGTAGACCTGGCCCGGGTCCACGCCCGCCTCCGCACAGACCTCGGCGGCCAGTTCGGCCAGGGTGTCCCGGGCGGCGGCGGTCAGCCGGGGGAGGGCGCCGGGGTCGAGCATCGTCGCGCTGATCCGGCTGATCACGTCGCCGCCGAACGAGTGTTGCCTGTTCAGCATCGAGCGCACTGCGGCCGGGGTGCCGGTGGACAGGTCCAGCAGGGTCGCCACCACGGTTGTGGTGCCGAGGTCGAAAGCGATGCCGTACCGGCTGTCGGTGGTGTCGCCGCCCTCGACCTCCACCAGGACGTCGTCGACGATCACCGCGGTCACCGTGAAGTCGTTGTCCCGCAAGGCTTTCGGCAGGCTGCGCAGGGCCCGCAGGTCAACCTGCAGCTCGAGGTCGTCGATCGCGGCGAGCAGCCGGTCGGCGTCCGGCACCTGGTCGGCCAGGGTCGGTTCGGCCAGGCGTACCAGGCGTTTGCGCACCGCCGGGTGCAGGATCACCTGCCGGCCGACACCGACCGTGGCCGCCTTCGGTCGGGTGACCAGCGGTGGGACGTCCACCTGCAGGTCCCGGGTGGCCGCCGCCAGGCACGCCAGCCGCCAGCCCTGGCGCAACTGGGCGGGACTGAACGCGCGGGTGTCCGCCGGGGCCACCGGGACCTCGCCGTGGGTGACCCGCACGGTGCACTTGCGGCAGGTGCCGTGCCCGCCGCAGGTGGAGTCGACGGCGATCCCGTTCCAGCTCGCGGCGTCGAAGACGGTCACCCCGGCCGGGACCCGGACCTCCCGCCCGGACGGGGTGAACGAGATCCGCACCCGGTCCCCGCCGGGCGGGACGGGCGCGCCGCTGCGCCCGTTCACGTCGGCTGTGTCGCCTGGGCTCCGGCGGCTTCCGCCGCGGCCTTCGCCGCCGCCTGCCTGGCCCGGTGCAGGCTGATCCAGTTGGCGCCCCACTCGTCGTTGCCGAGGAACAGGTCCGCGGCCTTGACGGCCTCGACGATCTGCGGGGTGCGGGCGTCCATGATCGCGCAGGTCAGGCCCGCGGACATCGCCATCGGCAGGAAGGTGGCGTTGAGGGCGTGCCGGCCGGGCATCCCGAACGACACGTTCGAGGCACCGCAGGTCATGTTGAGGCCGAACTCGTCGCGGATGAGCGACATCGCCTCCATGGTCCACCGGCCGTACTCGTGGTTGGCGCCGATCGGCATCGCGAGCGGGTCGATCACGATGTCCTCCACGGGGATGTCGTACTTCCCGGTGGCGATGTCGACGATCTTCCTGGTGATCTCCAGCCGCTTGCGCGGGTCCTCGGGGATCTCGTCCTCCTCGTTCGGCAGTGCGATCACGGCCGCGCCGTACCGCTTCACCAGGGGGAGGATCGCGTCGAGCCGCTCGGTCTCACCCGTGACCGAGTTGACCAGAGCCTTGCCCTCGTAGGCGGACAGCCCGGCCTCGAGTGCCTCGACCACCGAGGAGTCGATGCAGATCGGCAGGTCCGTCATCGACTGCACCAGCCGGATCGCCCGGGCCAGCAGGTCGGCCTCGTCGGCCAGCGGCACGCCCATGTTGACGTCGAGCACCATCGCCCCGCCCGCCAGTTGCGCGCGGACGTCGTCCTCGACCTGGCTGAGGTCCCCGGCCCGCAGCCGTTCCTGGAACTTGGGCCGCCCGGTCGGGTTGATCCGCTCGCCGATGATGCAGAACGGCTGGTCGTGGCCGATGACCACCTCGCGGGCGGCCGACCTCAGGACGGTGTGCATGGACAACTCCTCGGCTGGGCGGCGGGCGCTCTGCTGGTGGGGGTCGGTTGCGGCGTACGCGATTGCGGCTCAGGAGGTCGCGGCGGCGGCCCGGCGGCGCTGGATGAGCTCCTTGGCCCGCCGGACGGCGGTGGAGGCGTCCGCGGCGTACCCGTCGGCGCCCACCGCGTCGGCGTACTCCTGGGTGACCGGGGCTCCACCGACCATGACGATGACCTTGTCCCGCAGCCCGGCCTTCTCCAGGGCGTTGATGTTCGCCTTGAACATCGGCATGGTCGTGGTGAGGAAGGCGGAGAAGCCGACGATGTCCGGCCGGTGCTCCTCGACCGCCTTGACGAACTTCTCCGGCGCGACCTGGACGCCGAGGTCGATGACCTGGAAGCCAGCGCCCTCCAGCATGATGGTGACCAGGTTCTTGCCGATGTCGTGCACGTCTCCCTTGACCGTGCCCATGACGAAGGTGCCTGCGGTCTCGGCGCCGGTGTCGGCCAGCAGCGGCCGCAGCACGTTCAGCGCACCGCTCATCGCCTTGCCCGCGATGAGCATCTCCGGCACGAAGAAGTCGCCGCGCTCGAACCTGGCCCCGACCTCTTCCAGGGAGGGGATGAGTGCCTGGAACAGCAGGACCTCCGGGCCCATCCCGTTCTCCAGGCCCTGCCGGGTCAGTTCCAGGACGCGGGGCCCGTTGCCGGCCAGCGTCTCCTCGTAGAGGGCCCTGAGCAGTTCCTCCGGCATCATGCGGTGCCTTCCCTTCCTGGGCGTCCTGATCCGGTGAGGCCCGGTCCGGTGAGGCCCGGTCCGGTCAGACTGGAACCGGGACAGCCGAGCTGACCGGAGACCTCGCCGGTCTGCGCGACGAGCAGGGCCGCCACCGCGGGAACCCGGCTGCGCGGCAGGCGGGCCGTCGGGGCGGAGACGGAGACGGCGCCGACCACGCCGTCGGCGGTACGCACGGGGGAGGCGATCGCGACCAGCCCCGTCTCCAGTTCCTCCCAGGCCACGGCCCAGCCGCGCCGGCGGACCTCGACCAGTTCGCGCTCAAGCCGTTCCACCGAGGTGATCGTGGCGGGGGTGCGGCGTTCCAGCGGGCCCGCGGGAAGCCTCAGCCGGCCGAAGGCGTACAGCACCTTGCCGAGCGCGGAGCAGTGCGGCGGGACCTCCACCCCGACCCAGTTGGTCGCGCCCAGCAGGTAGCGGCTGTCGATCTGGGCGACCTGGACGATCCCGTCGCCGCGGGGCACGGAGAAGTTGATCGTCTCGCCGGTCTCCTCACCGAGCCGTTCCAGCATCGGCCGGACCAGCTCGACCAGGTCGTGAACGGTCTGCTCCCGGGCGGCGTAACTGGCGAACAGGGCTCCGGGACGGAAGCAGCCGGACCGGTCCCGGTGCGCCAACCGGTTGCGTTCCAACGCCTGTAGCAACCGTGACGTCGTCGACTTGGCCAGCCCCAGTTCGTCGACGAGGGAGGTGAACGAGCGGGGGCGCGGGGACTCCACGATCGCCGCGAGCAGGGCGGCCGCCCGGTCCACCGCCTGGCTGCCGGGGGAGGATCCGAGGCCGCGGTGCGGTGCGGGCTCGGGTGCCGGGGGGCGTGTCGCGGGGGCGGACCGAGGGGCCCGGACCGGCTCGCCCCCGTCCACCGCCGGCCCCGTGTCGCGCCGGCGGCTTGACGTTCCCGCGGCGGGGCGGGTGACCGCACGTGCCGTCATCGCGAGTTCACCGGCCGCTTCCGATCCCAGAGGTTCCACATCCACGAAGCTCCAGACCCCAGAAGTCTCAGATTCCAGAAGTTCCTGATCCTAGAAGTTCCTGATGCAAGTTCCATATCGTGGAACCTAGTTTCAAGTCTTGAGCGTAGGATCGGCGCCCAGTACGGGTCAAGGGAGGTCGGATGTTCCGCAACGCCATGCCGCGCTACGAGATCCTCTCCGGCGACGCCATGGCCACCCTGGACAAGGGGTGGCGCCGGCTGGTCAGCGAACTCGGCGTCGAGTTCATGTCCGACCGCGCGCTGGAACTGTTCCGCAAGGCCGGTCAGGACGTCGACGGCAACAACGTGAAGTTCGACCCGGACTTCATCCTCGAGCAGGTGGCGAAGGCGCCACGCGAGTTCGACGTCCAGGCGCGCAATCCCGCCAACAGCGTGCACCTCGGCGGCGACGCGATGGTCTTCGGCGGGGTGTACGGGCCGCCGTTCGTGCGGGAGGGCGAGGTTCGCCGGGACGCCACCATGGAGGACTTCCGCAACTTCACCCGGCTCGCCCAGTCCTTCTCCTCGTTGGACTCCGCGGGCGGGGTGATCTGCGAGCCGAACGACGCACCGCTGGACTCCCGGCACCTGGACATGGTCCACGCGCTGCAGACGCTGACGGACAAGATCTACATGGGCAATGTGGTGTCCGGCCCGAACGCCCGGGACACCATCCGGATGACCGAGATCCTGTTCGGCGGGCGCGAGGCGATCGAACGCACCCCGGCGACGATCTCGCTGATCAACTGCAACTCACCACTGCGCTGGGACGACCGGATGCTCGACGCCCAGTTCGAGTACTGCGAGGCCAACCAGGCGGTCGTGCTCACCCCGTTCCTGCTGATGGGGGCGATGTCCCCGGTGTCGATCCCGGCGACGCTGGCGCAGCAGATGGCCGAGGCCCTGACCGGGATCGCGTTGTCCCAGCTGATCCGGCCCGGCTGCCCGGTGGTCCTCGGGTCGTTCCTGTCGAACATCGACATGCAGTCCGGAAGCCCCTGCTTCGGGACGCCCGAGTCGGCGGTCGGCCTGCTGGCGACGGGACAGATCGCCCGGCACTTCGGGTTGCCGGTCCGGTCCGGTGGCGGGCTCACCTCCTCGCAGGTGCCGGATGCGCAGGCCGCGTACGAGGCGCTGATGACGATGCTCCCGACCTTCCTGGCGGGCATCAACTGGGTGATGCACGCGGCGGGCTGGCTCGACGGCGGCCTGGTCGCCTCCTACGAGAAGTTCGTCATCGACATGCAGATCCTGGAGATGCTGCAGAAGGCGTTCACCCCGCTGGACTTCGACGAGGAGTCGCTGGCCTTCGGTGCCCATGAGGAGGTCGGCCCCGGCGGGCACTTCCTCGGCGCCATGCACACCATGGAGCGGTTCCGGACCTGCTTCTACCGGCCCTTCCTGTCCTCCTCGGACAACTACGACCGGTGGATGCGGGGCGGGGCCAGGGATGCGGCCTCCCGGGCGTCGGACATCTGGCGCACCAAGCTCGACGAGTACGTGCTGCCGCCGCTGGACGATGTGATCCGCGAGGAACTCGACGAGTACGTCGCCCGCCGGCGTGCCGAACTGGGCGACTGAAGGGCTGCCGCAAACGCCCGGCGGCTGCTGAGGATGCGGGTGCCCGGGGGCGGGGGCCGGGTGGCCGGTTCAGCGGAAGACGACCGTCCGGTGGCCGTTGGGGAGCACGCGGTGTTCGCTGTGCCACTTCACCGCACGGGCGAGGACCTGGGACTCGACGTCCCAGCCGGCGGCGACGAACTGGTCGGGGTCGAGGGAGTGGTCGACCCGGGTGACGTCCTGCTCGATGATCGGGCCCTCGTCGAGGTCGGCGGTGACGTAGTGGGCGGTGGCCCCGATCAGCTTGACCCCGCGCAGGTGGGCCTGGTGGTACGGCTTGGCGCCCTTGAAGCTCGGCAGGAACGAGTGGTGGATGTTGATCGCCCGGCCCTCCAGCTTCGTGCAGAGGTTGTCGGACAGCACCTGCATGTAGCGGGCCAGCACGACGAGGTCCACCTGGAGAGAGTCGACCAGTTCCAGGAGCCTGGCCTCGGCCTCGGCCTTGGTGTCGCGGGTGACCGGGATGTGGTGGAACGGGATCCCGTACGAGGAGGCCAGGCCCTCGAAGTCGCGGTGGTTGCTCACCACGGCCGGGACCTCGATGTTGAGGCCGCCGTTGCGGGTGCGGAACAGCAGGTCGTTCAGGCAGTGGCCGAACCGGCTGACCAGGATCAGGGTCCGGGTCGGGGTGGAGTCGCTGACCAGCTTCCAGGTCATCCGGAACGACTCGGCGACGTGCTGGAAGCCGGACTGCAACTGGTCCAGGTCGACCCGGGAGTCGAGCACCTCGAAGTGGACCCGCATGAAGAAGCGGTCCTGCAGCCGGTCGTCGAACTGCTGGCTGGACAGGATGTTCCCGGAGTGCTGGACGAGGAAGCTGCTCACCGCGTACACCAGGCCGGGGCGGTCCGGGCACGATACCGTCAGGACGTAGCCGGGGTTGGCCGTCCCCTGCGACCCGCGGCTCGGCCCGGGCATGGCTCCCGGCGTCAGCCCCGTGGGTGCGGAGGGGGCCGGAACGGTTTCGCCCTGCGACATCTGAGCCTCCTGCGGGAACGCTGGACGTGGTGGCCGGCGCGGTCGGTCTGTCTGGTGCGGTCGGTCGGTACCGCCGCGGCCCGACCCGGTGATCATGTGCATCGCCACCGTGCCGGACGGGTCCGGCACGGTGCAGCCAGCTTTCCGTACCACGGAATGCCGGATCGGATCGGGTCGAGGTCGGGGCGCCCGGATCTTCGCCCCGGCCTGTTTCGCGACATGCAACGCATTGTGTATTGCGCAACACTTGGAGTTCAGGTTGGCCCTGGATGGAGGGGGCGTCAAGACGTCCATGCCGTGGGTTCCGCGCCGATGATGCGTATCACGCATACTCTCTCGCCATGAGCAACGCGGCCGCCGACGGGGCGGAAGGTTCCGCGGTGGTGCAGTCGGTCGACCGCGCGCTCACCGTGCTGTCCCTGCTGGCCCGGCGCGGCGAACTGGGTGTGACCGAACTGGCGGCCGATCTCGGGGTGCACAAGTCGACGGCGTTCCGGCTGGTGTCCACCCTGCTCGCGCACGACCTGGTGGAACAGGTCTCCGACCGGGGCAAGTTCCGGCTCGGCGTCGGGGTCCTGCGCCTGGCCGGCGCCACCACGGTCCGGCTGGACCTGGTACAGGAGAGCCGGCAGGTCACCGCTGACCTGGCCCGCCGGGTGGGGGAGACGGTGAACATCACCGTCCTGTCCGGGACCGAGGCGCTCTACCTGGACCAGGTCAGCGGCCCGTCGGCGATCGCGATGCACAACTGGGTCGGGCAGCGGATCCCGCTGCACGCGACCTCCAACGGGAAGGTCCTGCTCGCGTTCGGGTCCCCGGTGCTGCTCGGCGAACTGGTCTTCCCGCTGCGGCGGTTCACCGATCGCACGGTGGTCGACCGGGAGGGGCTGCTCGCCGGCCTGGAGGAGGTCCGCCGACTGGGGTATGCCGTGGCCGTCGACGAGCTCGAGGTGGGGCTGACGGCGGTGTCGGCGCCGATCAACTCGGCCACCGGCTCGGTGGTGGCGTCGGTGAGCGCCTCCGGACCCACCTTCCGCATCCCTGCGGACCGGCTGCCCGAGGTGGCCCGGCAGGTGGTCGCCGCGGCGGTGGAGATCTCCCACCGGCTCGGCTGGCACGGTGCCGCAGCCCTCCCGGGCTGAGCCGCACGCCCCATCGGCGTGGCCCGGTTCCCGCCGCCCTGGCGGCGTCTGGTTGGATGTCGGCGTTCGCGGCGATTGAGGGTGGTTCGGGACGGGGGCCGGCTCAGGTCACGGTCCCGTTAACGAAGGGCTCCGGAAGGGCCGGAAGTCTTGACGTCCATCGGGAGAGGGTCAATTCTGTTCCCCGATAAACAATTCGATGCGTAATACGCAACAACGGCCTAACCGCCCCGGGCCCGGACACCTCCCGGAGCGGTGCGCTGCCCTCATGTCACGGGTCGCGTGGATCGTGGTCCGGCCGTCGCCGGCAGCAGTCGGCGGTGACCGGGAGGCGGGCTGACGATCCCGCCCCGGTGCCGGGCAGCCACGGGCAGTGGTCGGTCAACCGGTCGAGAGCAGTTCCGGCGCGAGGGGTACACGTGGCAGATCTCTACGTCGCAGGCGAGTGGCGGCATGCCCTCGCCGGCGGGGTGCGCGAGATCCACTGCCCCGCCGACGGGTCCCTGGTGGCCACGGTCAGCGAGGGCACCAGGGCCGACGCCGAGGATGCGATCGCCGCGGCCCGGGCGGCCTTCGACTCCGGGATCTGGGCCGAGGTGCCCGAACGGGAGCGCGGCGCCCTCCTGCTGCGGGTCGCCGACCTGCTGGAGCGCGACGCGAAGCTGCTCGCGCGGGCGGAATCCCTCGACACCGGCAAGCGGATCGTCGAGAGCGAGTACGACATCGCCGACGTGGTCTCCTGTTTCCGCTACTACGGCGGGATCGCGGGAACCGATGCGGGCCGGACGGTGGACACGGGCCGCCCCGACGCGATCAGCCGGATCGAGTACGCCCCGGTCGGGGTCTGCGGCCTGATCACGCCGTGGAACTACCCGCTGCTGCAGGCCTCCTGGAAGGTTGCGCCGGCCCTGCTGGCCGGGAACTCCTTCGTGCTCAAGCCCAGCGAGCTCACCCCGTCCACCGCGATCCTGCTGCTGCGCGCGCTGGAGGAGGCCGGGCTGCCGGGCGGGGTCGGCAACCTCGTCCTCGGCGCCGGTCCTGAGGTCGGTGCGCCGCTGGCGCAGGATCCGCGCGTCGACCTGATCTCGTTCACCGGCAGCCTCGCCGTCGGACGGTGGCTGATGGCGGCCGGGGCGGCCACGGTGAAGCGGGTGGCCCTCGAGCTCGGCGGCAAGAACCCCAACGTCGTGTTCGCGGACGCCGACCTGGAGAGCGCGCTCGACATGGCGCTGACGGCGGTCTTCCTGCACTCCGGGCAGGTCTGCTCGGCGGGTGCCCGGCTGGTGCTGGAGGAGTCGATCCACGACGACTTCGTGGCCGAGCTCGCCCGGCGCGCCGACCGGATCCGGCTCGGCGGCCCGTTCGACCCGCAGGCCGAGACGGGTCCCCTGATCTGCGCGGCGCACCGCGAGAAGGTCGAGGCGTACGTCGCCGCCGGGCTCGCCGAGGGGGCCGTGCTGCGGGCCGGCGGCTGCCGCCCACAGGGTCCGGGATCGCAGGGCCTGGAGGGCGGTTTCTACTACCGGCCCACCGTGCTGGACGGCTGCCGGTCCGGGATGAGCGTGCTGCAGGAGGAGTCCTTCGGCCCGGTGGTCACCGTCGAGACCTTCCGCACCGAGGATGAGGCGGTCGCGATCGCCAACGACACCACGTACGGGCTGGCCGGCGCGGTGTGGACCCAGGACTCCGGCAAGGGCCAGCGGGTCGCGCGACGGATGCGGCACGGCACGGTGTGGATCAACGACTACCACCCCTATGTGCCGCAAGCGGAGTGGGGAGGTTTCGGGCAGTCCGGCAACGGCCGCGAACTCGGACCCGCCGGGTTGGCGGAGTACCGCGAGATCAAGCACGTCTGGCACAACATCAGCCCCCGGCCCCAGCACTGGTTCTCCGGCTGACCGGTCGGGTCGAAACGATCAGTCCCGGTTCCGGACATGACGCCGCGGGACACCGGAGCTTCGCGTTCGGGTGGTCCCCTCCGGACCGTCCGGTGCGAGGATCAACTGTCAGGGGCGGATCGGACACCGGGTCTGCGATCAGAGCAGTCCGGCGGGCGGTGTCCACCAGGCAGACCCGGCAGCTGTGCACCGAGGAGGGTGACGTGGGAGCAGGCGCAGAGTCCGGCACGGTGGCCGCCGCAGGAAGCCGGGCAGGCGTGGTCGCTGCTGCCGGAGCGCAGCGGTCCGGCAACGGCCGCGGGAGCGGCTCCGGCCAGGTGATCTCGGTGTCCGGTCTGTGGAAGGTGTTCGGCCCCAGGGCTTGGGAGGTGCCGACCTCCGCGGAGCTGTCCGCCCTTTCCCGCCGCGAACTGATCGACCGCACCGGCTGCACGGCCGCGGTCCGCGACGTCAGCTTCGACGTGGCGCCCGGCGAGGTGTTCGTCGTGATGGGTCTGTCCGGCTCCGGGAAGTCCACCCTGGTGCGCTGCCTGACCCGGCTGATCGAGCCGACCGCGGGCAGCGTGGTGTTCGAGGGCGAGGACATCCTGGCCGCGGACGAGAGGCGGCTGCGCGAGCTGCGCCGGCACAAGTTCTCCATGGTGTTCCAGCACTTCGGCCTGCTGCCGCACCGGCGCGTGGTCGACAACGTGGCCTACGGCCTGGAGGTCCGTGGCACCGGCAGGGCCGAACGCACCAGGCGGGCGATGGAGGTCATCGAGCTGGTCGGCCTGGCCGGCTACGAGCGCTCCTACCCCGACCAGCTCTCCGGCGGCATGCAGCAGCGGGTCGGGTTGGCCCGGGCGCTGGCGGTCGACCCCGACGTGATGTTCTTCGACGAGCCGTTCTCCGCGCTGGACCCGTTGATCCGCAGGGACATGCAGAACGAGGTCATCCGGCTGCACCGCGAGGTCGGCAAGACGATGGTCTTCATCACCCACGACCTGTCCGAGGCCCTCAAGCTCGGCGACCGGATCCTCATCATGCGCGACGGGCAGATGGTCCAGCTCGGCACCGGGGACGAGCTCGTGGGCGCCCCGGCCGACGACTACGTCCGGGACTTCGTGCGGGACGTGCCGCGCTCCCATGTGCTGACGCTGCGCTGGATCATGCGTCCCCCCACGCCCGACGACGACCTCACCGGACCCGAGCTCGGTCCCGACGTCGTGGTCCGCGAGGCCACCCGCGCCGTGCTCGCCGCAGACCGCCCGGTCCGGGTGGTCTGCGGGGGAGAACTGCTCGGCATCGTCGGGGACGAGGAGATCCTCGCCGTCGTGGCCGGTGGCGAGACCGGTCCCGGACCGACCCGCGGCCCGGTCATGGTTCCCGCGCCCGCCGCGGCGGAAACCGTTGCAGGAGAAGGGTGATGGCGGCGGTCACGGCGGCCGCGCAGGCGTCCGCGCGGACCCTTCGCCGCCCCGGCCGGGTCGTCCTCGGGATCGCCGTCCTGGTCGCCTGGCTGGTGGCCTACGCCCTGTTCCGCGGTCACGCCACGCTCGGACTCGGCACCTCGGAGCTGAACTCGCTGCACCGCAGGCTGGGTGACCTGAACACCTGGGTGCTGGAGCACCGGCAGTCCTCACCGCTGTTCACCGGCTTCCTCAACGTGATCAGCGCGGTCATCGGGAACCTGGTCACCTTCGGGCAGGCGTTGATCTCGCAGCCGTCCTTCGGCCTGCCGATCCCCGCGATCGGCTGGCTCGGGGTCATCGCACTCGTCGGCTACCTGGTCTGGGTCACCGGCAACTGGCGGGTGGCACTGCTGGCGGTCGCAGGCTTCGCGTTCATCGGCCTGCAGGGGCTGTGGCAGCCGAGCATGGACACCCTGGCGATGACCGTGGTGGCCGTGGTGATCTCGCTGGTGTTCGGGATCCCGCTCGGCGTGTGGGCCGGGATCTCCAAGCGCGTCAACGGGTTCATCACCCCGGTGCTGGACTTCATGCAGATCATGCCGGCCTTCGTCTACCTCGCTCCGGTCACCCTGCTGTTCCAGATCGGTCCCGCGTCCGCCGCCATCGTCACGATGATCTACGCGGCACCGCCGGTCATCCGGATCACCGCGCACGGGGTGCGTACCGTGCCCACCGAGACGGTCGAGGCCGCGCAGTCGCTGGGGTCCACCCGGTTGCAGGCGCTGGTCAAGGTCCTGCTGCCGATGGCCCGCCGGACCATCATCCTCGGCGTGAACCAGACGATCATGGCGGCGCTGTCGATGGTCACCATCGCCGCGATGATCGGGTCCCCCGGCCTCGGCCAGGTGGTCTACCAGGCGCTGATCAAGCTCGACGTGGGCAATGCGTTCAACGGTGGCCTCGCCCTGGTGGTGCTGGCGATCGTGCTCGACCGGGCGACCACCGCGGCCGGGGTGCGGGCCCGTACGACCGGCGCTGCGGTCCGCTCCCCGCTGCACGTGCTCCGCCGGCCGCTGCTGGCCACCGGAGCGCTGGCCGTCCTGGTCTGCGTGTACCTGTCCCGGACCTATGTGTGGGCCGCGGTGTTCCCCGGTGACGGTCTGCCCGGCAGTACCGGACAGGTGAACGTCGGCCCGTTGATCGCCGGCGCCGCGGACAGCGTCAAACTGTGGCTGCTGGCCCACCTCGGCGCCTTCACCGGAGGGGTGAAGGACTGGGTCACCGCCCTCGTGCTCAACCCGTTGCAGTCCTTCCTCACCGACACGCCCTGGCCGGCGACGGTGACCGCCCTGGTGCTGCTCTCCTACCTGCTGGGTCGGCTGCGGGCGGCGGTGGTCAGCACGATCTGCCTGGCCCTCATCATCGCCACGGGCCTGTGGTACGACGCGATGCGCACCCTGGCGGCCAGCCTGCTGGCCACCGTGATCGTGCTCGCCCTCGGCGTCGTGGTCGGGGTCTGGATGGGGCGCAGCGCACGGGTGGACGCGATGATCCGGCCCACGCTGGACGCCGCGCAGGTGATGCCCGCCTTCGTGTACCTGGTGCCGTTCATCGGCCTGTTCAGGGCGAGCCGGTTCACCGGGATCGCCGCGGCCGTGATGTACGCGGCACCGGCCGCGGTGAAGATCATCGCCGACGGGATCCGGAACGTCCCGCCGACCAGTGTCGAGGCGGCCACCGCGGCGGGTTCGAGCACCTGGCAGACGATCACCAAGGTGCAGTTGCCGATGGCCCGCAGTTCGATCGCGCTCGCCGCGAACCAGGGCCTGATCTACGTCCTGGCCATGGTCGTGGTCAGCGGCCTGGTCGGCGGCGAGGCGCTGGGCCTTGACGTGTACTGGGGCCTGACCCAGTTCTCGTATTTCGGCAAGGGCTTGGCCGCCGGGCTGGCGATCGTCCTGCTCGGGATCATGCTCGACCGGACCAGCCAGGCGACCGTGCGCCGCACCGGCGGGGACGCCAGGGGCTGAACACGTACCACCACCGGACGAGCCCGGTCGACTCCCGCCGGGCTCGGGGACCAGGTAGACGAATCAGGAGGTTCGGATCACGTGAGAAGAATGATCAGCGACTGGTCGAAGGTCAGGCTGGCGGGCACCGCGCTCACCGCGGCTGCGGCCCTCGCCCTGGCCGGATGCGGCGGCGCGAAGGTCGGCGGCAACTCGTCGTCCAACGCGGCATCCGGAAGCGTGAAGCCCTGCGGAACCTTCAACCTTGCCGTCAACCCCTGGGTGGGCTACGAGTCGGACGCAGCGGTCGTCGGCTACCTGGCCAAGACCAAGCTCGGCTGCAACGTGGTCAAGAAGAACCTCACCGAGCAGGTGTCCTGGCAGGGGTTCGGCACCGGTCAGGTCGACGCGATTCTGGAGAACTGGGGCCACGCCGACCTGAAGAAGCAGTACATCGACACCGAGAAGGTGGCGGTCGCGCTCGGCCCGGACGGCAACGAGGGGGTCATCGGCTGGTACGTGCCGCCGTGGATGGCCAAGCAGTACCCGGACATCACCGAGTGGCAGAACCTCAACAAGTACGCCGACCTGTTCAAGACCTCGGAGTCCGGTAGCCAGGGTCAACTGTTGGACGGTGACCCCTCCTACGTCACCAACGACGCTGCCCTGGTGAAGAACCTCAACCTGAACTTCAAGGTGGTCACCGGCGGCAGCGAGGCGGCGCTGATCGAGAGTTTCCGCACCGCTGAGGCGCAGAAGAAGCCGCTGCTGGCGTACTTCTACTCCCCGCAGTGGTTCCTCAACGAGATGGCGCTGGTCAAGGTGAACCTGCCGCCGTTCAAGGAAGGCTGCGCCACCGAGGGGCCCACGGTGGCCTGCGACTACCCGGCCTACAAGCTGGACAAGATCGTCAGCAAGAAGTTCGCCGACTCCGGCAGCCCGGCGTACACCCTGGTCAAGAACTTCACCTGGACCAATGAGGACCAGAACACGGTGTCCAAGGCGATCTCGGTGGACAAGCTGTCCGACGACGCGGCCGCCAAGAAGTGGGTCGACGCCAACCCGGACAAGGTGAAGGCCTGGCTCGCGGGCACCGGCGCCTCCTGATCCTTCAGCCCCACCGGATCACCAGCCCCACCGGATCATCAGCACCACCGGGGGCCGCGTCTGCGCTTGGCGGGCGCGGCCCCGCAGCACCCGTACCGTGCCTGGCGCGGTGCGCCACGGATCCCGTTCTCCGGACGGCGCACCGCGCCGTGCCGTCCCGCGCGGGTGACGATCATGTGAGGCAGCATGCGGCGATTCGCCGTGCGCTGCCGCCGTCCCGGACCCACCATTCCGCGAGAGGGCCGCGCAGACTCGTCGGCCTGCGCGAACCGTTCGTCGAGGAGGTGACGGCGCGCCGTGGCGATCAGTGTCTTCGACCTGTTCTCGATCGGCATCGGACCGTCGAGCTCGCACACCGTGGGGCCGATGCGGGCCGCTCGGACCTTCGTCGCGGGGCTGGCCGACGACGACCTGCTCGACCGGACCGCCGCCGTGCGGGCCCAGTTGTTCGGCTCCCTCGGAGCCACCGGCCACGGGCACGGCAGTCCCAGCGCGGTCGTGCTCGGGCTGGCCGGATACACCCCGGAGGACGTCGACCCGGACGAGGTCGAGCCGTTGCTGGCCCGGGTCCGGGCGTCCGGCAGGCTCGCGCTGATCGGCCGGCATGAGGTCCCGTTCACCGATGACGAGGACATCGTCCTGCACCGGCGCAAGCGTCTGCCGTTCCACGCCAACGGGATGGTGTTCACCGCGCGGGACTCCGAGGGGGAGGTGCTGCGCGAGCGGACCTACTACTCGGTGGGCGGCGGGTTCGTCGTCGACGAGGACGCCGCCGGCGCCGACCGGGTGGTCGCGGACACCACTGTGGTCAAGTACCCGTTCCGGACCGGGGCGGAACTGCTGCGCCGCGCCGAGGAGGCCCGGTCCTCGATCGGCGGCGTCATGTTGGCGAACGAGACCGCCTGGCGATCAGAGGCCGAGGTACGGCACCGGCTGCTGGACATCTGGGCGGTGATGCGGGCCTGCGTCGACCGTGGCTGCACTCGGGAGGGCGCACTGCCCGGAGGTCTGCGGGTGCGCCGCCGGGCGGCCGGGCTGGCAGCGGCGTTGCGCGAGCGCTCGGACAGCACGGATCCGTTGCGTGCCATGGAGTGGGTCACTCTGTACGCGCTGGCGGTCAACGAGGAGAACGCCTCCGGCGGCCGGGTGGTCACCGCGCCGACCAACGGTGCGGCCGGGATCATCCCTGCGGTCCTGCACTACTACACGGAGTTCGTCCCCGGCGCCGACGACGACGGGGTGGTCCGCTTCCTGCTGACCGCGGGGGCGGTCGGGGCGCTGTTCAAGGAGAACGCCTCGATCTCCGGCGCCGAGGTCGGCTGCCAGGGTGAGGTGGGGTCTGCCTGCTCGATGGCCGCGGCGGGGCTGGCCGAGGTGCTCGGCGGGAGCCCGGAACAGGTCGAGAACGCCGCGGAGATCGCCATGGAACACAATCTCGGGCTGACCTGTGACCCGGTGGGCGGCCTGGTCCAGATCCCGTGCATCGAGCGCAACGCGATCGCCTCGGTCAAGGCGATCGCCGCCGCCCGAATGGCCCTGCACGGGGACGGCGCCCACCACGTCTCGCTCGACAAGGTGATCGCGACCATGCGGGAGACCGGGCGGGACATGAAGGACAAGTACAAGGAGACCGCGCGCGGCGGACTCGCCGTCAACATCATCGAATGCTGAAGCGAGCACTGACGCCTGCCCTGCCTTGACGACTGCCCTCGTGTCGGCGCCCGGCTCACGGGTCCGGCCCGCCCGGGGCGTGGTGGGTGTCGTCCGGCACCACCTCCGTCGTGACCGCTGCTGCCGGTCCACGGGTCGCCGGTCCGGCCGGCGGCACCGGCCCGCCACCCGCGATCACCCGGGACCGGACGGTGGTGCGGCGTGCCCGGATGGTGGTGCGGCGTGGCCGGGCGGCGAAGCCGGTGGGGCGGGACCGTTCGCGCAGCCGGATCGAGGTCACGGCCAGTTCGCCCGCCGCGACGAAGGCCAGGCAGGCCAGCACCAGGCTCACCGTGCCCGGATCGACGAGCAGGCCGAAGCCGGCGAGGCCGATCAGGGCGGGGAGGGCGAGCAGGGCGACCAGTTGGCGCAGAGCGAGCTGCCCCCAGTACCAGGCGACGGCCCGGTCGAGGGACGAGGGATCGAGCCCGGCAGGGTCGAGAGGTGCCCGGACCCTGGACCTGCGGGCAAACGCCCTGCCGCTGCGCGCCGGCCTGTCACCGGGAGGCGGGCCGCCACCCGGAGGCGGGCTGTCACCGGGAGGCGGGCTGTCACCGGGCACCGTAGGGCCACGGGAACGGCCCGTGCCGCCTGGCGAGGTGCTGTCACCCGGCGAGGTGCTGTCACCCGGCGAGGCCCCGGTCCCGGAGAAGGTCTCGTCTGCAGACATGATCGGGTCGGTACCCAGCCGGCACCGTGGCAAACCCCACCGGCCGATCCCGGGGCGCTCGAGGGCGTGCGCGGCCGCCCGTCGGGTACCTGAGAGGGATGAAGCTGCCGAGGAGTCTGCCGGGTGCCCGCTCGGCCTGGCGGGCGCCGGTCCTGACCGTGCCGCCGGTACCGCCGGCACGGTCAGGACCGCCAGGACCGGCCGGACCGACGCCGGCCGCGGCGCAGCCTCCGTCCCGGCCGCCGTCCCCGGAACCGCCGTCCCCGCATCCGCCTGCCCCGGAGCCGCCGTCCCCGCGGCCGCCGATCCCGCCCATGCCGCCGGCCGAACCTGGGCCCGATATCCCGCCCATCCCCGTCCCGGAACCCGGCCCGGACATCGCGGTCCCGGAACCCGGCCCGGACATCGCGCCGGAACCGGCCCCGTAGCCGGGTTCGGACCTCCCGCCGCTGCCCGCCCCCCGAACCTGGCACCGGCCGATCGGAGGACGTGGCGTGGCAGACCCGCCCGGGGGCTCGGCAGGGCGCGCCGAGGGGAGCAGACTGGACGCCTGCGGGCACAACCGGCGTGCCCGACGGTCACGGGCGGGCTGAGGCGGCATGTCGCAAGAACGTGCGGGCAGGGCGGTCGGCGGCACGGGGACGGTGCGGGGTGTCGACTCCGCATCCCTCCCGCCGGATCCTCAGGCGCACACGGCCAGGGCCATCATCCGACTGCGGGGGGCCGCCGAGCACTTCGTGCTGATGCTGCGCCGCGAGGAGGGGTTCGACCCCGAGGCGCTGGACGAGCTGTGTGAGGCGATCGACCGGTGCGGGCGATCCTGGGCCCGCAGCGAAACCGTCCCGAAGAGTGCCGCGCAGATCCTTTCCGAGCTGTTCCCCGCGATCGAGGCCTGCGCGTGGCTCTACCCGGAGCCGACCCGCCAGCGGATCAGCGAGGCGGCGGCCCGGGTGGCGCAGTCGGTGAGCGCCTGCCTGGACAGCGCCGACGGGGGCCTGTCCGAGCTGTGACTCACTCCGCGGAGCCCCTCGCAGAACCCGGACCCGCCCGGCCGGACGGGGCAGCCGTGTCCCACGGGGAACTGCACGACCCGCAGGACCGGCCCGCGGTCCGCGCCGACCCGACCCGCCCCGTCAGGTCGGACGCCGGCCCCAGGCGCTGATCAGCGGGGACGTGCTCGCGTCGATCCGGCCCGCCCGGACATTGGCCAGATGCCGGTCGATCTCCTCATCGGTGGCCAGGCCGTGCCCGACCAGCTGCCCGCGGACGTGTTCCACGGTGGCGGCCTCGAGTACGTCGCAGGCGGGGGATGCGACCGGGAAGTAGGCGTCGGCGGCCACGTCGACCAGCCCGCACTCGCGCAGCAACCGGGGGAGCCGGCGGCCGAAGGCGAGGTCGGCCCCGCGCCCGGCGAGCAGGCTGCGAAAGCCCCGGCGCAGCCGGTTGGCCAACTCCTGGTCCGGTCCGGACTCCTCGAGGCAGAGCAGCGGCTGCAGGGCCGGGTCGGCGTCCTCGACGATCAGCCAGCCGCCGGGTCGCACCGTGGACGCCATCGAGCGCAGGGCCTGCTCCCGGGCCGGGACGTGCACCAGCACCAGCCGGGCGTGCACGAGGTCGAACTGCTCACCGGGCGGCGCGTCCTGGCCGACGTCATGTCGCCGGATCTCCACCGCCGCCCGCCGCCCGCACACGGCCTCACCCGGCGGGTCACCGGGAGCGTCGTCGCCGGCTGCCGGATCCGGGGCGGCCGAGGTGGCGCCCTCCGCCAGCCAGGACAGGTCGATGTCCGTGGCGAGCACCCGCCCGGTCGGCCCGGCCCGCTCCGCCAGTCCGAGCGGGACGGAGGTGCCGCCCGCCCCGACCTCCCAGCAGCGTGCGCCGGGACCGAGGCCGAGCCGGTCCAGATGGGCGAAGGTCCACGGGTCGAACAGTTCGGCGAAGGCGGCGAACCGGGTCCCCGCCTCGGGCCGGCGATTGTCCAGGAGGTAGCCCTCGGCTGCGCTCATCCCCCGATGATGTCCCGGCCGGATCGGCGGCATCGTCCGGGGCCGGGCGTTGAGGGACTCGGGGTGGTCAGGAGCTCGGGGCGATCAGGGACACAGCGCGGCAGTCCAGTTCCGCGGCGAGCGTGACAATGACGGCCGGGTTCCCGGCACGGACCGCGGTCGGCACGGTGGACGCCCCGACGGCGCGGGCGATCCCGGAGCCGGACCCTGCTGTCACAGCCCCGGATTGTCCGGGCCTCCCAGCCCGGTCTGGAGCATCGTGCCCCGCTCGGTGTGCCGGACGGTCTTCTGCGGGCCGAACGCGGCCTCGACCTTGGACGCGTCGTTGAGCATGACCTCGGTCCGGTTGATGACCTCGTTGGCCTGACGGCGGAACTCCGTCAGGTCGGCGCCTTGGCCGGTGAGGAAGTGGTCCAGGCTGGACATCATCTGCCGGGTGAGCACCCGGTAGTACATGACCTCGTCGACCGTGGCGTAGTACTTCATGGCCTCGGGCGCCTGCGCCTGCTCCCGGATGCTGGTGGCCACGCCGTAGTTGTGCGGGTCGCCCCTGTTGAGCCGGCGGGTCAGCTTCTTCATCTCGTAGATGTACATCTTGATGTTGTAGGCGCGGCGCATCCGCCGGCGCAGACCACCGACCAGCAGCCAGTGGGTGTTCTTCAGCGCCGGCCAGAACACCTGGGTGAAGGTCCGGCGGCTGAACGAGGCGGCGTACTTGACCTCGCGGAAGGTGCCGCGCAGCGGGAGCAGGACGTGGGTGCGGCCCTCGACGAACACCTTGCGCCCGTCCCGGTCCGCCCGTATCAGCGCGAAGACCACGATCTCGCCGCGCCAACAGGTCCGGGCCAGCACCGCGTAGGTGCGGTGGTTCTCCTCAGGCTTGTTCACGTACCGCTCGACGACCTCCTGCGGCACGCGGGAGGCCGGCCAGTCGGTCCAGACGCGGGGATCGGGGATGACCGCCATGCTGCCGTCGGGGTTCTTCAGCTTCTCGACGGTGGCGCCGTTGCCGAACATGATGTCGCCGGTCCACAGGTCCGGGGTGCGCTCCTTGAGGTCGCGCAGCAGATGCCGGTGGACGTCCATCGGGGTGAACTCGCGGACCTGCTCCTCGCCGGGGGCGGGCTGCAGGTCGAAGGTCAGGTTCCAGGTGTCCAGCGGGTGGCCGAAGCCGACGAACGGGTTGTAGCTGGGGAAGACCACGACGTTGGCGTTGTTCAGCGCGACCATCCGCGCCTCGTCCTCCTCGTCCAGCGGGGTGCCGATGTCGAGGGGGTTGAGGTCGGCGTTCATCATGTCCAGCGCGGAGGTGCGGATCCAGTCGTAGTGCATGAACACGATGACGAAGCCGACCACCCAGGCGGCCACGACGATCAGCAGGAGGAAGACCCCGGCCTGGACCACCGACACGGCACGGGTCGGGGTGAGGCCCAGTGACAGGGCGATCAGGACCAGCGAGGTGACGAACACGAAGCCGAGCTGGCCGTCCCGGGCGATGCGCTTGCGCCGGGAGCGGACCACGTTGCGGATCAGGGCGAGGTTGTCCACACCCCAGTTCGGGACCAGGGCATGGGCCGTCGGGTCGAGCAGCGTGCCGGAGACGTCGTCGGCGAAGGGCGCCTGGAGGTAGGCGGTGGCACACATCAGCCGGGTGACGGCCGTCGTGGCGTTGCCGGGCAGCCCGCCGGGATAGTTGGGCCGCTTGTCCGAGGCCGTGGTGGGTCCGCCACCGCCTGCTCCTCCACCGGTCCCGCCTCCACCGGCCCCGTCACCGCTGACCGGAGGGAGTACCTCGGTCTGCCCGTCGTGCACAGGGTCGCCGGGCTGGACCCAGATCTCCTTGGCCTGCTCCGCCTCAATCGACATGTCCCACCTCGGCGCCTCGTTCCCCGTGGCCAGCACCCTGTCGCCAGTCTGGCATCGGGCGATCCGCTCGCTACCCGCGCGACGACACAGGGTCGCCCCGACGTGATCACACCGTGACGTATTGACCCGTCCGAGTCAACGTTACGTAGTAGGACGCGCCGAGGTTCACGGCAAAGAAGACATCACCTTGCAGTGGGTAATGATATGCACACTTTCCGTGTTGTTCCAGGACTTCTTCCGACCAGGGGCGGGTGCCGGCGTGGGTACAGTGCCCCGGGTGAGCACTCCCGCAGCCGGGCCGGTCCGGTGACCGAGCCGATCAGCAGCGCGGCCAATCCGCTGGTCAAGCGGGTCCGGCTGCTCGCCGACCGGAAGATCCGGCGCCGGGAGGGAGCCTTCGTCGTCGAGGGCGTCCAGCCGGTGTGGCGGGCCGTCGAGGCGGGCTGGCAGATCGAGGTCCTGCTCGTCTGCCCGGACCTGCTGGCCGGTTCCCCGGCCCTGGCGATGGTCGAGGCGCAGCGCGGGCGCGGGGTCCGGGTGGTGGAGCTCACGTCCGAGTTGTTCGGGCGGATCTCCGACCGGGACGGGCCGTCCGGGCTGGCGGCCGTGGTCCGCTCCCGCCCGCTCGACCTCACGACGCTGGACCTGCCCGCCGATGCTGTGGTGGTCGCCCTGCACGAGGTGGCCAATCCCGGCAACCTCGGCACGATCGTGCGCACCGCGGATGCCGCCGGTGCCGCGGCCGTCGTCCTCATCGGCCCGACCGCCGACCCGTACGCCCCGGCGGCGGTCAAGGCCAGCATGGGGTCGCTGTTCGGGATCCGGCTGGCCCGCGTCGACGACGCCGCCGCGTTCTTCGCCTGGGCCGAGGCGCACCGGGTCCAGGTCGTGGCCACCTCGGGGTACGCCGAGCAGGCGCACTGGGACGCCGGGTACCGGCCGCCGGTGGCGGTCCTGCTGGGCAGCGAGGGGGACGGACTGCCGGGCGACGTCCTGGACCGGGCCGACCTGCGGGTGCGGATCCCGATGACGGGCACCGCCGAGTCGCTCAATCTCGCCGTGGCCGCCGGGGTCATGATCTACGAACTCCGCCGGCACGCCCTGGCCTGACAGGCGGGCGGGCCGGGGTCGGGAGATGCTGCTGGCGGATGGCGGGTCACCCGTTCCGCCGCCGGTGAGGAGGCCGCGATGGCGAACCGGCTGGCCGGTGCGGCGAGCCCGTACCTGCTGCAGCACCAGGACAACCCGGTCGACTGGTGGCCGTGGTGCGAGGACGCCTTCGAGCAGGCCCGCCGCCGGGACGTGCCGCTGCTGCTGTCGGTCGGCTACGCGGCCTGCCACTGGTGCCACGTGATGGCGCATGAGTCCTTCGAGGACCCGGCCACGGCGGCACTGATGAACGAGCGGTTCGTCAACATCAAGGTGGACCGCGAGGAGCGGCCCGACATCGACGCCGCGTACCTGGCGGCGACCGAGGCGTTGACCGGCCAGGGCGGCTGGCCGATGACGGTCTTCCTCGCCCACGACGGCACCCCGTTCTTCGCGGGCACCTACTTCCCGCCCCGCCCTCGGGCCGGACTCCCCGGGTTCACCGAACTGCTGGAGGCGGTGTCGCAGACGTGGCGGGCCCGCCGCGGTGAGGTCGAGTCGGCGGCCCGGCGGATCGCGGGAGCGCTGGCGGCCCGGCGCCCGGCGGCCGGGGACGGGCCC
>DASTGO010000252.1:0-2416 GCA_035719045.1 Kineosporiaceae bacterium | reverse complement strand
ACTCCGTCGACCAGGCCCGCGTGAAGGCCGCGGGCGGGCGACGGCCGGGGCCGGGCGACGGTGGGCGGACGGCGGCGGGCTGGCGACGGCCGCGGCCGGAGCGGCCCTATTCTCGCCGGGTGACCGGTGACCACGTTTCCGAGACCTTCGATGCCGACGCCTGGACCGCCGTCCCCGGCTTCGAGTTCAGCGACATCACCTACCACCGGTGCACCCTGCCCGGCCCGGCCCGCGGCACCGTGCGGATCGCCTTCGACCGCCCCGAGGTGCGCAACGCCTTCCGCCCGCACACCGTCGACGAGCTCTACCGCGCACTGGACCACGCCCGGATGACCCCGGACGTCGGCTGCGTGCTGCTCACCGGCAACGGCCCGAGCCCGAAGGACGGCGGCCGGGCGTTCTGCTCCGGCGGGGACCAGCGGATCCGGGGCCGCTCCGGCTACCAGTACACCGAGGTGGACCCGGCGACGGGCCTGCCCGGCGAGACCGCCGACTCCGTCGACCAGGCCCGCGTGAAGGCCGCGGGCGGGCGGCTGCACATCCTGGAGGTCCAGCGGCTGATCCGGACCATGCCGAAGGTCGTCGTGGCCGTCGTCAACGGCTGGGCGGCGGGCGGCGGGCACAGCCTGCACGTGATCTGCGACCTGACCATCGCCAGCCGCGAGCACGCCCGGTTCAAGCAGACCGACGCGGACGTGGCCTCCTTCGACGGCGGTTTCGGCTCGGCGTACCTGGCCCGGATGGTCGGCCAGAAGTTCGCCCGGGAGATCTTCTTCCTCGGCCGGACCTACGACGCCGAGACCATGCACCGGATGGGCGCGGTGAACCTGGTCGCCGACCACGCCGAACTGGAGAAGGTCGCCCTCGAGGCCGCTGCGGAGATCAACGGCAAATCGCCTACCGCGCAACGGATGCTGAAGTTCGCGTTCAACCTCGTGGACGACGGGCTGGTCGGGCAACAGGTGTTCGCCGGCGAGGCTACCCGCCTGGCGTACATGACCGACGAGGCGGCCGAGGGCCGGGATTCCTTCCTGCAGAAGCGATCCCCGGACTGGTCTCCTTTTCCTTGGTACTACTGAGCCCCTGGTACTACTGACCACGGTCCCTCGACCGGCCGAGCGTCGGGCGGCCGACTCACCCACCTGCGACATCGCTACCTGACCCCGCGACACCGGCCGACACGCGATCTGGGACACCACATGAACGATCAACCTGGGCTGCCCGCGCGGGTGCCTGTGTTGTCGCGGGTCGTGTGTTCGGTGACGAGGTCGGTGCCGTCATGAGCTCGACTGGCCGGGGCGTCGGCTAGCGCGTCGCGAACCCGGACGGCGTACGCCTCGGTCATCAGGGCGTCGACCTCGGCGAGGGTCGCCCACCGCACGAGGGCACTCTCGTCGGTCGCGCGGAGCTCGCCGCCGAGCGGACGGCAGCGGTAGACCAGGGCGACGACGGCCCGCGAGAGATTCTTGTAGACCCCCGTGAGCCGGTCGACAGCAACCAGGACGCCGGTCTCCTCGGCGACCTCGCGGACGACGCCCTCCTCGAACGTCTCGTCCCGCTCCAGGATCCCGCCCGGAGGTTCCCAGCGAGCGTTGTCCCGACGCTGCATGACGAGAACTCGTCCAGCCTCGTCGACCACGATCCCGGCCACACTGACGGAATGAATGGGCTGGTCAGGCACGGTTCCTCCCTGCCTGCCATGCTCAGAGACGGCTGGACAGGTGGAGGTGTCGATGGTGCCGCTGGGTCAGATCGACCGGGCGGGTGACGCGCGACGGCCCGACGGACGACCACCGACACCATCCTCGTGCTGGACACCTACCCTGGCCGACACCTGCTTGACCTGGCCATGCCCGAGGGCCTGACCATCCACCCCGTTGGCGGCGCAGAACATGACAAATGATCTGGGTCTGGATATGACGTGGCACGCTTGACCATGCGACCGTGACGTGCCCTTACAGACGCTCCGGCGCCGATGACCGCCGATCACCCCCTCCGCTGCCCGGGCGTCAACCCGGTCAGCGGCCGCCGACGCGCGCGAGGACGGCAGGGCGGGCGGGGACCACGGACCACCCGACGGCGCGGCACCACCACGGGCGTCGCAGACCCCGGCCCCCGGACCGGCCGGCCGGCCGGCGAGACATGATCTAGGACCGGATCGCGGCGCCGAAGGCGTTCAGCATGAAAGGATGCGGTGCGCCGAAGGGGGTTGTCGTGCTGGAGCTGACCGCGGGGCTGCTGGCTGGGGCCGTGCTCGGGTTGACGGTCTACTGCCTCGTCGACTCCGTGCAGGTCTTCCCGGGCCGGGTCCGCGGGATTCCGGCCTGGGCCTGGCGCCTGGTCATCCTGCTCCCCCTGGCCGGGCCGGTCGCCTGGCTGACCCTCGGCCGCCCCCAGGCCGGCCACCGGATGGACC
>DASTGO010000251.1:0-18447 GCA_035719045.1 Kineosporiaceae bacterium | reverse complement strand
CTGCAAAACGCCTGCGGGGCGCCCCTCCCCGACCGGGAAGGGCGCCCCGCAGGGCCGTGCCTGTCGGATCAGTGGCCCGAGGTGACCTGCGCCTGGGCCCCGTCGCCGGACTCCACCGCGTGGTGGCCGTGCCCGTTGTGGGCCGCAGCCAGCTCGGCCGGGGTGACGGGCTCGATCCGGTCCTCGAAGTAGAACTTCGCCAGCCGCCGCCGCATCCCCGTGAACCGGCCGGACGGACGCGCCACGCCGTTCTCGTCGACGGCCGCCTCCAGTTCCAGCGGCCGGTAGGTCTCGTGCTGGACGAGAACCCACTGGGCCTGCGGCTCGAGCGGAGCGTGCACCTCGAAGTACTCGCCCGCCTCGGTCCGGTAGATGACGCCGGTCTCGCGACCGTGCAGCACCTTCTCGCGGTCCTTGCGCTGCAGCCCCATGCAGATCCGCTTCGTCGCCAGGAAGGTCAGCGGCGGGAGCGCGATCACCAGCAGCCGCAACGTGTTGGTGATGTCGTTGATCGACAGCTTGAGGTGGGTGGCGACGATGTCGTTGCCACCGCTGATCCACAGCAGGACGTAGAACGTGATCGCCATGACGCCGAGGCCGGTGCGGACCGGGGCGTTGCGGGGCCGGTCGAGCAGGTGGTGCTCGCGCCGGTCACCGGTGACCCAGGCCTCCAGCCAGGGGTAGATCGCCAGCAGCGTGGTGAGCACGCCCGGGAGGACGAACGCCGGCAGCAGGATGTTCAGCGAGAACGTGTGCCCGAAGGCGGTGAACTCGAACCATCCCGGAATCAGCCGGACCGCGCCGTCCATGAAGCCCATGTACCAGTCGGGCTGTGCACCCGCGCTGATCGGCGAGGGGTCGTACTGCCCGTAGATCCAGACCGGGTTGATCTGGAAGATCGCGGACAGCAGGGCCGTCACACCGAACACGATGAAGAAGAAGCCACCGGCCTTGGCGATGTACACCGGGTACAGCGGGTAGCCCACGACGTTGTCGTTGGTCCGGCCCGGGCCCGGGTACTGGGTGTGCTTCTGCACCACCAGCAGGAGCAGGTGCGCGGTGATCAGGGCGAGGAAGATGCCCGGCAGCAGCAGCACGTGGATCGTGTACAGCCGCGGGATGAAGATCTCGCCCGGGAACTGTCCTCCGAAGAGGAAGAAGCTCACGTAGGTGCCGACCACCGGGATGCTCAGGACGATGCCCTCGGCGATCCGCAGACCGTTGCCGGACAGCAGGTCGTCGGGCAGGGAGTAGCCGGCGAAGCCCTCGAACACCGCCAGGATGGCGAGGACGGAGCCGATCACCCAGTTGAGCTCACGGGGCTTGCGGAACGCTCCGGTGAAGAACACCCGGAACATGTGGACGATCATCGCCGCCACGAAGAGCAGCGCCGCCCAGTGGTGGATCTGCCGCAGGAGCAGGCCACCCCGGATGTCGAAGGACAGCCGCAGCGTCGAGGCGAACGCCTCCGACACCTTCTGCCCCTCCAGCGGTGCGTAGGCGCCGTGGTAGGTGGTCTCGCCGACGCTCGGCACGTAGAAGAACGTGAGGAAGACGCCGGTCAGCAGCAGGATGATGAAGCTGTAGAGCGCAACCTCACCCAGCATGAACGACCAGTGGTCGGGGAAGATCTTGCGCGCGAAGGCCTTCACGGTCTTGGCCGCACCGACCCGCTCGTCGGCGAAGTTGCCCAGGCTCGCGGCCGGACTGGTGGTCGTCGTGCTCATGCCCGCTCCCAGAAGCTTGGGCCGACCGGCTGGTTGAACCCAGCAGCCGCCACCAGGTATCCCTCGTCGTCAACGGTAATCGGCAGCTGCGGCAGGGGCCGCTTCGCGGGACCGAAGACCACCCGGCAGTTGTCCGTGAGGTCGAAGGTCGACTGGTGGCACGGGCAGAGCAGGTGGTGCGTGCGCTGCTCGTACAGGGCCACCGGGCACCCGAGGTGGGTGCAGATCTTCGAGTAGGCGACGATCCCCTCGTAGGCGCCCTTCTTGGACTCCTCGTTGAGGTCGGCCGGGTCGAGACGCACCAGCAGGACGGCGGCCTTGGCCCGCTCCGCCGCCGGGTCCGCGGTCTTCTCGATGCCCTCCGGCATGATGTGCACGATCGAGCCGAGGGTGAGGTCGGACGCCTTGACCGCGCCGCCCTCGGGGTCCTTGACCAGCCGGGTGCCCTGCTTCCAGACCGTGGTCTCCAGGTCGCGACCGGGCATCGGGCCCGTGTCACGCAACAGGACCACGGCCGGCAGCGGGAAGAGCGCCAGGGCACCGATCAGGGTGTTGCGGATCAGCGGCCGCCGGCCGAGGCCGACCTCCTCCGCGCCCTCCCGCAGGATGCCCACGGCCGCCGCCCGGTCCTCCTCGGAGGACCGCTGCAGGTGCCGGTACTCCACCCGCTCGTCGTCGGGCATCAGCGTCTTGGCCCAGTGCACCGCACCGGCACCGATCCCGAACAGGGCGAGGAACATGCCCAGCCCCATCAGGACGGTCGAGTGCTGCACCTGGGTCAGCCGCGACATCAGGTCGTTGTGGCCCTCGTACTTCACGCTGAAGTAGGTGACCAGAACGATCAGGGTGCCCACCACCGAGAGCAGGAACATCAGGGCGACCTGACGCTCGGCGCGCTTGGCGGCCTTGGGGTCGACATCGGTCACCCGGTGCTGGTGCTCCGGAAGACCGGGGTTGTCGAACCGGGCGGCCGGCTGCCCCGCCGATTCCGTGGTGGCGACCTCGGTCGCGTGACCGGCGTCGTCGTGCGTACTCATCGTCTCGTTCCCGTCGCTCACGATGCCTTGGCTCCCAACCAGACCGCGCACCCGACCAGCAGGGCGAGCCCGATCAGCCATGCCACCAGACCCTCACTCACCGGACCGATCCCGCCGAGCGACAGACCACCCGGGCTCGGCTGCTTCTCGATCGTGGTGAGGAAGGAGATGATGTCCCGCTTGCTCTGCGGGTCCAGCGTCTGGTCGTTGAAGACCGGCATGGACTGCGGGCCGGTCTCCATCGCCTCGAACATGTGCGCCGGGGTGACCCCGGTCAGCGGAGGCGCGTACTTGCCGCGGGTCAGGGCGCCGCCCTTGCCCGCAGAGTTGTGGCACATCGCGCAGTTGGTGCGGAAGATGTCCGCCCCGCGCGCGGGGTCGCCCTTGGTCGCGTCGATCTCTTCGGCATCCGGAACCGCGGCGCCGGGGCCGAGGGAGGCGACGTAGGCCGCGAGCTGGCTGATCTTGTCCGGGCTCAGCTTCACCGGGTTCTTCGGGGCCTGCGGCCCACTGGACTGCAGCGGCATCCGGCCGGTGCCCACCTGGAAGTCGACCGCCGCGGCGCCGACACCGATCAGCGAGGGGGCGTTCGCCCGGCCCTCGCCGTTGGTGCCGTGGCAGGTGGCGCAGTTGGCGATGAAGACCTGACGACCGGCCGACACGTCGTCGGCCGCCGCCTGGGCCGCATTCGCCCGACCGGGCTCGGCGGCCGCGTAGGCGAGGCCGGTGACGACGAGACCGAGTACCAGGAGCACGGCCCTGGCCATCGGGTGTCGTCGGCGGGAAGCAAGAGCGGTCACGATGTCTCTCCTGGTCGGACGGGAGAAGTCGACGATGGTCCGGGGGCGGTCGGTGGCGGCTGCCCGGGTGGGCTTGCTTACTTGAGGATGTAGATGGTGAAGAACAGGCCGATCCAGACCACGTCGACGAAGTGCCAGTAGTACGACGTCACGATGGCGCTGGTGGCCTCGGCGTGACCGAACCGCTTCGCCGCGAAGCTGCGCCCGATGATCAGGAGGAAGGCGATCAGGCCGCCGGTGACGTGCAGGCCGTGGAAGCCGGTCGCCATGTAGAAGATCGACCCGTAGGCGCTGGAGGACAGCGTCAGGTGCTCGACCACGAGGTTCGCGTACTCGTAGATCTGGCCGGCGACGAACAGGGCGCCGAAGATGTAGGTCACGACGTACCACTCGCGCATGCCCCAGTTCTTCCACCCGTGCTCACGGGTCCAGGGCAGCCAGATGGTCCCGCGTGCAGCGGGCTGGAAACGTTCCGCCGCGAACACGCCCATCTGGCACCAGACCGAGGTCAGGACCAGGTTGACGGTGTTGGCGAAGGAGAACGGGATGTTCAGCTTCAGCGGCTCGGTCGCCCACAGATCGGGGCGCACGGCGCGGATGGTGAAGTAGATCGCGAACAGCCCGGCGAAGAACATGAGTTCACTCGCGAGCCACACGATGGTGCCCACTTGAACCATGTTGGGTCGGTTGACTGTCACGTGCCCGTGCGCGGGCTCTGCGATGGATGCGGTCGCCACGGGCCACATTATTGCCCGACTCCGCGGGTGCCGCGGTAGAGGGTTCCCTGAACTATCAACCGCGCCGTGATCATCCTTACATCACATGGGGACGGTTTCAGGTAATGCTTACCTTCCTACGGATCGGGCCGCAGCTCAAGCCCCCTCATCCGCCCGGCGTGGCGGCACCGGCCGCCGGTCCCCGCCGCGGGGGCCCCGGGGTGCCCGTCCACCGCCTCTGACCACGATCGACGGTCGTTCCGGCGCGACCGACGGCGCCCCGCGGGCCCTCGCTCCCCCACGGGTACGATCCCTGCTGACGCGCCGGGACCACGCCCGGACGTCAGTGTGGCGGACCGCCGCCGGAAACGGATCGGGCGGTGCGGCAGCCCCGAAGGGTGACCGGAAACACACCGGTCCCCCGGAACATACCCGGAACCGAGAACCCGGAGACGACCATGGCGAGCAGCCCGGCCCCGACCGGACCCCACGCGTCCGCCGCCCAGCAGGAACTGTCGGTCCTGCTGTACAGCGACGACACGGACACCCGGGCCGCGGTGCGGCTCGCCGTCGGGCGCCGCCCGGCCGCCGATGTGCCCCCCGTGACCTGGACCGAGTGCGCCACCCCCGCGGCCGTGCTGGCGGAGGTGGACTCCCGCCGCTTCGACCTGCTCGTCCTGGACGGGGAGGCCGTCCCGGCCGGCGGCCTGGGCCTGTGCAAGCAGCTCAAGGACGAGGTGTACGAGTGCCCGCCGGTGCTCGTCCTCACCGGCCGGCCGCAGGACGCCTGGCTGGCCGCCTGGTCCCGCGCAGACGCCGCGGTGCCGCACCCGCTGGACCCGGTCGCGGTCGCCGAGGCGGTCGCCGGCCTGGCCCGTCGCGGGCAGGACTGATCCGTGGGCATGGTGTCCGAACCGGAGGCGGTGACCTGGCCCGGCCTGATCGGCGCCCTCCTGGACGGTGAGAACCTCACCCGCCCCCAGACCGCCTGGGCCATGGAGCAGGTGATGACCGCCGAGGCGGCCACCGGCCAGCTGGCGGGCTTCCTGGTCGCGCTGCGGGCCAAGGGCGAGACGGTCGACGAGCTGGCCGGCCTGGTGGACACCATGCTCCAGCACGCGGTCCGGATCGAGGTTCCCGGACCGTGCGTGGACGTCGTCGGCACCGGTGGGGACCGTCGGCACACGGTCAACATCTCCACCACGGCGGCGATCGTCGTGGCCGCCGCCGGCTACCGGGTGGTCAAGCACGGCAACCGGGCCGCGTCCTCGGCCTCCGGTGCAGCGGACGTGCTGGAGGCCCTCGGGGTCCGCCTGGACCTGCCGCCGCAGCGGGTCGCGGAGCTGGCCGCCGAGGTCGGGATCACCTTCTGCTTCGCCCAGGTGTTCCACCCGGCGTTCCGGCATGCGGCTCCGGCCCGCAGCCAGCTGGGCGTCCCCACGGCGTTCAACTACCTGGGCCCGCTGACGAATCCGGCGCTGCCGGGGGCGGGGGCGGTCGGGGTGGCCAATCTGCGGATGGCCCCGATCGTCGCCGGGGTGCTGGCCGACCGCGGGTCCAGCGCGCTGGTCTTCCGCGGCGACGACGGCCTGGACGAGCTCTCCACCACCGGGCCGAGCCGGGTCTGGCTGGTCGGCGGTGGCAGTAGCGTCGACGTGGCCCTGGATCCGCAGGCGCTCGGACTGGCCCCGGCCACGCTCGCGCAGCTGCGGGGCGGGGACGCCCGGCACAACGCCGGTGTCATCCGCGACCTGCTCGCCGGTACCGCCGGGCCGATCCGGGACACCGTGCTGCTCAACGCGGCCGCCGCGATCGTCGCCGCCCAGGGTGCCGCGGCGCAGGGGGCGGTCCCCGTGCCCACGACCGCCGAGGGCCTGGTGGAGCGGCTGTCCGCGGGGCTGGAGCAGGCGGCCCGGGCCGTCGACTCCGGTGCCGCCGCCGAGTTGCTGGACCGCTGGGTGAAGGCCTCCGCCTCCTGAGCGACCCGAACTGCCCGGCCCTGGTGACCTGAACCGCCCCGGCGCCCGTGCGGGCACCGGGGCGGTGGCCTGTCCGGAGGGTGCCCGCTGCGGGGAGGCGGGCTCGGCTCACCCGGTCAGGCCTGCGGAGCCGACGGCAGGCGTTGCGCGCGATGGACGAGCACGGCGAGGCCGAGCCCGATCACCCAGGCCGAGAAATGCCCCAGCTCGGTGAAACTCCGCCAGCCGAGCAGCGAGACCACGAATCCGAGGGTGAGCCCGATGACGTACCAGGGCCGCCAGCGCCGGGGGATCCGTGCGGTCAGCAGTCCGAGGACGGCGACGAGTCCGTAGCTGACTCCGACGTCCGTGGCGTTCCGGACGGACAGGGCGATCCGGCCGTGGGCGATACCCGCAGCCAGGATGGTCGAGACGAACAGTGTTGCGCCGACATGCCCGAGCACCGCAGTGATGACCACGGCGGCGCGCCCGAGCCACCGTTGCAGCTCGGCATAGGCCAACAGCAACGGGACCAGGATCCACAGCTGCCAGACCGACGGTTCCACGAAGGCGCTGACCACCAGGACGAAGGGCGGATGTGCCCGCAGGTTGGCCAGGTTCGTGCTGCTGTCGATCACCAGGTGGTCCGCGACCCTCACGGGCAGCATCGTCAGGGTGACCGCGAGCGCGGTGACCACACCGGCGTACCCCAGGGCGAGGTCGCTGCCCAGGAGCCGGCGGCTCAGCTCCGCCCGGATCCGTCCGGTCGTGCCCGCAGCCCGGACGTCGCCGGGACGGATGTGCAGTTCACCCATGCGCCGAGCCTTTCGTGCCGACGAGTGGCCGCACCACCCGGGCCATCTGCCGACCGGGACCCGGCCCTCCCCCGGCCCGCTGAGGGCCTGCGGCGGGCCGGGACAGCGGGCGGGGAGCGTGATCGCCTGGCAGCGCCTTCCAGTGCCCGCAAGGGGCTCGTGGGACCACCTCGCGACAGTCCCGCGGGCGGTGATCGTGCCCGGGAGGCGGAGCCCTTCGGGCAGAGGGGATCCCGCACCCCACGCGCAGAGCAGACCCCGTGCAAGACGCGGAGCGCCCCCGGACCGCGGCGGACAGGGTGTCCGCGACGGCCGGGGGCGCCCCGGTCGGATCCAGCTCTCAGTGGGCGTGCTCTCCACGGTAGAACTCGAAGACCCAGCCCACGGTGGCCACGCCGGTGATGCCGACGCCGATGAGGAACAGCCACCAGCCGACGGCGAGCCCGGCGAACACGCAGGCCGCGGCCAGGCCGCCCGCCAGCGGCCACCAGGAGTACGGGGCGAAGTGCCCCAGCTCCCCGGCGCCCTCGGCGATCTCGCCGTGCGGGTTGTCCTCCGGCCTCGGGTCGATCCGCCGCCCGGTGACCCACAGGTACACCGTGAGCAGGGCGCAGAACCCGGTGCTGAGGAACAGCCCGACGACACCGACCATCTCGTGCCAGTTGGTGATGACGCCGTAGATGACCCCGATCGGGGCCAGGAACAGCCCCAGCGCGGCGAAGACCCGCGTTTCGACCTTCACGTCGTCTTCTCCAGTCTCACTTGCCGAGCTCGGACTTGCCGAGCAGGTCGTCGAGCACCTTCGCATCCGGGGCGGCACCCACCGCGGCGTACTCCGGGTGGTGCAGGTCCCAGGCCGGCCGCTCGGACCGGATCCGCGGGAGGGTGGTGAAGTTGTGCCGCGGCGGCGGGCAGGAGGTCGCCCACTCCAGCGAACTGCCGGAACCCCACGGGTCGTCCACGGTCACCAGCGGCGCCCGCAGCCAGGTGTGGAACACGTTCCAGACGAACGGGATCGTGCTCAGGCCCAGCACCAGGGAGCCGGCGGTGGCGATGTGGTTCAGCGTGGTGAAGCCGTCCTCGGGCAGGTAGTCGGCGTACCGGCGGCTCATGCCCGCGACACCCAGCCAGTGCATCACCAGGAAGGTGGCGTGGAAGCCGAGGAAGGTGAGCCAGAAGTGCACCTTGCCCAGGCGCTCGTTGAGCATCCGGCCGGTCAGCTTCGGCCACCAGTAGTACAGGCCACCGAAGAAGGCGAACACGATCGTGCCGGTCAGCGTGTAGTGGAAGTGGCCCACCACGAAATAGCTGTCCGACAGCTGGAAGTCGGTGGTCGGGGTGGCCAGCAGGATGCCGGTCAGACCGCCGATGACGAACGTGGTCAGGAAGCCCAGGGCGAACAGCATCGGCGTCTCGAAGGTCAGCGACCCCCGCCACATCGTGCCGATCCAGTTGAAGAACTTCACGCCGGTGGGCACCGCGATCAGGGCGGTCAGCAGGGCGAAGAACGGCAGGGCGACCTGGCCGGTGGTGTACAGGTGGTGCGCCCACACCGCCATACCGAGGCCGGCGATGCTGATCGTCGCGAAGATCAGGCCCTTGTAGCCGAAGATCGGCTTGCGGCTGAAGGTCGGCAGGATCTCGGAGATGATGCCGAAGAACGGGATGGCCAGGACGTAGACCTCGGGGTGTCCGAAGAACCAGAACAGGTGCTGGTAGAGGATCGGCCCGCCGTTCTCCGGGTCGAAGATCTTCATCCCGAACTTGCGCTCGCCACCGATACCGAACAGCACCACGGCCAGCGGGGGGAAGATCAGGATGATCAGCACGCTGGTGATGAGGATGTTCCAGGTGAAGACCGGCATCCGGAACATCGTCATGCCCGGGGCCCGCATGCACACGATCGTGGTGATGAAGTTGACCGCACCGAGGATCGAGCCGAAGCCGGTCAGTGCCAGGCCGAAGATGCCGAGGTCGGTACCCATGCCGGGGCTGTAGGTCGACAGGCTCAGCGGCGGGTACAGGTACCAGCCGAAGGAGGCCGGGCCCTGCGGCACCACGAGGCTGGTCGCCGCGACGAAACCGCCGAGGGCGTACAGCCAGTACGCGAACATGTTCAGCCGCGGGAACGCCACGTCCGGTGCGCCGATCTGCAGCGGCATCACCGCGTTGGCGAAGCCGGACACCGCCGCCGTCGCGAACAGCAGCAGCATGATCAGGCCGTGCATGGTGAACAGGGCGTTGTACTGATCCTTGTTCTGCACGACCTGGAGGCCGGGCATGTACAGCTCAAGCCGGATGACCAGCCCGAGCAGACCCGCGATCACGTAGAACGTGAACGTGGTGATGAGGTACAGGTGACCGATCGTCTTGTGGTCGGTCGAGGTCAGCCAGCGGACCACCGTGCGGCCCTTGCGGGTCGCGGGGATGCTGGGCGCGAAGGTGTCAACGGCGACTGTCGTGGCCATCAGATGCTCCCCTGGGTCACGGCTTGTTGGTGGCGGTCACGTCGGGGTTGGCCGGCTTGTACCCGCCACCCTGAGGGGTCGTTGCGCGACCCGCGTTCACGGGGAGCTGACCGGTCTGACCCTTCGCCGCGAGATCCTTCATGTGCTGGTCGTACTCGTCCTGAGTGACGACCTTGACGTTGAAGAGCATCTCCGAGTGGTACTCACCGCACAGCTCCGAGCACTTCCCCCTGAAAGTGCCGGTCTCGCCGGGGACGATCTGGAACTTGTTCTCCAGACCGGGGATGGCGTCGAGCTTGTAGAGGAAGGCCGGGACCCAGAAGGAGTGGATGACGTCGTTCGAGGTGATCTCGAACTGGACCCGCTTGCCGACCGGCAGGTACAGCGTCGGCAGCGCGGCCTCGGCACCCTTCTGGCCGTTGAGCACGGCGGGCAGGCCGATCTCGTGGACGTTGGAGTCCACGTAGTTGAAGTCCCAGGCCCACTGCTTGCCGATGACGCCGATCCGGACGTCCGGCTTCGCCGAGGTGTCGGCGATCGCGGCCTGGTCCTTGGCCGTGTAGTAGAAGAGGACGCCGACCATCATGATCGGGACCACGGTGTAGAAGATCTCGAGGGGAATGTGGTAGCGGGTCTGCACCGGCATGGTCGTCTCGTCGCGACGCCGGCGGTAGGCGATCACGCACCAGATGACCAGGCCCCAGACCAGCAGGCCGACCGCCAGACCCGCGATCCAGGCCCCCATCCAGAGGTCCATGATCTTGCCGGTCTGGTTGGTCATCGTGGGAGTGCTCGGCTCCCAGCCACGCTTCACAGCCTCGCTGCAGCCGGTCAGGAGGAGAAGTCCGGTTCCGGTAGTCGCTGCCAGGGCCAGTCGGCGGAGCCGACCAGGCAGGGCGCGATGCTCATCGTGCGAACGCAACAGCGGCCTTCCAACCTTGAACGCCCGGCGTTCACACCGGGGGGCGGGTCCTCGACGCGCCAACATTAGCGCCTGGCCACCGGATCATCGAAGGGGCATGCACCAAAGATTAAGCAACACTACGTCACGTCCCTGAGGCAAGCCTCACCGAATCTCCCAGCTGGGACGGGGGGTGCCGCGCAGCCCGGCCGGGGTCACTCAGAATGGATCAAAGCGGCCGCCCACCTCGGAGAATGCCCTCGGCAGGGGGGTCCTCAGGGCCTCCTCGAGGCGGGTCAGGTAATCCACCCGGGGTATCTCGACCACCCCGAGGCCGGCGAGGTGTGGCGTTTGCCACTGGACGTCCAGGAGTTGCCGCGAGGGCGTGGAGGTCCCCAGAAGACGGACCAATGCGACCAGTGCCACTTTCGAGGCGTCGGTCTCGCGGTGGAACATCGACTCCCCGGCGAACAGCCCGCCGATCGCCAGGCCGTACAGCCCGCCCACCAGCCGGCCCCCGCGCCAGCACTCCACCGAATGCGCCCAGCCCAGCCGGTGCAGCCGCGCATAGGCCTGGGCGACCTTCGCGGTGATCCACCGGCCCGGCCGAGACGGGTCGGCGCAGCCGGCGACCACCTCGTCGAAGGCGGTGTCGACCCGGATCTCGAAGCGGGAGCAGGCCCGGTTCAGCGACCGGGAGACCCGCAGCCCGTCCAGCGGGAGGATCCCCCGGGGGTCGGGGCACCACCAGCCGATCGTGCCGCGACCATGCCGCCCCAGGCCCATCGGGAACAGCCCGGCCCGGTAGGCGGCCAGCAGCGTCCCCGGTTCCAGGTCGGCGCCCACCCCGACCAGGTCCTCCCCCGGCGGCGCGGCGGACAGGTCGAAGGCGTACCGGCTCGGCGGCGGCTCCACCGGGCCACCGCGGGGGGCACTCATCGGGAGCGCTCCGGGCCCGGCAGCGAGACGGCACCGGCACTCCACCCGGCACCGGGGACAGGATGCCTGGCTGGGCTCAAGGGCGCAGCGTCTTCAGGTGGGGTTCCACGGCCGCGGCAGCGGCGTCCCCGTACGCCTTGCCGAGCCGGACCAGGAAGTCCGTGTGCCCCAGCGAGTACTCCTGCGTGCCGACGGTCTCCAGCACCAGGGTGGCCAGCAGGCACCCGACCTGCGCGCACTGCTCCAGGGGCAGCCCCCAGGCCAGCGCGGCGAGGAACCCGGCCCGGAAGCCGTCGCCGACGCCGGTCGGGTCGGCGACGCGCTGCGCGGGCACGACCGGCACCCGCAGGTCCTGCTCGCCGCGGGCCTGGATGAGGACGCCGTTCTTGCCGTGGGTGGTCACCCGCACGCCCACCCGGGCCAGGACGTCCGCCTCGGACCAGCCGGTCTTCTGGTGGATCAGCGCCGACTCGTAGTCGTTGCTGAACAGATAGGCGGCGCCGTCGACGAGCTGGCGGATGGTCGGGCCGTCCGACCAGGCCAGCTGCTGGGAGGGGTCGGCGGCGAAGGGAAGGCCCCTGGTCCGGCACTCCTCGGTGTGCCGCAGCATCGCCTCGGGGTCGTTCGGGCTGATCACGACCAGGTCGAGCGCGCGCTGCCCGCACAACGGGCCGAGCTCGATCTCCCGGGCCTCGCTCATCGCCCCCGCGTAGAAGGAGGCGATCTGGGCCTGCTCGGAGTCGGTGGTGCAGATGAACCGGGCGGTGTGCTGCAGCTGCGAGACCCGGACCCCGCCGCAGTCCACCCCGTGCCGGGTCAGCCAGGACCGGTAGTCGACGAAGTCCTCGCCGACGGATCCGACGAGCAGGGGGTCCAGACCGAGGTTGGCCAGCCCGAACGCGATGTTGGCCGCCACCCCACCCCGGCGGATCTGCAGGTCCTCGACGAGGAACGAGAGCGAGACCTGCTCCAGCTGCTCCACGACGAGACTGTCGGAGAAACGGCCCTGGAAGGTCATCAGGTGGTCGGTGGCGATGGAGCCGGTGACAGCGATCCGCACGGGCCGCCACCCTACCGGCCGGATCACCCCTGAACGGGACGGCGGCCGGCACGCACCTGGCGCACCGGCCGCCGGAGGGGACCGTCAGCCCGCGGGGCCGAGCCGATCACCGCAGGTCGATCGGGAGGTCGATCAGTGGAAGCTGTCGCCACAGGCGCAGCTGCCCTGGGCGTTCGGGTTGTCGATGGTGAAGCCCTGCTTCTCGATGGTGTCGGCGAAGTCGATGGTCGCGCCGTCGAGGTAGGGAGCGCTCATCCGGTCCACGACCACCTCGACACCGCCGAAGTCGCGCAGCAGGTCCCCGTCGAGGGTCCGCTCGTCGAAGTAGAGCTGGTACACCAGGCCCGAGCAGCCTCCGGGCTGGACCGCCACCCGCAGTCGAAGATCGTCACGGCCTTCCTGTTCCAGCAAGCTCTTCACCTTGGCCGCGGCGACATCGGTGAGCACGACGCCGTGCGTAGCCGTGGTCTGCTGCTCCTGGCCGGTCTGGTCCTGAACGGTCATCCGGGTCATCTCCGTACGTGTCGAGTCGGTTCCGCCCGTGTAGCACGTCGCAACGTCTCCGCATTCCCGGCTTACGTGACGGCCCACCCATGGCTCGTTCCCCAGGGTAGGTGCAGGACGACGAAGATCGCCCGCCGTGGTCAGCTCGGGCAGTGGCCGGTTCGGGCAGTGGCCGGTTCGGGTCAGTGGCCGGCTCGGTCAGCGCGACCAGGTGCGGGCCACCCGCTGTGCCCGGTCGGCCAGGGTGCCCGCCGGATCCGCGAGCGAGGCCCGGACCTCCGGCGGGGTCCGGGCGACCGGATAGGCGGACTCCACCCCGATCGAGGACAGCTCCCGGCGGCCGACCACGACCTGCCCGGCCAGCACGATCACCGGGGTCCCGGTCCGCAGCGCGGCATGGGCCACCCCGGCGACCACCTTGCCGCGCAGCGACTGCCAGTCCAGGCAGCCCTCGCCGGTCACCACCAGGTCGTTGCGGCCCAACCGCTCGGCCATCCCGACGCTGTCCAGCACGGCCTGCGACCCGGCCACCCGCCGGGCTCCGAGCAGGAGCAGCCCGAATCCCAGGCCACCCGCGGCCCCGGCACCGGGCTGCCCGGACAACCGCTGCGGCAGCCCGCAGGCCTGCACCGCCGCGGCCGCGAAGTCACCCAGGGCCCGGTCGAGCGCCTGGGCCTGCTCCGGGGTGGCGCCCTTCTGCGCGGCGAACCCGGCACTGGCGCCGTGGAACCCGGTCAGCGGGGCGTCGACATCGCTGGCGATCACCAGTTCCACATCGGCCCAACGGGCCCGCAGCCCGGCCAGGGGGGTCAGTTCGGACCGGCCGCAGCCCCGCAGCCCGGCCCCGCCGCTGCCCAGCCGCCCGGTGAACCGGCCGTCGGTGACCAGCCCGGCGTGGTCGGCCAGCCAGCCCAGCATCCCGGCACCGGCGTCGTTGGTCCCCGATCCGCCGAGACCGACCACGATCCGCTGCGCGCCGGCCTCCCGCGCGGCATCCAGCAGGGCCCCGACGCCCGCGGTGGAGGTCGCCCCGGGATCCCTGCGGGCGGGGGGTACCAGGTGCAGCCCGCAGGCCTGGGCCGACTCCAGATAGGCGGTCCGCGGCCCGTCCGGCCCCTGCGTGACAAGGACGCCCGCCGGTACGTCCTCCCCCAGCGGGCCGGGGACGGTCACCGCGAGCAGTTCCCCGCCGACGCCGTCCTGCAGCACCTCCAGGAAGCCCGGACCGCCGTCGGACAGCGGGCACAGCTCCAGGTCGTCCGCCGGGGCCTGGCGCCGCCAGCCCTCGGCGATGGCCTCCGCCGCCTGCCGGGCGGACAGCGTGCCGGTGAAGCAGTCGGGGGCGACGAGCACACGCACCCCCGAAGTCTGTCCCACTGCTGCGGCCGAACGCGCGGGAGCCGCCCCGGACGGTGATCCGGAACGGGCGATCCAGGCCGGGCGGGCTCAGCCGGTGGCCAGAGCCGCCAGCAGCAGGGCGTGGGCCACGCAGGCCCGCTCGAACTCGGCCAGGTGCAGGGACTCGTCGGTGCCGTGAGCCCGGGTGTCGGGGTCCTCCACGCCGGTGACCAGGACCGTCGCGGCGGGGTAGGTCTCCCCCAGTTGGGCGATGAACGGGATCGAGCCGCCGATCCCCATGTGCACCGGGACATGCCCGTACGCCTGTTCCAGCGCCCACCGGGCGGTGTCGTACACCGCACCATCGACGTCCCCGGCCCACGGGTGGCCCGCCTCGCCCAGGGTGACCTCGACCCGGGCCCCCCACGGCGCGGCGGCCAGCAGATGGTCCCGCAGCGCGGCGAAGGCGGGCAGCGGGTCCTGCCCCGGGGCCAGCCGGAGGCTGAACTTGGCCCGCACGGCCGGCAGCAGGGTGTTCGAGGCGGTGTCGACCGAGGGCACGTCGAGCCCGGTGATGGTCAGCGACGGGCGGGTCCACAGCCGGGAGGCGATCGGCGCCCGGCCGATCAGGTCCACGCCGTCCAGCACGCCCGCGTCGGCGCGCAGGTCGGCCTCGGCGTAGTCGAGCCGCGCCTCGCCGGTGACCAGACCCGGCACGGTGAGCACGCCGTCGGCGTCCCACAGGCCGTCCAGCAGCCGGATGGCCGCGGTCAGCGCGTCGGGGACCGCCCCGCCGAACATCCCGGAGTGCACGCCGTGGTCCAGGGTCCGGACCTCGATCACGCCGTCGACCAGGCCGCGCAGGCTGGTGGTCAGGGCGGGCAGGCCGAGCCGCCAGTTCCCGGAGTCCGCGATGACGATGACGTCGGCCGCCAACCGGTCGCCGTAGGCCTGCAGGAAGGCCCCGAAACTCGGCGAGCCGATCTCCTCCTCGCCCTCGACGAACACGGTGATCCCGAGCGGGCTGTCCGCCCCGAGTGCCCGGATCGCGGCCAGGTGCACCGCGATCCCGCCCTTGTCGTCGGCCGCCCCCCGGCCGTAGAGGCGGCCGTCGCGCTCGACCGGCTCGAAGGCGGGGCTGGTCCACAGCGCCGGGTCGCCCGGGGGCTGGACATCGTGGTGGGCGTAGAGCAGGACGGTCGGGGCGCCGGGGGCGGCCGGGCGGCGGGCGATCACACCGGGGGCGCCGGGCACCCCGTCCACCTCCGCCCGCAGGATCTCGACCTGCGGCAGGCCGGCGGCGCGCAGCAGGGCGGCGACCGCCTCGGCGGAGGTGTCCAACGGCCGCTGGTCGAAGGCCGGGGCGGACACCCCGGGGATCCGGATCAGGGACTCCAGGTCGGCACGGATCTCGGGCAGCAACTGGAGGACCCGGGCTCGCAGGCTGTCGACGTCGACGCGGGACGGGGCGGGCAGGACGGTCACCGGGTCAAGGTAGTACCGACGCCCGCCCGGCCCATCCCGGCAGTCAGGAGCGGGGCGCCGGACGGCAGGGGAAGGGCACGCGGGGAGCGGGGCGGACCGGCCGGGCCCGGCGCACCAGCGTGATCCGGGTAATCCGGGAGGCGCCCGCGACGCGCAGGGCGAGGCCGTAGGCTGTGGGCGTGTTCGGTCGCAAGGAGAGCCAGCCGGCCCAGGCCGCTGCCCCGCAGGAGCTGTCCGCCACCACGGGCAAGGGCCGCCCCACGCCCAAGCGGCGTGATGCGGAGCAGGCCAACCGCCGCCCCGTCGTCTCCGGCGGCCAGGCCGCCACGGTCAAGCCGGGAGCCACCAAGGAGGAGCGCAAGGCGGCCCGCGAGACCCGCCGCGTGGCCTACCAGTCCGACCGGGCCAAGATGCGCCAGGCGCTGCTCAACGGCGACGAGCGCTTCTACCCCGCCCGCGACCTGGGCAAGGGCCGGCGCTGGGCCCGCAACTACGTGGACGCCCGGCACAACCTCGGCGAGTACTTCCTGTTCTTCGCCCTGGCGTTCCTGGTGCTCAGCCAGTTCGGCAACTCCGTGATCAACCTCGCCCTCGCCATCCTGCTCTACGTGGGCATGCTGGGGATGGCGGTCGACTTCTACTTCCTGCGGCGCAAGATCATCCGTGAGGTCACCGCGCGGTTCGGAGCGGACCAGGCGACCGGGGTCGGCATGTACGCGATCTCCCGGGCGCTGCAGATCCGCCGGATGCGGTTGCCCCGGCCTCAGGTGGCCCGGGGCCAGTTCCCGGAGTGAGTTCCGGACGGTCGTCCCGCATGAGTGGTCGTGCCGTGTGAGCAGCAACAACGTGCACCCGGATCACTCGGCAACCGCTTGTCCCACAACAGGTTGCGCCCACCTCACTCTGAAACGACTTGCACCACAAGAACTTTCGCCCGTTTCATGATGAAAACGCCTGCGCGGCAAGGGTTTCCACCTGATCTGAGGGCAATCGCAGGGCGGCCCGGCGAGGACAGAGCCGCCCGCTAGGGTCAGGGCCATGGAGTATCGCTACCTCGGCCGCAGCGGCCTGAAGATCACCGAGATCGTCTACGGCAACTGGCTGACCCACGGTTCACAGGTGGGCGACGAGGTCGCCACCGCCTGCGTGCGCGCCGCCCTGGACGCCGGGATCACCTCCTTCGACACCGCGGACGTCTACGCCAACACCGCGGCGGAGACGGTGCTCGGCGACGCGCTCGCCGGGCAGCGACGGGAGAGCCTGGAGATCTTCACCAAGGTCTACTGGCCGACCGGGCCGGGTGGTCCGAACGACTGCGGTCTGTCCCGCAAGCACATCATGGAGTCGATCAACGGGTCGCTGCGGCGGCTGCGCACCGACTACGTCGACCTGTACCAGGCGCACCGGTACGACACCGAGACGCCGCTGGAAGAGACGATGCAGGCATTCGCCGACGTCGTCCGGTCCGGCAAGGCGCTGTACATCGGGGTCAGCGAGTGGACCGCCGACCAGATCCGCGCCGGTCAGGCGCTGGCCCGGGAACTGGGCATCCCGCTGATCTCCAGCCAGCCGCAGTACTCGATGCTCTGGCGGGTGATCGAAGGCGAGGTCGTCCCGGCCTGCCAGGAGCTCGGCCTCGGGCAGATCGTCTGGTCCCCGGTCGCGCAGGGCGTGCTCACCGGCAAGTACCTGCCCGGCCAGCCGCTGCCCGCCGGGTCCCGCGCCACCGACGACAAGGGCGGGGCGAACTTCATCAAGCGACTGCTGCGCGACGAGGTCCTGGAGCGGGTGCAGGGGCTGCGGCCGCTGGCCGACCAGGCCGGGCTGTCCCTGGCCCAGCTCGCGGTGGCCTGGGTGTTGCAGAACGCGAACGTGTCCGCCGCCATCATCGGTGCGTCGCGGCCGGAGCAGGTGCACGAGAACGTCAGGGCCAGCGGGGTACGGCTGGAGGCCGACCTGCTCAAGCAGGTCGACGAGGTGCTCGGCGACGTCGTGGTCCGCGACCCGGCACTGACCGCGCAGACCGCTCCGCAGACCCGACCGGTCTGAACCACCCCGCCCAAGCCACCCGGTCCGAACCGGCCGGGGCTCGGCAGCGCCCGCCGGGGTACGAGCACGAACGCCGGGCGGGTGGTGACCCAGCCGATCACCACCCGCCCGGCGTCACCGTCTGCCCGGTGCCGGCCCCGCTCACTCCAGCGGGCGCAGGCTCATCGACCCGTAGACGATCTCCCCGTCCCGCAACAGGGTCACCGACTCGACGCCGGATGAGGTCAGTTCCCGCCACGTCTCCCCGACCCAGGACTCGGCATCGGCCTGGCTGGGGAAGGTCTGCTCCGGCAGTTGTGGGCCGGTCATCGCCGAGCCGTCGGCTGCCTCGTAACGCCATGTCCAGGAAGTCATGGCTGAACCGTACGCGGCACCACCCACCACCGCCGTGCGGTCGCGGCGGGAGGTCCCCGGCCGGTCGGCTACCCTCCGGAGCCGTGGGCGAGGACCGGTTGCGCGCAGTCATGCTGACCGGCAGCGCCGCCGAACGCCGTCCGGTGGCCGACTGCCGCTGTGCCTCCTGCCGGGCGGCGGCCGACGGCGGTGGCGGGCGGGGCCGGTCCGGACTGCTGGTACAGGGCGTCCTCCAGGTGGACGGCGATCCCGCCAACGACAGTTCCGGCGGCAGCGAGCCCGGCAGCGGCGGTCCG
>DASTGO010000250.1:0-19548 GCA_035719045.1 Kineosporiaceae bacterium | reverse complement strand
GCGCGGCTGGAACTCGACGACATGCTCGGCCAGTTGGTGCAGCGCGCGCAGGACGTGATGGCCGCGCAGGACCGGTTGCGGGTCCTGCTGCGGGCCACCCGGGCGGTGGCCGCCGATCTCGCCCTGCCCGTCGTGCTGCGGCAGATCGCCGGATCCGCCCGTGAGCTGGTCAACGCCGAGTACGCCGCCCTCGGGGTGATCGCGCCGGACGGCACGCTGTCCCAGTTCATCCACGTGGGCATGGACCCTGACACGGTGGAACGGATCGGGGCCCCCCCGTCCGGGCGTGGAGTCCTCGGCCTGCTCATCCGCCAGCCCCGGGCGATCCGGCTGCCGGACCTCGGCGCCCACGAGTCCTCCTACGGATTCCCGCCGGGGCATCCGCCGATGCAGAGCTTCCTCGGAGTGCCGATCCGGATCCGGGACGAGGTCTTCGGCAACCTCTACCTGACCGAGAAGCGGGACGGCACCCCGTTCACCGCCGAGGACGAGGAACTACTGGTCGCGCTGGCGGCCACGGCGGCGGTCGCGATCGCGAACGCCCGGCTGTTCGAGGAGATCTCCCGGCGGCAGCGCTGGCAGCAGGCGACCGCGGAGATCACCACCGCCCTGCTGTCCGGGACGGGCACTCGTGAGGCGTTGCGGATGATCGCCGAACATGCCGCCGCCCTGCTGGACGCCGACGAGGCGCGGGTAGTGACCTCGACCCCCGCCACTGACGAGGAGCCGATCACGACCGGCCGGGTGGAGGGGCCGGACGGTCCGGGCATCGTCATCCCGCTCGGGACGGGCCGGCGGCACTACGGCAGCCTCGTCCTGCGCCGCCGGGAGGGGCGGGACGCCTTCAGCGGCGAGGACCGGGACATGGCCACCACCTTCGCCGAACAGGCCGCTCTCACCCTCGAGCTGGCCCGGGTCCGGGCCGATGCCGAACGGGTCCGTGTGCTGGAGGAGCGGGAACGGATCGCCCGGGACATGCACGACCACGTGATCGGCCGGCTGTTCGGTGCCGGACTGTCGGTCCAGGTGCTCAACCGCTGGCTGGACGACCCGCAGGGACAGCAACGACTCGCCGAGCACGTCGACGAGCTCGACGCGGTGATCCGGGACATCCGGACCTCCATCTACGCCCTGCAGCGCGGCAAGGACGAGGCCTGGACCCCCCGGGCCCGGATCCAGCAGGTGGTCTCCGAATCCGCCGGACATCTCGGGTTCGACCCGGAACTGGACCTGGGTGAGGGCATGGAGGGCGTGAGCCCGACCGTCCTGGAGAACCTGCTCGCGGTGCTGCGGGAGGCACTGACCAACATCGCCCGGCACGCCGGCGCCGGTCAGGTTCAGGTGAGCATCATGGGCGGGGAGGACCTGGAACTGCGGATCGTCGACGACGGCCGCGGACTGCCCGCCGAGCCGGAACGACCGGCGGCCAGGGCCGACGGTGGGCACGGGCTGCGCAACATGGCCCACCGCGCGACCGCGCTCGGCGGCTCGTTCACGGTGACCGGGAGTCCCCAGCGCGGGACCACGCTGATCTGGCGGGTGCCGTTGTCCCGTCAGGGCTGAGCCGTCCCGCCGGGGCTGAGCGCCTCCCGCCGGGTGCGGCAGGGCCCGGCACGACCGGACATGCCGGATCGGCGGCAGGTACGGCGCCTGCGGGTCAGCCCACCCCGGGGGATACCCTACGGGGTGTCAGGGTTCCCCCGGTGAGGAGGCAGTCGTGGATGCCACGGACTGGGACGCCCGATACGCGGCGCACGACCTGGTCTGGGGCGGCGAGCCCAACCGCTGGGTGGCCGCCGAATGCGCCACGCTGCCGCCGGGTCGTGCCCTCGACCTGGCCTGCGGTGAGGGCCGCAATGCGATCTGGCTGGCCCGGCTCGGCTGGCAGGTGACCGGGGTCGACTTCTCCGGGGTCGCCCTGCGCCGTGCGGGGGAGCTGGCCGGGAAGGCCGGGGTCGAGGTCACCTGGACCTGCGCCGACCTCCTCGACTACCGGCCCGCGACCGGTTCCTTCGACCTGGTCGTGGTGACCTATCTGCAACTGCCCGCCGGGCAGCGCTCCCAGGTTCTGCGGCAGGCGGCAGGCGGCCTCGCCCGCGGGGGCACCCTGCTGGTGGTCGCGCACGACTCGGCGAACCTCGCCGAGGGGGTGGGTGGCCCCCCGGACCCGGCCGTGCTGTACACCGCAGCGGACGCCGCCACGGACCTGGACGGGGTGGCCGATCTGCGGCTGCTGCGCGCCGAGGCCGTGCTGCGTCCGGTGGAGGTCGACGGGACGGTCCGCCATGCGGTGGATGCCCTGCTCCTGGCCCAACGGGACTGACTATCGGCTCGGCGGCACTGAGTCGTCGTCGGACCGAGCGCCGGCACCGGTCGGTCCTCTGCGTGGACCCAGCCCCCGGCGTCGCGGCGGTCCACGTCGCCGCGGCCGTCGCCCGGTGACCCGCTCTACCGGTTCATCGTCCGCCGGTTGCTGGACTCCTGGGCGCTGCCGACAGGCGTGCTGCGCTACTACCGGTGGCAGCTCGCCGCCGACGCCCACCATCGGACCGGCCGGGCGGTCCCGCTGCCGGGCGGCACCCCGGGACTGGGCACCCGGACCGTGGTCCGGCACTGGCCCGTGGTCCGGGACGAACTGGAGGCCGGCCGCCCCGTGCCGCTCGGGGTGGTCACCGCTCGGGGGCTCGACGTCCGCCGGATAGCGCGGCACCACCAGGTGCTGGCCTGGGGGTACCGGCGGGAGGGCGCCACCGTGGTCCTGCGGGTGTACGACCCCGATCAGGGGCCGCGGGACGACGTGACGATCCGGTTCCGGGACGCCACCCCGGCCGCCGGCACGGCCTTCGGGCACGACCTCGGGATCGCCGGGGGAGTCCGGGGCTTCTTCCGGACCGGCTACCGCCCGGTGCCGCCACCCACGTGAGCGCGGACCACGGGGTGGTCCCGCCAGGCGGGCATCGTCGCCAGGTAGGTGAGGGTGGCGGACTCCAGTTCGGCCCTGCTGACGCCCGGGCTGCGCCGCGCCTGCCAGTCGCTCCTCGTCCCTGGCGACACGCCAGGCCATGATCAAACTGGGGCAGAGCCTGGGGGTGGACCGACGAACCGGCCCAACGCCTCCCGCTGCCCCGCAGTCAGGAACTCCTTGTTCTTCGCGAGCTCTCGACCGCGGGTGCGGGGGTGCCATCGCCGCCGGCACGGCGACCGCCGCCGTCCATGGTCTCGCTCGCGGTGGTGAGGGCGCCCAGAACGACCCGGACGGCGGGGGAGGGCTCGCCCCGCGACGTCCGGTGCCGGGCCACGACCTGGCGGGCCCCGAGGCCGGGCAGGTCGAGGACGCGCAGGCCCGCTGCCCGCAGACCTGCGGGGGCGGGCAGGGCCAGCCGGGGCACCAGCGCCACCCCGAGCCCGGCCCCGACCAGTGCCAGCACGGCCGGGAACTCCAGGGCCTCGTGTGCGATCAGGGGCCGCACGTCCTCCGTCTGGCAGAGCCGCTCGAGCACGCTGCGCGTGGCCGAGCCGGGCGGCCCGGCGACCCAGGGCAGGTCCAGCGCCGCTCGCTGCCGGGCGCCTCGTGGCAGGGTGTGGCCGGCGGGGGTCACCAGCAAGTAGGGGTCGTCGAGCAGCGGGACGTCGTGCAGGCCTCGTGGCGCGGACAGGTGCTCTCCGGCGTCGTGCTCGAGCAGCACGAGGTCGGCGGTCCCGGCGCGCAACTGGGCCAGGCCGGATGCCTCGGGGACATCAAGGACTCGAACGGTGACGGCGGGGTGTGCGGCGCGTACCGCAAGGATCGCCGGGGCGATCACCGCCGCGATCGCCGTCGGGAATCCGACCACGGTCACCGTGCCGGTCACGGCGCCGGTGAGGGCGCTCAGGGCCTGGCCGGCCGAGGCCACCTCCTCGGCGATGCGCTGCCCGTGGGCTGCGAGCTCGACGCCGGCCGCGGTCAGCTCGATCCGGCGCCCGCCACGGACGACGAGCGCCACACCCGCCTCTCGCTCGAGCCGGGACACCTGCTGGCTGACCGCCGACGGCGTGACGCGGAGCGCCTCGGCCGCGGCGAGAATCCCGCCGGTGCGGGCCACCGTGGCCAGTACGGCCAGCCGGCGCGGGTCGAGGTCCACGGGCGGAGGCTACCGCAACATTCAGCAGTGCTACAGGCCCACTACAGCAACTCTCGATTTCGCTAAATGCCGGGTGCCGCCAGACTGCTGCCATGACAGACCAGCTCCTGCCCCCTCGGTCCGACGAGTTCCGGGCCTGCTTCGACGCCGACCTCGCGTTCACGAACGGCGGCAGCCTCGCCGTCCGGGACTTCCGCCTCGACGTCCCGTCGCCGGACCTCGGCCCCGGCGACGTCGGCCTCCTCCTTGTGGCCCACCTGGGGCTGCTGATGGTGGGAGAGGTCCGGGTCAGCGGGCTGAGGTTCGTGGCGGAGCGGCACAAGGGGTCACGGGGCACCGTCGCCGCTCAGGGCGGTGAGGCGCGCCGCGGCTCGGGCGTCCGGCTCGTCGACCTCACCCACCCGGTGGAGGAGGGGATGACCACCTATCCCGGCCTGCCCGGCCCGACCCTGGGGATCCACCTCTCCCGGGAGGACTCGATGGCGCACTACGCCCCCGGCACCACCTTCGAGATGGCCACCATCACCATGGTCGGCAACACCGGGACCTATCTCGATGCTCCCTGGCACCGTTTCGTGGACGGGACCGACCTCGCCGGGCTGCCCCTGGACCGGATGGCCGCCCTCCCCGGCCTGGTCGTGGACGTCACCGGGTCGAACCGCCGGGGCGTCGACGTCGCCGAACTCGCGGCCCTGGACGTCGAGGGGCGGGCCGTCCTGCTGCACACCGGGTGGGACCGGCACTGGCGCACGCCCGCCTACGGCGCCGGCGCCCCATTCCTCACCGGGGCTGCAGCCCGGTCGCTCGTCGAGCGTGGGGCCGTCCTCGTCGGCATCGACTCCGTGAACATCGACGACGCCTCGCCGGATGCCGGCGGCGAGCGGCCCGCGCACACCGCCCTGCTCGGTGCCGGCATTCCGGTGCTCGAGCACCTCACCGGCCTCGCCGCGCTGCCGACCGAGGGTTTCGCCCTGCACGCCGCGCCGGTGCCGGTGCGGCGGTTCGGGACCTTCCCGGTGCGCGCCTACGCCGTCATCCCGGAGTGAGTCGCCCGCTGGCGGCCCTCGCGGGGTGGATCGGGGCGGTGGTGCTGCTCGTCGGCTACGTCCAGGCGAGTCGAGGAACATGGACGACGTAGTCGTTCGAACACATGTTCGATAGAGTGTGGCCGTGACGAGCGCCTACGAGGAACGGCACCGCCGGCCCTGGAGCCTGCGCGGGGAGCAACTGGCCGGCGATCCGGTCCGCAGGGCCGCGCAGCCGATTCGCGTCCTGGCCTGGATCACCTGGCCTGACGGCACGCCCGAGCTGATCGAGGCCCTGGCCACGGAATGGACCTCCAGGGCGGTACACGTCCGCTGGAGGTCCGGTCACCGGATCGAGCACGAAGCGTGGGTCTGGGCGAATGCCGTCCAGCGGGCTCCCTCGTCCGGCGGGAGTTGACCTGCCGCGAGAACCCTGACGGCCTGGGGTACCGTCGGCCACCGGGCAAGCGTCGGCCGCCGGGCCGCCATGACGGCAGGGAGCGATCGTGATCGTCCTGGTGGGCTTCATGGGTGCGGGCAAGTCCACGGTCGGGCGGGCGCTCGCCGACCGGCTCTGCCTGCCGTTCATCGACGCCGACCTGGCGATCGAACAGGCCGAGCTGCGCAGTATCCGGGAGATCTTCACCGTCGGCGGCGAGCCGGAGTTCCGCCGGATCGAGCGGGAGACCATCGCCCGGCTGCTGGTGGGACCGGAGGCCGTGCTGTCCCTGGGTGGCGGTGCCGTCGAGGACCCGGACACCCGCCGCGCCCTGGCCGCCGTCCCGGTGGTCTTCCTGCAGGTCGACCTGGCGGAGGCCCTCGCCCGCACCGGTGACGACCCGGCCCGTCCGATGCTGCGCCGGCCGGATCTCGCGGAACTGTTCACCCACCGGCAGGCCGCCTACCAGGAGGTCGCCACGGTCACCGTCACCGTCGGGGGCCGGTCGGTCGACGAGGTCGTGACGGCGATCCTGGGGGAGTTGCTGGCCCTGCTCGACCCCGCCGCGGACCCGGTCGGCGACTGATCCCTGCCCGGCTCCCCAGCCGTGCCCCGGACGTCGACGACCCGGACCGCGCCCCGGACCTGGGGAGCCGGACCGTTCCCCCACGGCGCCGGGCGGGCCCGACGCCCGTTCAGGTCCAGGCCGGCGGGCGCTTCTCCGCGAAGGCCCGCATCCCTTCGGCCGCCTCGGCGGCGGCGAAGTAGCGGGCCGACCGCTCCGCCTGGACGGCCAGTTCCGCAGCCAGGTCGGTGGCCGGCGGGGTGCTCAGCAGCTGTTTCGTCCCCGCCAGCGCCCCCGGCGCCCCCAGCCGCAGCATGGCGGTGTACCGGTCGACTTCCGCCCCGAGCCGTTCCGCGGGCACGGCGGCCGTGATCAGCCCGGTCCGCTCGGCCCGCCGGGCGTCGAAGGTCTCGCCGGTGAGGAACAGTTCGTGCACCGCGCGCGGCAGCATCCGGGGCCGGATCACTGCCGAGATCACCGCGGGCGTGACGCCGATCCGGACCTCGGTGAACGCGAACGTCGCCGACTCCGCCGCCAGGGCGATGTCGCAGGCCGCCACGATCCCGACCCCGCCGGCACGGGCAGGTCCGGCCACCCGGGCCAGCACCGGCTTCGGATGGGTCCAGATCGCCTCCAGGATGGCGGGCAGGTCCAGCACCGCGGCGTCCTGCGCGCCGAGGCCGCGCGCCTCCCGCAGGTCCATCCCGGAGCAGAACACCGGACCGGTGTGGCTGAGCACGACGACCCGGGTCGCCTCGTCCTGCGCCGCCGCCGTGAGGTGCTCGCGCAGTTGGGCGCGCAGGGCCGCGGACAGGGCGTTGCGGTTGGCGGGGGAGTCCAGGGTGATCGTGCTGACCCCGTCCTCGGTCCTGCGGTGCACCAGTTCGGACATGGGTCAGCCTCCGGTCAGGGCGGTCAGCACCCGGGACGGGCTGGGGCGGCCCAGCATCCCGGCCATCCACCGGCTGGCCGCGGCGAGGGCGTCCAGGTCCACCCCGGTGTCCACGCCCAGCCCGTCGAGCATCCACACCAGGTCCTCGGTGGCCAGGTTGCCGGTGGCGCTGCGCGCGTAGGGGCAGCCGCCCAGGCCCCCCGCACTGGCGTCCACGCAGGTCACCCCGCAGCCCAGGGCGGCCAGCGTGTTCGCCAGGGCCTGCCCGTAGGTGTCGTGGAAGTGCACCGCCAGCCGGTCCACGCCGATCCCCGCCCGCACGAACCGCTCCAGCACCCGCCGGACCTGGCCCGGGGTGGCCACGCCGATGGTGTCGCCGAGGCTGAGCTGGTCGCAGCCGAGCTCGATCAGCCGGACACCGGACTCGACCACCCGCCCGGCGTCGACCGTGCCCTCCCAGGGGTCCCCGAAGCACATCGACAGGTAGCCGCGCACCCCGGCGCCGGCCGACCGCGCCCGCCCCGCCACCGCGGCGAACATGCCGAACTGCTCGTCCCAGCCGCGGTTGAGGTTGCGCCGGGCGAACGCCTGGGTGGCGCTGGCGAAGACCGCCACATCCCGTACCCCGAGCGCCAGCGCCCGCTCCAGGCCGCGGACGTTCGGCACCAGCACCGGCAGGCGCAGTCCGGCGGGCCACTCACCCGGACCGTCCGGGCCGGGGTGGCGGGCCAGTGCCGTGACCACGGCCTCGGCGTCGGCCAGCTGGGGCACCCACTCCGGGCGGACGAAGCTGGTCACCTCGACCAGCCGCAGCCCGGCGGCCACCAGGCGCCGGACGAACTCCACCTTCACCTCGGCGGGCAGCACGACCGACTCGTTCTGCAGGCCGTCGCGCGGGCCGACCTCGCAGATCGTCACCCGGTCCGGCAACCCGTCGGCCGTCACCGGTTCGGGCAGGCCCGGCACCCTCACCGCAGATCCTGCGGCAACGGGTCGACCACGGCGAGCTCGCCATCCAGGGAAACCGGCTGACCGGGCACCACGAGGATCCTGGCGACGGTGCCGGCCGCCCGGGCGCGGACCACATGCTCCATCTTCATCGCCTCCACGGTGACCACGGGCTGGCCCGCGGCCACCCGCGCGCCGGCGGCGACGTGGACCGCGGTCACGGTACCCGGCATCGGTGCGAGCAGCGCCCCGTGCAGCTCATCGACGGCGGCCCTGTCCCGGGCCAGTGCCGCAGTCTCCCGCAGCGCCCAGCTCTGACCGCCACGGCTGAGCCACAGCACGTCGCCGTCCCGGACGTACCACCAGTGGCGGGTCAGTCCCGCGACGGTCACGGTCAGCCGGTGCCCGTCCAGCCGGGCCGCGGCGTCCACCGGACCGGCGTCACCGACCAGGACCTGGGCCGCCCCCGCCCGTCCGCGGACCCGGACGTCGACCACGGGTCGTCCGCCCACCTGCAACCGCTCATGGGTCTGCAACCGCTCATGGGTCCAGGCGGGATCGCCGCCCAGCCGCCACCCGGAGGGCTGGTCGAACGGTCCCGCACCGGGCCCCGGATCCCGCTCCGCGAGCCGGCCGAGGGCCGCCGCCACCGGGACGTCCGGCGGGATGCCGGGCTCGCCCGGCCCGTCCCCGTCCGCCTCGCGGCCGCGGACCACCCGTGCCGCCGGGCCGGCGTGGAGCCTGCCGACCAGACCGGTGTCCAGCCGGCCCGCCACCACGTCGGGGTCGGTGAGCAGTCTGCGCAGGAAGCCGAGATTCGTGGTCAGGCCGAGGACGGCGGTCCCGGCCAGGGCCGCGTCGAGCCGGGCCAGGGCGGTGGCCCGGTCCGGGGCCCAGGCGATCACCTTGGCCAGCATCGGGTCGTAGTCCGTGCCGACGAACATGCCCGCGGCCAGACCGCTGTCCACCCGGATCCCCTCGCCGGACGGTTCGTGCACGGCGAGCACCCGCCCTCCGGTCGGCAGGAAGTCCCGCGCCGGGTCCTCGGCGTAGAGCCGGGCCTCGATCGCGTGCCCGCGCACCACCAGCCGGGACTGCTCATGCCGCAGGGGCTCACCGGCGGCCACCCGCAGTTGCTCCTCCACCAGGTCCAGTCCGGTGACCAGTTCGGTGACCGGGTGCTCCACCTGCAGCCGGGTGTTCATCTCCAGGAAGAAGAACGCGTCCGGGTGCTTCCCGTCGACGATGAACTCCACGGTCCCCGCCCCGGTGTACCCGCAGGCCCGGGTCACCTTCAGCGCCGCCCGGCCCATCCGGTCCCGCTGCTGCGGGGTGAGCAGCGGCGAGGGAGCCTCCTCGACGATCTTCTGGTGTCGCCGCTGCAGGCTGCACTCCCGTTCGCCGAGGTGGACTGCGCCGCCATGGGCGTCGGCGAGCACCTGGACCTCGATGTGCCGGGGCGCGGACACGTACCGCTCGACCAGCAGGGTGTCGTCGCCGAAGGCCGCTACCGCCTGCCGCCGCGCGGAGGCGACGGCCGCGGGCAGCTCCACGGGGTCGTCCACCCGGACCATGCCCTTGCCGCCCCCGCCCGCCGACGGCTTGAGCAGCACCGGGAAGCCGAGCGCGACCGCCGCGGCCGCCAGGTCCCCGTCGGTCATCCCGGGGTCATGCCGGCCCGGGACCACCGGGACCCCGGCCGCGGCGGCCGCCTGCTTGGCCCGGATCTTGTCGCCCATGGCCTCGATCGCCGTGACCGGCGGCCCGACGAACACCAGGCCGGCGGCGGCGCAGGCGCGCGCGAACGCGGGATTCTCCGCGAGGAAGCCGTAGCCCGGGTGCACCGCCTCGGCGCCGCAGGCCACGGCGGCGGCCACCACGGCCTCGACGTCCAGATAGCTGCGCAGCGCCGGGGCGGGACCGATCCGGACCGCGAGGTCGGCCTCCGCGACATGGCGGGCGTCGGTGTCGGCGTCGCTGTACACCGCCACGGACCTGATCCCCAGCCGGCGCAGGGTCCAGATCACCCGCACCGCGATCTCGCCGCGGTTGGCCACCAGCACGCTGCGGAACGGCAGCCCACCCGTCACGCCCTCACCCCTTCCTCGTCCGGCGTCCCTCCCGCCGCCCGACCGGTGGCCATCGGCTCTCACATCCGGAAGACGCCGTAACCGACCGGCTCCAGCGGGGCGTTGGCGCACACCGCCAGGGACAGCCCGAGCACCGTCCGGGTGTCGAGGGGGTCGATCACCCCGTCGTCCCAGAGGCGTGCGGTGGCGTAGTAGGGACTGCCCTGCGTCTCGTACTGCTCGCGGATCGGCGCCTTGAACTCCTCCTCGTCCTGCGGCGGCCAGTCCACACCGCGGGCGGCGAGCTGGTCCCGCCGGACCGTCGCCAGCACCGACGCCGCCTGCTCCCCGCCCATCACCGAGATCCGCGCGTTGGGCCAGGTCCACAGGAACCGCGGGGAGTACGCCCGGCCGCACATCGAGTAGTTCCCGGCGCCGAACGAACCGCCGATGATCACGGTCAGTTTCGGCACCCGGGCGCAGGCCACGGCCGTGACCATCTTCGCGCCGTGCTTGGCGATCCCGGCGGCCTCGTAGTCCCGGCCGACCATGAACCCGGTGATGTTCTGCAGGAACACCAACGGGACGCTGCGGGTGTCGCAGAGCTGGACGAAGTGCGCCCCCTTGAGCGCGGACTCCCCGAACAGCACCCCGTTGTTGGCGACGATCCCGACCGGATGGCCGTGGATCCGGGCGAATCCGGTGACCAGGGTGGTGGCGTACTGGGCCTTGAACTCCTGGAACCGGCTGCCGTCGACGATCCGGGTGATGACCTCCCGGACGTCGTAGGGCACCCGCGGGTCGGTGGGAACCACCTGGTACAGCTCACCGGGATCGGCGACCGGATCCTCGGCGGGCGCGACCTCCCAGGGCCGGGGCGGGCGCGGGCCGAGGGTGGCGACGATGTCCCGGACGATCCGCAGGGCATGGGCGTCGTCGTCGGCCAGATGATCGGCGACCCCGGAGCGGCGGGCATGCAGTTCCCCGCCGCCGAGTTCCTCCGCGGACACCACCTCACCGGTGGCCGCCTTCACCAGCGGCGGGCCGCCGAGGAAGATCGTGCCCTGGTCCCGGACGATCACCGCCTCGTCGCTCATGGCCGGCACGTAGGCCCCGCCCGCGGTGCACGAGCCGAGTACGGCGGCGATCTGCGGGATGCCCCGGGCGGACATGGTGGCCTGGTGGTAGAAGATCCGGCCGAAGTGGTCCCGGTCGGGGAACACCTCGTCCTGCCGGGGCAGGAATGCCCCGCCGGAGTCCACCAGGTACAGGCACGGCAGCCGGTTGGCCAGCGCGATCTCCTGGGCGCGCAGGTGTTTCTTCACCGTCATCGGGTAGTAGGTGCCGCCCTTCACGGTGGCGTCGTTGGCGACCACCATGCACTCCCGGCCGGACACCCTCCCGACCCCGGCGATCAGTCCCGCCGCGGGGGCCTCGTCGCCGTACATCCCGCCCGCCGCGAGCGCACCGATCTCCAGGAACGGTGAGCCGGGGTCCAGCAGGGTGTCCACCCGGTCGCGGGGCAGCAGCTTGCCGCGCGCGGTGTGCCGGCGGCGGGCCTCGGGCGGACCGCCGAGCCGGGCGGCCGCGAGCCGGGCGCGCAGCTGTGCGGCGAGCTCTCGGTGCGCCTCGGCGTGGGCCTGCGACGGCGCGCCCACCGGATCGGCCACCGGATCGGCCACCGGGACGCCCGCCGGGACGGCCGGGACAGGTCCGGACATGGTCACCCCCAACGCGGTCCGGTTAACAGGCGCTAACCCCTGCCCGGCTGAGGTTAGCGCCTGTTAACCTCACGGTCCAGGTGTGGCGCGGTCCGGGTAGGGGGAGGGGCCCAGGTGGCGGAAGGGGAGGCGATGTCCAGGCCGACGGTGCGGGGCGGCACCCGGGAGCGGATCCTGCGGACCGCAGGCCGGCTGTTCGCCGAGCGCGGTTACCACGGCACGAGCATTGCCGAACTCGGCGCCGCCACCGGGATCAGCGGGCCGGCGCTCTACAAGCACTTCCCGAGCAAGGAGGCCGTGCTCGGCGAACTGCTGGCCGGCTGCAGCCGTCGGCTGCTCGACGGCGCCGGACAGCTGCTGGCGGCCGGTGGGGACGATGCGGTCGTGCTCGGCCGGCTGGTCGAGTTCCACGTCGACTTCGCCCTGGGGGAACCCGAACTGATCCTGGTCCAGGACCGGGACTGGGCGCAGCTCGCGGAGGCCGACCGGCGCGCCGTCCGCAGGCTGCAACGCGCCTATGTCGAGACCTGGACGGCCGTGCTCGGGCGGCTGCGGCCGGAGCTGGACGCCGAACGTCGCCGCGCCTGCGTCCAGGCGGTGTTCGGCCTGATGAACTCCACGCCGCACAGTGTCGGCGGCCTGGCTCGCCCGCAGATGGCCGCCCTGCTGCGGGACCTCGCTCTCACCGCCCTGCTGACCGGTGGGTGCGGCACCGGATCGACGCCGGGCGGGCGGACCTGTCCCGCCGCCGCTGCCGAGGCCACCGGCTGACGGGTGCCTGCACACCCCAGATCTTGCGGATGAACCGGACGAACCCCGCACGGTCTGGGGATGCGACCGGTCCGGATCCGGTGTGGCGCGCGCCCGGATGTCGCCCGGAGGTCAAGCCCCGACCTGGGCTGCCGATGTAGAGCGAACGAGGACACCGGCCCAGGGGAGAGGTGCATGCCGCGGCACGTGCTGGCCGATCTCGCACTCACGGCCCTGGACGTCAGCGCCGACGGGTTCGCGGTGCTCCGCGCCCGGCCGGGCGGCGCAGGCGGACCGTCCCGGTTCACCGCGGAACTGGCCAACCCCGCGCTCGGCCGGCTGTTGCACCGCCCCGGCGACTGGTCGGGTCGGGACCTGTGTGAACTGCTCCCGGACGCCGACGAGCGGGGGCTCACCGCGTGGATGAGCGCGACCCTGGCCGACGGCGAACCCCGCCGCCTGCGTCTGGAGCTCGGCTGCCCGCGCACCGGGCCGGTGGACGACGGCGCCGCGGGGGACTGCTCGGGGCAGGAGGCCGGGCAGATCGGTCCTCGGGGGCCTGCCGACGGTGCTGGGGGCGGTCCGGGGGACGGATCGCCCGACGGCATGCCCGTGGTCGTGGAGTGCCTGCTCACCCGGCTCGCCACCGACCCGGCCGAGGCCGTGGTGATGACCGTGCGGGATATCTCCGAACTGGCCGCCGGGGAGCGTCTGCTGGCCGCCGCCTACGAGATGACCGCCGAGGTCCGGGCCACCCTGCAGACGGCCCTGGACTCCACCAGCGACGCCTTCGCGGTGTACGACGTGGTCCGTGACGACGGCGGCGGGATGTCCGGCCTGCGCCTGGTGCTGATGAACCTGGCGGGTGCGCTGCTGCTGTCCGACGGGGACGCCGACGACCTGGTGGGCCGGGACATGCGCGACTTCTACCCCGAGGCGATCACGTCGGGACTGTGGGAGGCCGTCCGCGGGGCACTGGAACACCAGGCCACCACCGCCTTCCGGCTGATGGAGCCGGAGCCCTCCGTGGTCCCGCCGCCGGGCCAGCCGGGCCCGGACCCGTCCGCCCCGGCGGGAGGGGACCCCGGGGCCGGAGCGGTCCCGGACGTCCGGGCCTGGGACAACACGATCGCCCCGGTCGGCGACGAGCGGGTCGTGATCACCTGGCGGGACGTCAGCGCCGAGGTGCGCCGCGAGAGGGAGCTCGCCCAGGCGCACGACAACGCGACCTATGCCGCCCAGCACGACCACCTGACCGGGCTGGCCAATCGCTCGCTGCTGTTGGAGGAGCTCTCCGCGGCCCTGTGGGCCAGCGACGAGGACGAACGGGTCGGCGTGGTCTTCGTCGACCTGGACGGTTTCAAGGAGGTCAACGACCGGTACGGGCACGCCGTCGGCGACGAGCTGCTCCAGGCGGTGGCGGCCCGGCTGCTGCGGATCGTCCGGCACGGCGACACGGTGGCGCGGGTGGGTGGCGACGAGTTCGTCCTCGTCCTGCGCCGACTGCCCCGGGACTGGGACGCCGAGGGCTTCCTGGAACGGGCGCAGGCGGCGATGGAGGAGCCTCTGCTGCTGGCTTCGGGCACCCTGCAGCCGGGCGCCAGCTACGGCATCGTGGTGTCGCCGCCCGCGTCCCGGGACCTGGACCGGCTCCTGCAGTTGGCCGACCACGAGATGTACCAGCACAAGCAGACCCGCAGGAGGAGCCGCAACTCCCGGGGCGGTGCGGCTCTTCCCGCCTGAGCGGGCCGGTGGCCGACCACTCCTGGTTGCGGCCGGATCGCGTGGCGATGATCAGGCTCACCAGTCGTCTTCGACGGGGCGCCCGTTCAGCACGTGCCCGTCCTGCACCCAGCGTCCGTCCGCTCGCCAGTACCCCTCGTCCCGCTGGGGTGGCTCGTCTCCCCAACCCCGGTACTCGTCTCCCCATCCCCGGTGTTCGTCTCCCCATCCCCGGTGTTCGCCTCCCCATCCCCGGTATTCGTCGTGGACCGGGCGCTCGAGGAACCCCTGTTCGTTCCGGCGCCAGTCCTCGTCGTCGTCCCAGTACGGGTGAGCCTGGGGGTACTGGTGTTCGCCGTCCGCGTCGTACCGGGCGGCCATCCGGCGCTGGGTGGCCGGGGCGCCACTGCCGCAGACGTACCAGACGCCGAGCACGATCAGGCTTCCGGCGATGAGCGCCATCGCCAGGTCCTCCAGTGGGGAGTAGGTGACGCACACCTCACGGCGCTTGTCCGGCCAGAAGGAGTACCAGGGCTGAGGGGCGGTACAGGTCGTCCACAGCCCTTTCCGGTACGTCGTGAGCGTGTCGTGGAACATGGCGGTGGCGAGGGGAAGCGTCACGGCCCTGGTCAGGGATCTGTCCACCTCCCTGACCGCGTTGGCCGTGGCCGAGATCGCCCTGCCGAGCAGGGGGCCGAAGGAGCTGCCGATCAGATGCCCCATCACCCGGTAGAAGGCGAGCTGGCCGGCCGCCGCCGAGCCGGGGTCCGCGAAGGCGTAGCTGTGGTTGGCCGACGGCCCGGGAGGCACCCATGCTCCGGGAGGCGTCAACGCCCCGGGAAGCATCCGGTGGGGGGCCTGGCCGCCGGTGATGACGGCTCCGGGGGATGTGCGGGCGGCGGCCCAGGGTTGGGGGGGCAGCGATAGACGTTGGGGGGGCAGCGATAGACCGCGTGGGACGCCGTCGTACGGCGCGGCCGGCACCGGCATGGTGTTCCCCCGGTCCCGCTGCACCACCTCCGCCGGCCCCGCGCCGCTGGTGTGGCCGGAGAAGGCGGCACCCTGTCCGGCAGGTGCGAGCCCCTGCCGGACGTTCAGCAGGGGCAGGAGTCGCTCCACCGACCGCAGCAGGTCCTCGGCCTGTTCCCGGAACACCGCGGTCCCCTGCGCCGCGGTCGCTCCCGGCCGAGACCCCACCTGGCCGAGCTGCGTGGCGATCTGCCTCCAGACCGGGTCGTCCGGTCGGGTCCCGGGCCGGGAATCCCTGCCCTGCGGGAGATGCCGGGCTGATGCCTCCTGGATCGCGTCACGCAGGGCCAGCGCGAGCGGCTGGGATTCCTGTGGCCTGGCGTCGGCCGGCAGGGTCTCGGCGTCGGCTGCCCGGACCCGCGAGCCTGCCGCGGTGCTGCGCTCGGCGTGCGTGCCGGCCGGGCGGGTGGTCGGCGGGACGCCGGCCCGCTCCAGCTCGGCCAGGACCACGGAGGCGCCCCTGGCCAGCAGTTCGACGGCGCGTGCCTGCGGCGACCAGGGAACTGATGCCGAGGTGACCCGGGAGGTCGAGGCAGCGCCGGGCGCCGGAGCGGTAGGGATTGCCTTGTGGTGGGCGGGGACGTCGTGGGCTGCCCGGGCCCGGTGCGCTGCCTGCTCCGCAATCGACAGCACGGCGTGCCGGACCTGGCGGATCAGGGTCTGCTCGTCGACGACCGCAGGCGGGATGTCCGGCCGGAGCACCACGCGGTCCGCCCCCGCGGCGGTGGCCGCATCAGGCGTCGACGCGGAGGCTCCGGCCGGCCCCCACCCGGGCAGTGAGCTCAGCCGCCGCTGGACCTCGGCGTGCAGGGCGTCGGGCCGGCTGCTGTCCGCCCCCGAAGCGGTCGGGGGATGCTCGGTGACCCGGGATTCGGTGACCCGGGATTCGGTGACGCGGGATTCGGTGACGCGGAACACCGGCGCGGGGGCCTGGACGTGGGTCTGCGCGCCCGGGGAGCTCGGGGCGTAGCGGTCCATCCGGGTCGCCGCTGCCGGTGGCCGTCCGGCAGAAGCCCCCGAGGGTCGGGAAGGCCGAGCGCCGGAGGGCTCTGGTTGCGCCCCGGACGGCGGGCCCGCCACGCCACCGACCCGAGATCCCGCCCAGCGCCGCAGCGGGTTCGACCGGCCGGTCCGCCGTGCCGGGCTGCTCGACCCCGGGCCTGCGGGTTCGCCGACGAGGCGGGTGTAGGCGTGGGCGAACCCGCCCGCGTAGTCCTGCGCCCGCCGAGTCGCGGCGTTCACCGGCTGAGCGCTTCCCGGGACCGCTCCCGGGGTGGTCCGGGCGCGCGTCAGGGTGTCGGCCCAGCTCTCGGAGCTCCTCCGGTGGGAGGTCTCCGGGGCGGCCCGCCACAGCTGGGTCAGCGCGGCCTTGAGCTGCGAGTCCTCCTTCACCGTCCTGGGGTGGGAGCCGGTACGCGCATGTGCCTCGTAGAGGGCGCCGTCGACGAGGGCCTGGTGCAGCCGCTCCAGCAACCTGGCGCCGGTGTCCGCCGGCAGGTGGGAGTCCACGATCCTGTCCGCCATCGCCGGCAGGCCCTCCAGTGCGCTGCCGATCATCGGCGGAAGCCCCTGCACCGGCGCGACCTCGCCCGCACCGACGCCCGGGTCCCGGCGGGACGCGCCCAGCCCACGGCCCAGGGCCGCCAGGTCATCCAGGATCGCAGGCTCCACCGTCCGCAGCGCCGCGTCCTGGAAGGCTCGCCGGTCCGCCTCCGTGTAGCGGTGCGCATCCTCGTCGACCATCCGGGCCAGGGCCTCGGACGTCGCCAGGTGCGCCCAGGCCGCGTCGCGCCCGCTCTCCGGCAGGGGTGCCAGGGTCGCCAGCACCCGCCGGGCCACCTCCAGTGCGTGCACCCGCGGCAGTTCCGCAGGCAGGGCCGACACCACCACCGGCGGAACGGCGTCCAGTTCGGCCCGCACCCGATCCCTCGCGAACCTGTCGTAGGCCTTCCTGCCATCCGCGGTGGGATCGGCGACGAGGGGGGACAGCGGGCGGGCCGACGGGTCGGCGGGCTGGACGAAGGTGTCCATCTCGGCCCACGGCACGGTCAGGTCGTCCAGCCGCAGGTACTGTGCCCGGGTCGCCGTGGCGAAGAAGAACTGAGCGTCGGGCACCGAACGCTGGGCGTCGAGGTAGCGCACCTGCCCGTTCACGTTCTCCACGTTGAACACATGACCGCCCCCTGGCCCTGATTGCTCCAGGACCTCCACGATGCCGCGTGACCCCGGTGCGGCGAAGGCCTGGTCGAGGGCATCGAGACCTTTCACCCTGGTGAAGGGGCGACGCCAGGCCAGCTCGATCTCCTCCAGCATCCGCCCGCCGCCCTGCACCAGGTGCTCCGGGAGCGGCCTGGCCTGCACGTCGTACCCGCGTCGGCGCAGTTCATAGCCGTTCACCACATGCACACAGTTGCTGGTGGTCTCGGCCACGGCGGGGTCCCAGCCGGGGTTCACCAGGGCCAGGTCGCGGGCCAGTTGCGCCTCGAACACCGAGACCCCCGCGTCGAGTCCGTCCGCGGCCTGCGCGCCGATGGTGCCGGTCAGGACCGCGGCGAAGGCGTCCGCGAACGCCTCCACCCGGGTGGTCACCGCATTCACCGGCACCGATGTCGGCCTGGCCGCGCCCGGGTCATCCGCCGGACGCAGGAGGTCGCTCGCCGCGCGGGCCTCGGCCAGGGTGCCCGCCCACGACCCGGGACCCATCCCGGGAACCACGCCGGGGCCGTTGTCCCAGCGGCGGATCAGCTCCGCGCGCAGCCGGTCGGCGGGGGAGGCGGTCTCGCCGGGCGTCGGGACCGCGGTGCCCGGCGCCCACTGCGCCACGGCGACGTCCACCAGGCTGTCGCGCAGGCGATCCAGCAACCGGACCGAGACCTCGACCGGCAGACCCGAGACCACCACCTGCTGCGCCACCGGAGCCAGGCCGTTCAGCGCGTGACCCAGCTCGGCCGGCAGACCGCGGACCGCCGGCTGCGGATCGTCAACGGTGACGATCTCGTCGGCGGTCTCGGCCGGCGACGGCAGGCTCCCGGCCGGGTCGGTGCGGCCGGTGTCGGTGCCGGGGTCGGTACGGCCGGTGTCAAGGGCGGTAGGGTCGGCGCCCAGTTGCCGGTCCCGCAGCATCGCGAGCGCGGCCTGCGGGTCCTCGGCGAGGGTCGCATGCAGCTCGGCGGCCCACAGCGATCTGCGCTCGGCCTGACGCCCGGCCTCCAGTTCCGCCTCCCGCTCCGGCAGGGCGGCGGCATCCCGGGCGGAGCGCTCACGGCCCGCCTCCGACAGGTCGTGGACCACCGCCTGCCGCACCGACGCCGACGCCTCGACCAGCGCCGGCCGTGCACCCGCGGGCAGCGACCGGTCTGCCGGAGGCGCCAGCAGTCCATGAACCGCGTCGGCCACGGCCAGCCGCGCCACGACGGCCTCAGGCGCGGGACCGACAACCAGGCCCAGAATCGACCGGACCCGCCGCCAGACCTCGGCCTGCACAGCAGGGGGGAGCAACGACGGCAGCGCGGACTCCCCGCGCGCCACGACGGCCGTACCGTCACGGACGGGAGCCGCCGACCCTGCCTGATTCGGCGGCGGACCGGCGCCCGGCACCTGCGCCTGACGAGATCTGCCGGGTTCGGTGATGGTCCGTCGGGCGGCACCGGGACTGCTGGTGACCGCGGAGGCAGCAGCAGTCCCGCTCTGGCGCAGGGACTGGGAGACACCCGCAGGGGCGCTGGTCATGAAGCGGTCGACGGGTGCGGGCGTGCTGTCCCCCTTCTGTCCAGGGGCACCCAGGGGTGCAGGGGCGCCACTGGGTGGTCCGGCCGGTCCATCGTGGGCGGGCGTGGGAAAGCCGGCGACCCGGGTGACGGTGGGACCACTCGCTGCGCTCGTGGGGTCGAGGGTGATCTTGTCGGGGATGTGGATGTTCGTGTCGGGGACGCCGGCGCCGCCGCGGAGCATGCCTGTGTAGTAGCGGTGTCCGCCCTTGCGACCGCCCATCCCGGCCAGGCCGGAGATGCCTTCGTCGAGGGCGCCGGCGGTGGTGGAGAACGTGTCGGGTTTCCAGCCCTGGTGTTGTGCCGCTCCCGACGCCCCGTCGGTGAGCCACTCGTGGACACCGCCGCGGATGGTCTCCCCGGCCCAGTGTCCGGCCTCGTGTCCGGCGTTCTTGCCCAGGATCCCGCCCAGGGCGTGCCCGAGTGCCTTGGTCGGGTAGTGGCCCAGGCCCTGCATGATCGGGCCGAGGGCGCCGCCGATCGCGCCGGTGATCGCCGCG
>DASTGO010000249.1:0-9784 GCA_035719045.1 Kineosporiaceae bacterium | reverse complement strand
CGTGCTCCCTTGCCGGCGGGACGCCCGGCTCGGGTTCGTCGGACAGCCCGAGGGTGCCCTGCACGGGAGCCTCGGTCGGAGTGGTCCGGTGCTCAGCGGGGACGCCGTGCGGGGTGGCGTCGGCCGGCGAGGTGCCCCGGCTGGTTGTGGGCGTGCGTGTCACAGAACGGTCAGGGGTCGGTGCTGTCGTGTCGGCGTCCTGCCCGGTCGGGACGGGGGTGAGCGCGGCGTCGGCGGCAGCGGGCTGGAAGTACCGCTGCCCGTCGTCGCCGGCGAGCCGGATGTACACCTGCCCCGGCCAGCTGGTCGGACGGACTTCCATGACGGTGCCCGTCACGTTGCGGGTCGGCATCCGCCCGGCGATGAGGTCACGACCACTGATCGGTGTCTGGGGATCGGCCACGTCCAGGTGGATGCGTCGTCCAACAGCGAGGATCGGCAGGCCAGGGTCGCCGGTGACGTACCGGCGGGCGGCGTTCGTGGCGCGGCCGACGTCCCAGTCGGACGGGCGCGGTGCTTTCGCCGCCGACAACAGCTGGACCAGTCCGCTGATCAGGTCGGCCCTCGGGTGCCGGGCCAGGGCACGGTCGGCATCGACCCGAGACCGAGTCGGGTTCGCACGGCGGGCCAACATCACCTGCACATCGGCCTGGACGGCGGGGTCGCCGACCTGCTGAGCCACCCAGGCCGCGGCCTGGGCCGGAGTGGTCAGCGGGGCGACGATGACTGCCCGGTCAGCATCGGGTCCCGACGGGGCTGGTTCTTCCCCGCTGGCGTTCGCCGGCAAGGAAGGCGATCCGTTCGCGGTTGCGGTCTGGGCTTCGTCTGCTGACCGGGCCTGGCCCGGCCCGTCGGGCTCGGCCGAGGGTTCGGCGCCGGCGGTGATCTGCGGTTGCACTCTCGCGCCTTCGGCCTGGGTCGTGGCCGTCGGCGATGGGTCGGCCGGGCTCGTGGCCGCTTGGGTGGCGGCGTCGTCGACGTTGCCCAGCTCGGTGTCTCCGGCAGGTTCGGCGGGTGCGACCGGATCGGACTGGTTCTCCGCCGTGGTGGCAGGGGCGGTCTGCTCGTGGTCGGTCTGTTCGGGCGGGCTCGGGTGGCTGCTGTCGTCTGTCGCCGCCGGTGCCGACGGGTTGGGGGTGACCCGCCAGTGCGAGGTCTGTTCCTGTCGCAGGTCACGCGGTAGCTGGGTCAGGGCCGCGACCAGCCGCTGGACCCGGCGGGTGCGGGTCTCCCACCGCCAGGGTCGTGGCAGGTACCAGGCGCCGTCGTAGCCGAGGTCGGCGGCGGACTCGACCCGGGCGGACCACTTCCAGCCTCCTGCCCGCAATGCCTGGTGGGCCTGGTCGTCGGTCCGGGCGATGCCGAAGGCGAGGCTGCCGTCCCTGGTGTGCTCGATGACGATGCCGGGCTGCTCGGCCGGTTGGCTGCCGGGAGCTGGCGGAGATGTCTGGGCGGGTTCGGGGTCGGCCTGTGTGGGCTCAGGTTCTGCCGGCATTGACGGGGCAGGCAGGCCCGCGGCGGGCGGCGGGTCGATCGAGGCGGGCGTATCGGTCGGGACTTCGACGTCGGGTTCACCCGCGGTGGGCGGCACAGTGGCGCCGGCGGGGACCCGCTCGGGCGCGGGTGAGGGGCTGGCCGGCGTCTGGGATGCGGCGGGGCCACGCGTGGCCGAGGCCGAGGGTGCCGGGGTCTGGAGGGACGGGTCTTCGGCGGTGGCGTTTCGTTCTTCCCACCGGCGGATGGGAAGGGAGTCCTGCGCGGTCTTGCCGCGGTCGCGGTCGTACTGGGCGGCCAGGGCAAGCAGGCCTTGCGGCACCGGCACCCCGTTGAGGCTGGCCCCGGCCAGACGTGAGGCCAGGTCAGCGGCGTCGGGGCGCAGGGGCTCGCCCGCGGCGTCGGTCCAGGTGCTGGCGTGGGCGTCGAGGTAGTGGGCGTAGGCGATCGCTTCCAGCCGGGTGTCGGCGGCGGGGGTGGTGCCGGGCTTCCTGAGGACACCGGTGACGAGGACCTGGAAGGAGCCCCGTCCCTGCCTGGCGACGGCGTAGGTGCCCTGCGGCGACAGGTAGACCAGCGACTTGGCGCTCACCCGCCCGTCGGAGATGGCCTCGGCCTGGGCACGCAGGGCGGGCAGGTTGGGGAACCTTCGCCCCAGCGGGGACACTCGCGCGGACTCGCCCGCTTCAGGCGACGGGTCGTCCGCGGCGAGGACTCGATCGGCGGTCGCTGTCGGGCCGGTCGGTGCGCTCAGGACGGGGGCGTGGTCGGGGAAGGCGCCTGCATCGGCCTGGGCCTGCCGGTCGATGCCGTCCTGCTCGTCGAGGCGGGCCAGGTGGGCCTGCGCCGCGCGGATGCGGTCTTGGCGGCCCTCGGCGCCCTCCATGACGGACTGGGCCTCGAACAGCGCCTCCAGGGCCGAGGATCGAGTCTCGGCATGGGCCAGTTCGGTCGCGTACTTGAACGGCTTGTCCAGCTCGGCGCGGGCGGAGACGTTGTCCTGCTCCCACCAGGCGATGTCGGCCCGGGCCCGGGCAAGCGCCTCGTCCAGGCCTTTGACCCGGTTCTCCAGCCGGGACATCAGACCGACCGGGTCGAGCAGTTTCAGGTCGGGCAGCCTCAGGTCGAACACCGCCGTCGCCGAGGGGAGGTCGGCGAACCCGTAGGTCACGTACCGGTCGGCGATCGCCCGGGTCGGGGTGTAGGTGGCGGTGAGTGTCAGGCCGCCGAGCGTCCCGATCTGCGTGGTCACCTCGCGGGTGGAGCTCGGTGGGTTCATGAGGGTCGCGCGGGCGTGGTCGAACAGCGCCTCCGCGGCGGCCTTGCGGGTGGTGTAGGTGGTCTGCGCCACGGTGGCGGTGAACGCCTTGCCGGTGGTGTCCACCCGCCGGGCCAGCGCCTGGACGTACGCCTCGACGTCGTGGCGGGTCTGGCTGATGCGTCGTTCCTGCTGGGTGATGCGCTGGGTGAGCGCGTGCTGGCCCCGCTGGAAGCCCCGGTGCAGCCGCCGGTACTTCTTCACGTCCTCGTCGGCGGCGGCCTTCTCCATCAGCCGGGGGTTGCCGGACGCGGCGGCCTTGGCCACCGCGAAGGACCCGACGGCGTCGCCGATGTCGTCCATCTCGCGCACGTCCAGGCGCCCGCGCTTGACCTGGGCGATGAACCGGGCCTTACGTTCGATGGTCTGCCAGCTGTAGGCGTCGAAGGTGCGGCGGGTGACGTACCGCAGGACCCGGACAGCGGGGTTCTGGTTGCCCTGGCGCAGGATGCGCCCTTCCCTCTGCTCGACGTCGGCGGGCCGCCAGGGGATGTCGACGTGGTGCAGGGCCACGGCCCGGGCCTGCACGTTGGTGCCGACCCCCATCCGCTCGGTCGACCCGAGCAGGACGGCGATCCGCCCGTCCCGGGCGGCGGCGAACAGTTCGTCCTTCTGCTGGTCGTTGCGGGCCTCATGGACGAACCTGATCCCGCCCTCGGGCAGGCCGCGGGCGACCAGCATGCCCTTGAGCTCCTGGTAGGCGTCCCACCGGCCGGTGACGCGTGGACCGTCGAGCGGGGTGCCCTGGTCCATGAACACGATCTGCAGCGCCCCGGGAGTGGGGTGCTCGCCGCCGGTGGCCGGGTCGGTGTACCGGTTGTCCTTGGCCTGCGCCCAGATCCCGGCGATCCGGTCGGCGACCGCGGGCAGCTTGCCGCCGGCCTGCCCGGCGGGGACCTGCTCGCCGAGCAGGTCGTGGAAGGCCGGGTCGTGGCCGAGTAGCCGCAGGTCCTGTGCGGCGCGCCGGCCGGCGCCGAACAGCTTGAGGAACTGCCCGCCACGGGCGGTCTCCATCTGCTCCTGCAGCGTGGAGATGACCCGGGCCTGCAGCGGGGTGGGGTCGATCTCCACCATCTCCGGGCGGCCACCGACCAGGGCGGGGATCGGCAGGTTCAGGTCCTCGGCGGTCTTGGTGTCGGTGAACATGCCCCGCATCCGCAGCAGCTCGGGCACGTTGCGGAACTTCGCCAGCCGGGTCTTGGTCTTGAACCCCGACCCGTCGCTGGTCACCTCCACATCGGTGACCGCCTCGGCGAAGGTCCCGATCCAGGAGTCGACGTCGTCGATCTGGGCGTCGGCCAGCAGGTCCGGGCGCAGGTAGCCGGCCATCACGTATTCCTCGACCAGGCTGTTGGCCGGGGTCGTGCCGGTCGCGAACGTCGCCACCCGGGCCCGGGATCCGGCCCGGCCCCGCAGGTAGTGCAGCTTCATGTCCAGGTCGGAGGCCCGACCCGACCCCTCGATGCCGGCCCCGCGGGTGGCCGAGGGGGTGAACCGGTTCTTGTACAGGTGCGCCTCGTCGACGAACAGGTAGTCGATGCCGGTCTGCTCGAACGACACGTTGTCGTCGCGCGGCCCGTCCAGGCGCTTGAGGATCTGCGCCTCCCGGATCATCAGCTGCTTCTGGGCCTGCTTGAGGGTCCGCTGCGACATCCCGGCCGCCTTGGCCCGGTCCAGGGTCAGGGACAACGCCTGCAGTTGTTGGTCGACGTAGTCCTGCACCGTGCCGGCGGACATCGAGATCGCCTCGAACGCCTTCTGCGTCAGCACGATCCCGTCCCAGTCACCGGTGGCGGCCTGGGCGACGAACCGGCGTCGCCGCTCCCCCCGCAGGTCCCCCGACCCGGCGGCGAGCAGCTTGGCCTGCGGGTACAGCTGCAGCCAGTCGTTGGCGAACTGCCGCAGCATGTGGTTGGGCACGACGACGCAGGGTTTGCGGACCAGGCCCAGGCGCCGCAGCTCCATCGCGCCCATGATCATTTCGGCGGTCTTGCCGGCGCCCACGACGTGGTCGAGCAGGGTGGCCGGGTCGCAGACGATCCCGTCGACGGCCTCGTACTGGTGGGGGTGGGGGGTGAACCCCGCGGTCAGGCCGGGCATCGTGCGCGGGGCCGCCGACCGGGTCCGCATGACGATGGAGTTGAACCGGTCGTTGTAGATCCGGCACAGCCGCTCGGCCCGCGCGGGGTCCTCCCACAGCCATTCGCCGAACCGGTCCTGCAGCTCGGCGGCCTTGGCCTGGGCGGCTTCGGTCTCGTCCAGGTTGATGACCTGGCGGGTGGTCTCCCGGTGCGCGACGGGGTCGTACTCGATGACCGTGTCGGTGACCTCGATGGGCCGCTGGGTCAGCAGCCGCTCGGCCAGCTCCCCGATCGGCATCCGCTCGGTCCCCCACGTCGAGGTGGCCGCGGTGCCGCTGTCGGGGGCGTCCACGGTCCACAGGGACCCGCCGGGGTGCTCGACGATGACTCTGCCGCCGGTCAGTTCGACCAGGAACGCCTGGACCGTGGCGGCGTCGATCCAGGAGGCGCCGAGGCGGGCGTCGATCTCGCCGGGGAGCAGGTCGCGGGGCAGCACCTGCTCCAGGGCGGTCACGTTGACCTGGTAGGCGTCGTCCTCGTCGGCCGCCGCCCGGGCGGCGGCCAGTTTGCGGCGCACGTTGCCCGACAGGTAGTCCGCGGCCACGACGAGCTCGCCGCGTTCGGGGTCGTCGAACACGGCCTGGCCCAGCTGGGCTCGCGCGGTGGCCTCGTCGGTGCCCAGCAGCCGCGCGACCTGCGCCAGGACCACCTGCCCGTGGGTGTCCATGACCACGGCCAGGGCCTCGGCCGGAGTCTGGACGTGGGTGGCCGGCCGGCGGGGCGCGACGACCCGCTGGGCGAAGATCGAGGCCTTGGCCGCGACACCGGTGTCGGGGTTGTACCGCTCGAGGGCGTAGACCACCGCCGACGCCGGGTCGGACCGGAACCCGCCCTGGCGTGGCGGTACCCGCACCCGGACCGTCGCCCCGGTGCGCGGGTTGGTGCGCTCCTGCCAGTTGCTGCGGTTGATCGGACCGAACCGGGCGGCGTACGCGTCGTAGGCGTCATTGAGCCCCTGGCGCAGCTGCAGGATCCGCCCGGTGTCGGTGTCGGACGCCGCCTCGGCGGACAGCAGGTTTGCCGCCAGGTCCCGCAGACCCACCAGCGCGGTGAGCTCCTCGACCTGCGTGGCGGGCACCGCGAAGGCGACGACCCGCCCGTCCGCGACCTGGGTGAACCCGTCCGCGCCGACCGCGATGTGCCCCTCGTGACGGTCGGTGCCGGCCTCCAGCAGCCCCGCCACCCGGGCGTCCAGGTCCGGCAGGCCGGGCGTCGTCACCGGCACGCAGTCCTGCAGCGCCGCGGTGAGCGCCTCGGCCAGCGCGGGCCCGGCATCCCGGTCTCCGACGACGGCCAGGTCGGTGGAGGTGAACGCGCCCCGCCGCAGCGCCCAGGTGCCCAGCACCTGCTCGGGGTGGTCGGCGAAGAAGGAGTTCACCTGCACGCTGTGCCCGTCCACGGTGATCGGGGTCGTGGCCACCCACGCCTGCTCCCCCGCCGGGTCGGTGTCGCCGCGACGACGGAAGACCAGCAGGTCGGTCACCACGTCGGTGCCGGCGGCCCTGCGGTGCGCCCCCGACGGCAGCCGCACAGCGGTGACCAGGTCGCCGTAGCGGGCCATCTGCGCCCGCGCCGCCGACTCCACCGCGTCCAGGGTGTACCGGGAGGTCAGCAGCGCCACGACCCCGCCGGGACGGGTCAGGGCCAGGGACTTGATGATGAAGTGGTTGTGGATGGAGTGGGCCAGGTCGCGGTTGTACCGGCGGTCGGTCACCGGGTAGTTGCCGAACGGCACGTTGCCGACGACGGCGTCGAAGCTGCCCTCCCCGATCCGGGTGTCCCCGAAGGACTCGTTGCGGATCTGGGCGTCCGGGTACAGCAGCCGGGCGATCCCGGCGGTGATCGGGTCCAGCTCCACCCCGACCATCCGGGCGCCGGGCGGGGCGTAGCCGATGAAGTTCCCCGAGCCGGACCCCGGCTCCAGCACCAGGCCCTGGGTGAACCCCATCCGCTGAACGCCGGCCCAGATCGCCTGCACCAGGCCCGCGTCGGTGTAGTGGGCGTTGAGGGTGTTGCGTTGGGCGTCCCGGAACGCCTCACCGCCCAACAGCCCGGCGATCTCCTGCTGCTGCTCGGCGGTGACATACCCGCAGACCTTGCCCTCGGTGACGGCGTCAGGGATCGCCCCCCAACCAGACCAGCGGGCCAGGACCTGCTGCTGCTCGCTGGTGGCCGCCCGGCCGTCGGCCTGCAACCGACGCAGCAGCCGCAGCGCCTCCAGGTTCGCCTTGACCCGCCCCGCCTGCCCGGACGGGGCCAGACCCGCCTGCCCGCCAGGACGAAACCGTGGCGCCGCCGGCTCGTCGACGGGGCCGACGGAACCGGCGGCTACTGCGGGTAGGTCACCCCCGGCACCTGCTCCTGTGGCATCTCCAGGTCCTCGGTCCCCGGCTCCTTCGGCAGGAACACCATCTCGGCCAGCACCAGCTCCTCCGCCCGCATCCGGGCGTTGGTCAGCCGGCCCACCTTGCTCAGGTAGTCCTCCTGCTTGCCGTCCGGGCCCGCCAGGCCGGGAATCTGGACCTGGATCTCCTCCTCCACCTGCCTGCCCAGCTGGCTGAAGAACTCCTCCACCTGATCCCGCGGGATCTGCGCCAGCCGCCCGGGCAGGTACGTCTGGTAGTAGGCCATCGCCGTCCGGCCGTACCTGTTCACCACGTGCTCCTTCCCGGCCGACGCGGCCGTCGACCACATTCTGGATGGCGGAGGTGACACCCCGGTCGGGCCTTTCCCCCGCGGTCGCACCGGGAGCTACCGCGCTATCGGCTGCGGGCCCGCTCGGTCCGGTGCCCACAGGCTCGGCGCCCTCACGGGCCAGCAGATGCGTCGAGGTCCACACGTAGCCGTCAGGGGCGGCGACCCCCCGCTCCCGCAACAGCTGCCGCCGGTCAGGGCTGGCGCCGTTCCAGGAGGTGACCGCGGCGTCGACCTGGGCCCGGTTGGTAGGAGTGGAGAACCAGCCCCGGTACCGCATCACCGACCCGTCGAGGGCATCGGCGGCCGTCGACGGTGCCGCGGCCCCCGGACCGGGAGCGGTCGTGGCTGGTACCTGGCCGGCGGGTATCTCCCCAGCCCTCGGTCCCACCGGGAGCACCAGGTCGGGGTTGGCCGTCGGCCCGGCCTGGAGCAGGCCGCGCAGGCGCTGGTTGCGTTGGGCGTAGTCGTCCTTGCTTTCCCGCTCCACCATCGAGGCGTAGGCCGCCTCCTGCGCCGAGCTCACGACCCCCCGGGCGTGCCACGCCATGAAGTGGGTGACCCTCGGCCTGGTCCACGACGCCAGCTCACCGGTGATCCCGGACGCCTCCTCCACGGCTGCCCTGACGTCGGGTCGGTTCCCCGGCCCAGACAACGCGTCGTCGATCGCGGCCACGACCGCCGAGTAGACGAACTGGGCATGGGTCTCGTCATCCTGGATGCCCGGCCCACCCCGGGACCCGTAGTAGGCGGTCTTCACCTGGCCGCCCTCGACCAGGTCCAGGCGCCGCTGGTAGTCGGCGTGGGCGCCCGCCCCGATCTCGACCAGCCGGGAACGCAACCGGGTGATGATGCGGGCCGCCTCGTCCCGGGACGGTTCGTCGCCGATCCTGGCCAGCGCCCAGTCCGCGGCGGCATCGAACTCCCCCAGGGGATGGTCCAACCTCCAGCGGTACTCAGCTGCCCGGCGGTCCTGCTCGTCGGCGATGTGCGCGGCTTCGGCGATCGCGGCCGACGGGGCGTGCGGTCGCTCCCGCACCGTCTCCGCATAGGTGCTCAGTTGCCGTTCGCTCATCCTGGTCAGCCCCAAGCCGGCCAGATCCTCGCCGTCCACCCGACTTCCGACCACAGGCTGCAGATCGGCGGCCGTTGCCGGGTCCAGGCCCAGATCCAGCTGTAGCTCCGCGGCGTCGCCCATGACCTGTTCCGGCCCGGCTGCCGTGGTCGCGGGGCCCTGGCCGTGACCCGCCACCACCGCGGTCTCTCGGCCGACCGCTTGGTCACCCGGCTCGCCACCCACTGCCGGGGCCAGGGCCCGTACCGTCCCCGGGTACACCCGCACGTAGTCTCCGGCCCGGCACAGGCCACGGGTGGTCAGCACCTGCGCCGGCCAGTAGATGCGACCGACCGCGTCCCCTGCCATCGCCCCGGTGATCCGGATCCGCTGCCCCCAGGCAGGACCGTTGCGCCAGTCCAAGACCGAGCCCTCGGCCCGGGACTGCGCCAGCAACGCCCGCTCGGCGTCGTTGAACCTCACACGCACCATGACCGGCGCCCTTCGCACACGCCATGGGCCCACGGCGTCTGCGACCGCCCGTGCTGCCGACCGTGGGCCGGGCACGGTCGGCCCGGCCAGGGGCGACCCGAGGTGGGGGGCATGCCGTCAACTCCTTCGAAGGTCGGCCAGTCCCGTCACCCACCACAGGCGCGACCGCGCATCGAATCTGGACAGCAGGTCCTCGGATGTGCTCCAGATCACAAAGTCCAGCCGTGGTGGGGTCGGCCCCTGCTCGCGACTCGCCCACCCGGTCAACCTCTGGGCCCGCGCAGGAAAGCCGGCGTGCCCTGCTCGCGGGGGTGGGGTCCCGGTCGGTCGCCAACCTCGTCACGTCGGCCGCTCTCGGTGTCCTTGCCTCGAGCCCGGCCGCTCTCGCAGCCAGGCTCACCGTCGCCGTTCACGTAAAAGGAAAATCGACAATTACGTTTTACTTTGCTAGGTTCCGGTCCGGACCCAGTCGTGGAGGAGGATGAGCCGGTGAGTGATCCGGAACTGGCAGTTGATGCAGCCGCAGAGCCGCCGCTGTGTGAGTTCCCGGGTTGCTCTCGCCCGGCCAAGCGGCGGGACGGCTCTCGGGGC